>JBDLQY010000062.1:0-4135 GCA_039800325.1 Pseudomonadota bacterium | reverse complement strand
CGATTCGGCGGGCAATGCCTTCGCATACAGCGGAAACATTCCCAACATCGACGCGAGCGCCCTGCCAGTCGTAGACACCCGCTTCGACGCCGCCAAGGACTTCATCGCCGGCCCTACGGCCCAGAGCGCCAATAACATCTGGCAATACTTTTCGGCCGACTACTCGAGTTCGAACCTCTCAAATCTGCAGCTTCTGAGCGATTGGGATACCGGCGGAAACGGTCTGATATCACTCAACCAGTGGGACGGAAACGGGGCCGCTGGCGACTACCCCTTTGTGCAACGGCAGTCGAATGGGACGCTCCTGATTCATCCAGACAGGGCTGACGCTGACGGTACTGGTAAAGCCATCGTCGTGGCCTGGAAGAACACCACTGCATCGAACGTCACCGTTGATTTGACGGGCAGCTTGAGCCTGGTGGGCGATACCTTGATGAGCTTTGGAGCCAGTTCGCAGACCGCCAGCGACGACGGTATCACCTACCTGGTAACCACTTCGGATTCAGTCAGCAGCACTCCTAATGTCTTGCTTCAAGGATCCCTGGACGAGAGCCCGGGCACGACAGCAACGCCATCGAGCACTACCCTTTTTCTTGGCGGTCAGATCCTGGCTCCTGGCGCGATGATTTCGGTGGCCGTGCATCGTGGCGGCACCTACTATTGGGATCACACCCAGCTCGATCTGCAGATCACACCGAGACCGGCCGCCATCGACCTGGGCAGCTACGGCCAGCTGATCGCGCCGGTGCAGGTCGAGGGCAAGTGGTTCTACTACTGGGACCGCGACAAGGATGGCAGCGCCTTAGATGGCAGTACCTCTGACCCTGGTGATTGGACTTCGCATGACGTCTTGGACGGCCTTTTCAACCAAGACATTAACGGCGTGAGCAACACCACGGTCGCCAATGCGGATGGCCGATTCGGCACTACCGACACCTACCGTTACGGCACGATCAATGGTGTGCGAGTGGCGCTGCCAACCCTCAATGGCGAAGGTGGCGTCAGTTCTGAAATTGCTGCGGGTACGGCTTACCAGACCCCATGGCCAGGTACCACCTATACCGACGCTGGGACCACAAGCAACGGCACGACCGGCCCCTATAACGACCTCACTGCCATTTGGGATGCCTACAATGGAACAGGTACAAGCACCGGTGTGGCCGGCATTCCGCAAGGGTGGCCCAGCAGCGATGGGCCATGGACAGCAACGCCCGGTGGCCTGGGACACCTGGTCGGCGCGTTGCATTCAGGCGGAGTCTGGGGCGGTGCTGCCGATACCTTCGGCAACTATTATGTCGCTCTGCAGGTTTTATAGGTCCGCTGATCGCCACGGAGAAATTACAGGCACCACTACAGACTCGTGTGCCCAGCGTTCAGCCCCTAGTAATAGTCGTCTTCAAGCTGGTGGCGCACGGCGACCACCACCACATCGGTTTCCGACTCGATCTCAATCAGCGCAACGAAGCCGGAGCGACCGAATGGAATAATCAACTCCCGTAGGAATGGACTTTGTCCGGCTTTTCGACATGTGAAGGGCGAAGTCTGGAGCGTTGCGAAGCCCGCACGAATCGCGGCTAGGGCCTGCTCGGCCAGCCTCAGGTCTCCGCCGTCTCGCGCCAGTTCACGCTGAACGACGAACGTGAAAAGGCGACTGAGATCGGCCTCGGCTTCGCGAGTAAGGCGAACCCGGAAAGTCACTCGCGCGACTTTGCAGACTCGGTCATATGCACCCGCGCGGCATCGAGCTGGCGCTGAAGCCCTG
Organism: Pseudomonadota bacterium; assembly: GCA_039800325.1. GTDB lineage: Bacteria > Pseudomonadota > Gammaproteobacteria > Burkholderiales > Burkholderiaceae_E > SYIM01. The sequence continues at coordinate 2,373 of JBDLQY010000062.1, read as the reverse complement.
CGACAAAGTCATCCGCATCGACGTAGTCACCCGTGCGGCGTGCTTCGTCGCGGGCGCGCAGTCCACGCGCGACGAATTCAGCCTGAGCCCGTCGGCGTTCGACGCCAGCCCGAACCGACAGTTCGACAAATTGCGAAAGGGTCTCGCCATCACCGAGGACAGCCTCAACCTCGGAGCGAAACTCAGGTTCGACGCGAACTGACGGAAGCGTTGCGGTCTTCATCTGCGAATTGTATTGCAATTGCGATGCATTGACAATAGTCACCCAGCTTGCAGACCTGCTATTTGCGAAGATTTCTGCGGAGATTGTGCTATCTTATCAATTATTGAATAGATAATAAAAATCTTCTCAATGCGACGTGCGCTCATCGCCGACGAGATTCTTGCCACCGTCAAAGCCGCGTTGGCAGCCGGCCTTGATGGTCTCTCGTCGTCTGAGATTCACGCCCGCGTGGGCGCAAGCTATGCAACGGTCGGCCGCCTGCTCAGCCGCCTCGTCAAGGACAGGGCACTCGTCCGCGCCGGCAAGGCCCGCGCTACCCGATACCGCATCGCGCCCGGTCATCTTCAAGTGCGCGAGCCCGCGAACACAAGCGATCATGCAGGCCACACCGGGTCGGCTCAAGGATCACCGCCATGGTCGATCCACGCCCGCGCGGTGCTTGCTCAACTGAATCGACCGCTGGGCGCGCGTCAGCCTGTCACCTATCAGCGGCACTTCGTCGACACCTACGTTCCAAACGATTCGTCTATGTTGCCGCGCACGCTGGCTGAGACGCTCGCGCAGCAAGGTACGATGGTGGGTCAGCAGGCCGCGGGCACCTATGCGCGCAAGGTACTCGAGCAGCTTCTCATCGACCTTTCATGGTCATCTTCGAGACTCGAGGGCAATACCTATAGCCGGCTGGCAACGGCAGAGCTATTCAAAAGCGGCGCCGCGCCCAGTGACCGGGAGAGCGTCATGCTGCTTAACCACAAGCGCGCCATTGAGTTTCTGGTCGATGCAGTGCCCAGCTACGGCTTGACCGACGGTGTCATTCGCAACCTGCAGGCACTGCTCATGCAAGACCTGCTCGATGGCCCGACCGGTCTGGGCGCGATTCGCACGAAGATCGTCAACATCTCCGACACGACCTATATTCCATGGCAGGTGCCGCAGCTTCTTGAAGAGCTGCTCTCGGTCATCATCGCCAAAGCACAGCTCATCAAGAACTCCGTCGAGGCCGCTTTTTTTCTGTGGGTACATCTGGCCTATCTGCAGGCTTTTGAAGATGGCAACAAACGCACGAGCCGACTGGCTGCCAACATTCCACTCATGCTTTATAACTCGGCGCCCTTGACCTTTATCGATGTTGATCCGCCTGACTACAGCAAGGCCATGCTGGGCATCTACGAGCTGCGCGACCTCACCATCGCCAGCGAACTCTTTGCCTGGACCTATCGTCGCTCGATTCAAAAGTACCAGGTGATTCTGGAGGCAATGGGTGCGCCCGATGCCTTCCGCGTGCGGCATCGCGAGCACCTGACACATGCCGTGCAGCGAATTGTCAGACAGGCTCAGCCGATTCAGCGGGTGATCGCTGAGATCGGCGTGTTGACGCACGAAAAAGATTTGTTCAGGGCGATGCTCAAGGACGAACTCGATGCGCTTTCGCCTTACAACTGCGCGCGGTATCGGGTGACCTCGGCCGAAGCTCAAGCCTGGATTGAGCAAGGGCGGCCGCTATCATCCGATGACGGGTAACCCGAACTGCGTAATGTGTGACCTAAGCGTGCTGGACGCAACCAAGTCGTAGAAATAGCTGTCAGGCAACGCACTGCTGCCCTGGGGAGCAGTCCAGTTGCCGTTGACATCGCCCTTCAGTACCGCCACCAGATTGAGCGTTGTGCCATCTTGAATGTCTACGGTCCTGGGCATCACGCCTTCTTTAGGTACCGAGCTTCGACTAGTTATGAAGGCGCCCCCATTGGATGCAGCTTCATTCCAGAAGTCATGTGATTCATTAACGAACAGCCACTCGCGCGCCGGCGCATCGCTGCGCCTGACAGCCATTTTGAGAATAGCCAGCGCATCAGCCGCACTCACACGGCCGTCACCGTTTACATCGGCCGCCAGATACTGATACGGCGATACGGGAGGTGCCGTTAGGGGGCCTGTGCCATCCGGGTCGCTATTGGGGTTGATACCCACCGATAATTTGAGTGCGGCCAGCGCGTCGGCAGCGCTGATGACGCTGCCGGTTTCCAGCGTAGTCAGCGACTTGGTGGCCTGTACGCGGTAGCTGCCTTCATCAGGCACTGACAGTGCGTAGCCGCCGTCGGAGGTCGTGCTGGCCTGTGCCCACGGCAGGGGTACCTCATAGGGCTGCATCT
>JBDLQY010000061.1:0-16318 GCA_039800325.1 Pseudomonadota bacterium | reverse complement strand
AAGTAGTCCCATGACCCGTCGATCGCAAAAAAATTGGGGTCTACATTGCCCAGAGAGGCAGCAGAACTGACCAGCACCCTCATGGGATTGATGAGCTCGTTTACACTAAGCACTGCCTCGAGCTTGAATCGATCGATCAGGCTCCTTGATGTGCTTGTCGCCGTACGCTCATTAAACAGGTAGACGAAAATGATGAGCGCCACAAATGCGGGCACCATGAGCAGCAAAAATATAGAGATGATGCTGGGGCTCAGTCGGATACTTTTTCCGAGAATCATAAAAGGGAACCCCATAAGACGCCTGCGGCTGCAGGCTATGCGGGCACGGTAAACCGACGGTGAAGCGCTGTCAATGCTGCTACGGCTTCTGCACCCGAATTCGCCTCATTGAAAGTACGCGATCAACCGGTGCCAGGCAATTCGTACAGCTGAACCGCAAGCGGAGCACTCATTGCGTCGGCAGGATCATGTGCACAGAGGGTAAGTGTTTGTCTAAAGTACGCCAACAGGGCTCATCGACAGCATGGTTGCCGTGGCGTTTGAACACGCAAATCCCAACCGTCTGGATGTATCCGGACAACCTGGGGCCACTCAATAAGAACAGCAAAGTCTCGGCATCAGGCGTTCTGAGGCGAATGGTGCGCGCTGAGAATATTGTCGATGTCCGGCGAGCCAAATTCCTCGCGCAGCGCATCGCCATGCTGATCGATGGCAGGGGCTGGAGGGTATTCGTCGGTGTCCCATTCAGTGATCCAGGGCAGGGCCGGCACCTCGATCGCCTTAGCATCCACAGGCATGCGCCGGGTGCGCAACTGGGGATGGGCGATAAGGTCCTGAACGCCGTTGACATTGCCGAACGCGGTCTGCGCGGTCGTCAGCCGATCGATCACCTCTGCACTGGTCAGACGAGCAAACACGTCTGCCACCTTTGCGTCGAGCCAGGTCCGGTTCGCAACCCGCGCCGCATTACTGCCGGCCCGAGGATCCTTTGGCAGATCGGGTGCATGCAAGACATCGCGGCAAAAATCAGCCCATTCGCGTTCGTTCTGGATGGAGATCACGATGTCTCGGCCGTCCGCGCAGGTGAAGGCTCCGTAGGGCGCAATGGTGGGGTGTTTAAGGCCCACTCGCTGCGGCTCCTTTCCACCATACCGGGCTTGGAGGTAAGGCACGCTCATCAGCTCGGCGGCGGAGTCAAATAGCGAGACGCAGATACCGGAGCCGCGACCGGTCCGCTCCCTTTGCAGCAGCGCCTGCTGAATGCCGATCAGCGCATTCATGCCAGCATTGATGTCACACACCGATACGCCAATACGGCCGAGCGATTCCACGCCCTGGCCTGGCGCACCCGTGACAGCGATCAGACCGCTCTCGGCCTGTACCAGAAGGTCATAGGCCTTCATCTTGTAGAGAGGTCCTGACTCACCGTAGCCACTGATGTCACAAGTGATTAGCCGTGGATACCGCTCCCGCAGCGTTTCCGAGCCGATACCCATGCGCATGGTGGCGCCCGGCGCAAGATTCTGGATGAATACATCGGCCTGCCCGAGCAGGCGTTCGAGCAGCGCCATGCTCTCGGCATTCTTCAGATCCAGTGCGATCGATTCCTTACCGCGGTTGACCCAGACGAAATAGGATGACTCACCGTGCGCAGCCCCGTCATAGCCACGAGCGAAGTCGCCCTCTGGGCGTTCGATCTTGATCACTCTCGCGCCGGCATCGGCCAGGCGACTGCTGCAGTAAGGCGCAGCGACAGCCTGCTCCAAAGCCACCACCAGAATACCTTCCAATGGCTTATGGGGCACCGGTTGGCCCATCAGAATCTCCTTGTTTCGGTTGTGTGCGCATTGTGCAAAAAAGTCATAGAGGGTGGAATTTCATTTGCGCGAAACCTGCTTTGCATACAGGGCAATACAACTGTTGACACCGCCTTAACGCTGAATTGTCAGCTTTGAAATAGCCGGCCGGCACTCTCATTAAACATGTCGCGGTCAAGTGCGCGGAAGGTGTTTCGACGTTTAACTCAGCGTTATCGCTCAGGGCTTCATCCTAGCTGATCCATCCCGCTAAATACGTAGGAATTTTGCGCTCGGTCTTGGTGGCGTGTTGAGCTACCAACAGGGTCTAGGTGCCCTCCGAGGCGCAGCGACTGAGCCCAGGCTGGCCAGCAGCCTGTCGAGCAGAACGATGGGGTGGCCCTGGTTCATCTCGACATGGGCGAGCCTGAAGCCGTTGACCCTGGTGAATTACCTGCGAAGCAAGATTGTGGTCTTGCAAGGATTCTCCAAGTTTGATGGTCGGTCAGGCTCCATCGCGGGAACTCTGCGCCCTATTCACGCAGTGGGGTTCCCCGCCGGGCCCGCGCGGCGCAAAGGCTCTTCGCGAATCGGCAGATGCATCAGCGCCGCACCCACAGCCAGCAGAATGTCGACGTACCAGATCCAGTCGTACGACCCGGTAGCCTCGAACACCTGGCCACCCAGCCAGGCCCCCAGAAAGCCGCCGATCTGGTGCGAGAACATCACGATGCCGAACAATGTGGCCATATTTGCCGGCCCGAAGAACTTCGCCACCAGACCCGCCGTGGGAGGCACAGTCGACAGAAAGGTCAACCCCATCACCGCGGAGAAGGCCAGCACAACCGGGCCGGACTTGGGCGCGAACAGGAACACCAGCACAGCCAACGCACGCATGGCATAGACCAGCGACAGCAGCGACTTCATGCGCCATCGGCCCGTGGCCCAGCCCGCGGCCACGCTGCCCACGATATTGAAAAAACCCAACAGGGCCAATGACCAACCGGCCCAAACGGCAGGCAGCCCGCAAGACGCAATGACACCTGGCAGGTGCGTGGCTAGAAACGCCACATGAAAGCCGCAGACGAAGAAGCCCGCACCCAGCAACAGGTAGCTGCGGTTACGAAACGCCTCACGTATGGCTTCGCGCGTACTCAAGACTTTTTGACCAGCAGATGCGGTCGGCAGCGCATTGCCGCGCAACAGGAATGCAGCGGGCAAGCACAGCAACACCAGCAGGCCCATGACATGCATCGCGTTGGCCCAACCGATACCCACTATCAACATGGCCGCAATGGGCGCCAAGGCGAACTGTCCGAACGATCCGCCGGCGTTAACGATGCCTGCAGCCAGCCCCCGACGTTCGGGTGGGATCAAGCGCGTGGTGGCCGCCATCAATACGGCCGGCCCGGCCATGCCTGCCCCACCTGCCGAAAGCACACCGATGGCCAGGATCAGTCCCCAGGTGCTGGACATGTAGGGTGTGATAAACGTACCCACCGCGACGAGTAGCGTACCGATGAAGAGCACGCGCCCTGCGCCGATCTTGTCTGCCATGGCGCCGGCAAACGGCTGCGTGAGCCCCCACCACAGCTGCCCGAACGCGAAGGCTAGGCTGATGCTGGCTAGGCCCAGGCCGGTGGCAGTATTCAACGGCGACAGGAACAGGGCCATGGTTTGGCGCGTGCCCATGGTAAGCGCGAACGTCCCGGCTGCGGCCAGCAGCACCAGCCAAAAGGCTGCGAGGTTGACGGTGCCCTTGTCTTCAGTCATTCACCACTCCTGCGCAAGCCAGGAAAACGTCTCGCCTGAGAACGGCCGAAGACATCGGTATCGGTTGCCTTCATGCGATCGCACTCCTGACCAAGAAAATGGTCGCGGCAATGGACTGAAGGTACCGGGCCTCGGGCAAGCGGCGCCGGCAAAAGACTCGGATGCCATTGTTGACCAGCATGCAGCCCCAGTTGAACTTTGAACATTGTACGTCGACGAAACTGCGCTCGAAGACTTTCTGAAGGGCGTCGATAAGAGGCAGACCGCTGCGCTGATCCTTGAGCAGTTCCAGCGTGCGCGTAGCCCACAGGTCCAGGCACTCTGTAAAGAACACGCGCTTGTCGGTGAACGCGGCGTGGAAGCTGCTGCGCGAAATGCCCATGACCTTCGGCAGATCGGCCAACGCGGTCGCTCGGTAGCCCTGTCGCTAGGCCAGCGCCAGCGGTTCTCACGACGGGTTCCCGACAGGCAAGCCTGGGCATCGCGCCATGCAAAAAGGCCTGCTGGGGGACAATCTGCCTGATCCAACTTAATCTCCTCACAGGCTGCACGATGAAAACTCTGCTCAAGCGCACACTGATGGCTGTCGCGCTCGCGATCGTCGCGCTCTTTTCCAGTCTGGAGTCTGCGATGGCTGTTGCCGAACCCCCCTTCACGATCGAGCGCCGTGACGGTGACTTTGAATTGCGCGACTATCCCGGCTTTGTTGTCGCCGAGACTCGCGTCGAGGGCGGTTTCGACGAGGCAAGCCGTGCGGGCTTTCGCCGCGTCGCCAACTATATTTTCGGCGGCAACATCGGACCCGATGGAAAGCCCATCAAGATCGCCATGACGGCTCCGGTCACCGTTGAGCCCGCTGGCGGCGATCAGTGGCGCCTGCACTTCGTGATGCCCGACGATGTACGCTCAACCGGCCTGCCGAAGCCGGCTGATCCGTCAGTGAATCTTCGCGAGGTGCCTCGGCACCGAATGGCGGTGGTGCGATTTGGCGGTTTCACTACCGAGGCATCGATTGGCGAGCACACGGTCAAGCTCCGGGACTGGATCGCAGCGCAGGGTTTGCAATCCGCGGGAGAGCCCCAAATTGCGCGCTATAACGATCCCTTCACGCTGCCTTGGAATCGACGTAACGAAATCATGATTCCGGTGCGCTAACGGTTCGTAGCAGGCGGTTTTCGAGTTCGACCAAGCACCAAACGGCGCATCGGCACGCTATGTAGATACCGTGGCTGACTGCTGCTAGCCCGGCGAATTGCCGGTCAGCGCTGAGGGCGTGCGCTTGGGGCCAACGGTCTGACGTGCCAGCACACCCCCTAGTGGGCGCCCAGCCCCGCGTACGCCCGTGCCAGCTCCTGGACGCCGACATCGATCAGGTTGCCTGGTATGGCGGCATAGCCCAGGCGTAGATAGCACTGCGTCGCCACGGATGATTTCCTGAAGAAGATGTCGCCGGGCTCGATGAGCACGCTGCGCGCCGCGCAGGCGTCGGTCAGCACCTGCGAGTTCAGGCCGGCCGGCCCCTGGATCCAGGCGCCCGAGCCACCCTGCGACGGCATGATGTGGAACGCTGGCAAGTACTTGGCAAAAGCCCGGGTCAGCAGCTCGCGCCGCTCGCGGTAGGTGACATTCAGCTTGCGGATGAAGGCATCATGGTGCCCTTGCGCGATGAACAGGCTGGCCGTGTGTGCGTTGTTGGCGGGCGTGTGCCGGATGATCAGGCGTCGCAGCGCCCGCAGCTCGCGGATCAGCTCGGCGGGCCCCACGATGTAGCCGATGCGCAAGCCGTGAGCGAGGGTCTTGGACAGGCTACCCAGGTAGATCACCCGTCCGTCAGTGTCGAGGCTCTTCAGCGCGGGCAGGGGCCGACCGGAGAAGTTCAGTTCGCTCTCGTGATCGTCTTCGAAGAGCACGACGTCATGCTTCCTGGCCAGGGCCAGGATCTCATGGCGGCGTTCCAGCGGCATCGTGACGGTTGTGGGACACTGGTGGCTGGGTGTCACGTAGGCATAGGCACACTGTGCCATCGCGCGCGAGGCGATGAGGCCGTCCGTATCGATCGGCAGCGCCTTCACATGCTCGGTGCGCAGCATGAAGTTGTTTCGTGCATCTGGATAGCCCGGTTCCTCAATGCCCACCACTGTCTTCCGATCAAGCAGCACGTTGGCCAGCAGATAGCAAGCCATCTGTGCGCCAGCGGTCACCAGGATCTCGTCGCGCTTGGCCATGATGCCGCGCGCGGGCAGCAGCCGGTGCTGGATCTGGTCGAGCAGGGCTTCGGAATCGCGGTTGATGTGGTCCTGCGCCCACTTGCGCACCGCCGGCACAAAGAGCGCCTGGTGGGCGCAGGCGCGCCAGTCGTGCAAGGGCACCAAGGTCTGGTCAAACTGGCCGTAGACGAAGGGGTAGGCAAAGTCCTGCCAGTTGGCGGGTTTGACGATATTGCGCTGGTGCCTTGCGCGCGAAAGCAGCCGTGTATCCCACTGCAGAGCGGTGGGTGCTGGTGTTTGGATCGACGACTGCACCGCCTGGCCCAGCAGGATGTCCCCATTGACCACCACGCCGCTGCGTGGCACCGCAATCAGGAAGCCCTTGTCCACCAGCACCTGCAGCGCGAGCGACACCGTGTTGCGCGACAGTCCAAGCGCAGCCGCCAGTGCGCGACTGGTGGGTACCTTGGCGCCAGCAGGCACCAGGCCCATCAGGATGGAGTGAACCATCATCTCCTTCACCTGGCCCTGCAGGGTGCCACTGCTGCCCGAGAACTGCGGGAACAGCTTGGCCCAAATGTCGGTGATCTCCTGCTTTTGTCTCATGGCGTGATCCTTTGGGTGCCGCTGGCGCGCGCACCGATTTCTGGCCTCATGCGCTCGCGACGGTGCCTGGTGCCGCTGGCTTCGATGCGCTGGAGCCGCCCGTGGCGAGCACGTCTGACTGCTTCTATTCTGGCACCAAAATTAGACGAATCTGGCTCTATTTGGATAAAGTTCTTGTGCCTAGCATCCGTAGTGGTCATCTGCCCATGGGCAGATGAGCTCGCACCCAGCCCTCAACGTCTGCAAGCCCTTTTCTGGATGAACACCATGAAACGACTCGTGAAATCATTGATCATCGGCACGGCTTTCACCCTCTCCCTGGTTAACCAGGCGGTTGCACAAACCAAGGTGGTGATCGGTCATTTTGGCGATCCTGTTCCTTACAAGGCGCTCATCGCTGATGGCAGCCTTGAAAGAGCAACCGGCTGGAAGATCGAGTTGCGGCAGTTCGCTTCTGGCGCAGAAGTCAACGCGGCAATGGCCTCTGGCGGTATTCAAATTTCTGAAATCGGATCTTCTCCCCTGTCTGCCGGCCTGAGTACCGGATTGCCCTATCAGATGATCGCTGCCGGCAAGGTCATTGATACCTCCGAGGCACTGGTCACACGAAATGGCTCTGGCATCGACAAACCTGCCGACCTCAGAGGCAAGCGCATTGCGACACCGATCGGCTCAACGGCCCACTACTCACTGATGGGCGTGTTGAAGATGAACGGCATGACTGAAAAGGACATTACCTTGCTGGGCATGTCGCCCAATGAAATCGCCGCTGCCTGGGCACAAAACGCCATCGATGCCGCCTTCGTGTGGGTTCCGGTTCAAGCGAAGTTGCGTGAAAACGGCAAGGTGATGTACACCGCGGGCGAAGTCGCGCGAGCGGCGGGTTTTCATACTTTCAACGCATGGGTTGCGAATACCAAGTTCGCAGCTGAAAACCGCGAAGGCTTGATCAAGTTCTTGAGGGCCGTGTTTGAGATCAATGCGGATTACCACAAGAACAAGGCCGCCTGGAATGCAGATTCACCAAAAGTCAAAGCTGTTGCAGCGAGTGTGGGTGTGCCACCGGCTGCGGTCGTGCCAATGCTGGATGGCACGATTTACCCGGACGGCGATCTGACCATGTCCGCCAACTGGATGGGCGGCGGTGCAGCCAAGACCATCAAGGGCACTGCTGATTTTCTCAAGAGCGCAGGTCGGATCAACAAGACTGCGGACGACTACAGCCCGTTTGTCAACTCTGAATTTGCCAAAGCAGCCGCTGGCAAGTGAGTTGAAGGCTTCGTCGAGAATGCCGACCTGCGCGACGCAGGTCGGCGCTTCAATGGTTCACCTCTAGGCGCCCATGACCTCCCTTGCCATCCGAAACGTGTCGGTGTTCTATCCGGTCGCCGGTAAGCCGCCTGTGCATGCCCTCCAGAATATCAACCTCGAGATCCATGAAAAGGACTTTGTGGTGGCGCTCGGCGCATCGGGCTGCGGCAAGTCAACGCTGCTCAACCTCATTGCCGGCTTCATGGCGCCCAGCCAAGGCGAGATCGCCCTCGGTGGACGGACGGTCACCGGTCCGGGTGCAGATCGGTCTGTCGTGTTCCAGAAGCACGCCCTGATGCCCTGGCTGAACGTGCTGGAAAACGTGACCTTTGGTCTGAAGATTCAAGGGTATAACAAGGCCAAGAGTCAAGGCATTGCGCGCCAGTTCATCAAGCTGCTGGGGCTGGAGCAGTTCGAGCAGTCGGCTATCTATGAGTTGTCGGGCGGCATGCAACAGCGCGTGGGCATCGCGCGCGCACTCACCAGCGACCCCGACATCCTGCTGATGGATGAGCCTCTGGGCGCGCTGGACGCGCTGACCCGCGAGCGCGCACAGGAGCTTATCCTGAAGGTCTGGCGCGACACCGGAAAGATGGTGTTCTTCATCACGCACAGCGTGGAGGAGGCTCTGTTCATGGGGACTCGGCTGATCGTGATGTCGCCCAGGCCCGGGCGTATCTCGCACACCTTTGATCTGCCGTTCAGCCGGCGCTATTTCGAGACGGGCAACGCCCGCGAGATCAAGGCCTCAGCAGACTTCATCGCGTTGCGGGAGACCATCTTGCGGATCATTTTTGCCGACGAGGCAGGGGGCCATGATGAGTGATGACCGTTCCAGAAGCGGCAACGGCTTCCTGGCGGACCTGATGAAAGCCAAGCCCGCCAAGCCCGGCGAGATCTACGGTGTGCCGGGACAGGGCGAAAGCTTCAAGATCAGCGCCGTCGTGATTGTGCTGCTGATTTTGTTCTGGGCCTTCGTCACCTATGCGGGCTACATCAAACCGCTATTTCTGCCTTCGCCGATGGGCGTGGTGGACGCCCTCTTTGACGTGATGAAGGATGGTTTCACAGGGGTCGGCTTCTGGGAGCACATCTGGGTGAGCACCCTACGGGTCTTCGGCGCATTCCTGTTGGCCTGTGTCATCGGTATTCCGCTGGGCATCGCGATGGGCATGAGCCCGGTTGCCCGCGGCATCTTTGACCCACCCATCGAGTTCTACCGCCCGATTCCCCCGCTAGCTTATCTGCCGCTGATGATCATCTGGTTCGGCATTGACGAGCTGTCAAAGGTGCTGCTGATCTTCTCGTCGGTGCTCGCACCCATGGTGCTGGGTGCCCGGGCCGGCGTGAAGTCGGCGGCGATCGAGCAGATTCATGCCGCCTACTCGTTTGGCGCCACGCGCTGGCAGGTCATCCGCATGGTCATCCTGCCAGCGGCCATGCCGGAGATCTTCACCGCGATGCGAGTGGGCATCGGTTTCGGCTGGACGACACTGGTGGCGGCCGAGATGGTGGCGGCCACATCTGGCCTGGGCTACATGGTGTTGTCCGCTTCTCGCTTCCTGCAGACGCCCATCGTCATCATGGGCATCGTCGTCATTGCCGCGATCGCCTATGGATTTGACCATCTGGTCCGCTTTATTGAACGGCGCGTGGTGCCCTGGAAGGGCCGCGGTTAATCCTCAGGGCTATAAACGCATCGATTTGAAGGCAAGCTTCCATGACGATTGAATATCTGAAAAAGGCCCCTCCGCGGCAGGAGTCTATCGACACCGCGACATCCGAAACGGTGGAGCGTCTGCTGGTCGATATCCAGCGCAACGGCCGCGACGCGGTGGAGAAGTACGCGCGTGAACTCGACGGCTGGCACGGTCCGATCGTGCTGGGCGAGAACGACTTCGCAAAGGCCACCCGGGCGCTGTCTCAGGGCGTGAAGGATGACATTGCGTTCGCGTATTCGCGCGTCAGGGATTTCGCGCTGCGCCAGCGCGAGTCGCTGCATGAGTTCGAGGTCCAACTCATCGACGGCCTGGTGGCCGGGCAGAAGCTCATTCCGGTGAACACTGCCGGCTGCTACGTGCCCGGCGGGCGCTATGCACACGCCGCCTCCGCGATCATGAGCGTGTGCACCGCCAAGGTGGCCGGTGTGCCGGATATCGTGGCGACATCACCTGCGCACAAAGAGTCGGGCGTGAACCCCGCCATCCTGCACACCATGAATCTGTGCGGCGCTGACACGGTGCTGAGTCTGGGTGGCGTGCAGGGCATTGCAGCCATGGCCTTTGGCCTGTATTCGGCCAAACCGGCCGACGTGATTGTCGGACCGGGTAACCGTTTCGTGGCCGAGGCCAAGCGCACGCTGTTTGGCCGCATCGGCATCGACGTGGTGGCGGGCCCGACCGAGTCGGCCATCATTGCCGACGAGACGGCCGATGCCCATGTGGTGGCGGCCGATCTGGCCGGTCAGGCCGAGCACGGCCCCGACTCCCCGGTATGGCTATTCACCTCCTCGCGCGATCTGGGCCTGAAGGTCATTGATCTGATGCCCTCGGTCATTAGCGCCTTGCCCGAGCTGGCACGTAACGCGGCCACTGCAGCCTGGCGCGACTATGGCGAGGTGGTTCTGTTGAGCAGCCGTGAAGAGATAGTAGACATCAGCGACGAGTACGCGCCCGAGCATCTGCAGGTAATGGCCCGTGACCTGGACTGGTGGCTGGCCCGGCTGACCAACTACGGTTCGCTGTTCCTGGGTGAGGAAACTACCGTGGCCTATGGCGATAAGTGTGCCGGTCCCAACCATATTCTCCCCACGCGGGGGGCTGCGCGCTACTCCGGCGGCCTGAGCGTGGGCAAGTTCATCAAGACGGTGACCTACCAGCGGCTCACCCGCAGCGCCAGCCGCGAAGTCGGGCAGGTGGCAGCCCGTATTTCGCGCCTGGAGGGCATGGAGGGTCATGCACGCACCGGCGATATTCGTCTGCGCAAGTATTTCCCGGAGGACACCTTTGAACTGGGCACGCTCGCTGGCCACCCGCATTGATCTGACCATGGCTGCATCCCTGACACCGCCCGCGGACCTCAAGGCACCGGATGGCCTGTGGTTTGGCAAGGACCTGAGCACCCCCGAACCAATTCCCGAAGATGCGATTGAACGCGCCGTGGCGCTGATGCGCGCCGGCCGACTGCACCGCTACGGTGAGCAGGGCTCCGGCTATCCGGAACCTTCATTGCTAGAGCAAGAATACGCAGCCTACGTGGGCAGTCGTTATTGCGTGGCCGTCAGTTCCTGCGGCGCGGCCATGTTCATCGCGCTCAAGGCGGTGGGCGTGAAGGCGGGCGATAAGGTGTTGACCAGCACCTTCACCCTGGCGCCGGTGCCTGGCGCCATTGCCCACGCTGGTGCGCAGGCGGTGCTGGTGGAGACCACTGCGGACTACCTGACCGACCTGGCCGATCTTGAGCGCAAGGCCATCAGCAGCGGCGCCAAGGTGTTGTTGCTGTCGCACATGCGCGGGCATATCTCCGACCTGCAGGCGGTGCGCATAATCTGTGATCGGCACGGTATCGCGCTCATCGAGGACTGCGCCCACACCATGGGTGCCAAATGGGACGGCCAGCACACCGGCACCTGGGGCAAGGTGGGCTGCTACAGCGCCCAGACCTATAAGCACATCAATTCGGGCGAAGGTGGCCTGCTTGTGACCAATGACGACGATGTGGCGGCGCAGGCCATCCTGATGTCGGGCTGTTACATGATGTACGACCAGCACTTGCTCAGACCCCCTGCCGAGGTGTTCGAGCGCTGGAAGTACGTGACCCCGAACTTCAGCATGCGCATGTCCAATCTGGCGGCTAGCCTGTTGCGGCCGCAGATCGGGCAACTGGCCGACCGCGGGCGGCGCTGGAACCATGTGTATGCAACGCTGGCGCGCGAGCTTGGCAAAGCGCCTCATCTGACGGTGCCAGACCGACATCCGAAGGAAGAATTCATCGCGAGCTCGATCCAGTTCACGCTGGACTTCACGCCGGCACAGATCGAACGCTTCCTGAAGGAATGCACGCTGCGCGGGCTGTACATCAAGTGGTTCGGCACTTCGGCGCCGGTGGCGTTCACCAGCAATTACGAGCATTGGCGCTACCTCGAGCAAAAGCCCGATCTGCCCCATTCCAAGGCGGTACTCAACCAGCTGTTTGATCTTCGCACCCCAGTGTCACTGACTGACGAGGACTGTGTGCTGATCGGTCGCATTGTCGCAACCGCGTGCGTGCTGGCCGCCAGGGACTGAATTCCATCCCCGCGTTCTCAAACGACAACACGAAAGCAAGCATGAAACTGACCAACTTTCCCCGCGTGCACATCACCCACGGCCCGACGCCGCTGGAGTTCATGCCGCGTCTGACCGAGGCTCTGGACGGGCCCAATCTGTACATCAAGCGCGATGACTGCACCGGCCTGGGCTCTGGCGGCAACAAGACTCGCAAGTTGGAGTTCCTGATGGCGGACGCCGTCAAGCACGGCGCCGACACCATCATCACGCAGGGGGCCACGCAGTCGAACCATGCCCGCCAGACCGTAGCGATTGCCGCCAAGATGGGCATGAAATGCGAGATCCTGCTGGAGGACCGCACCGGCTTCAAGGACGAGAATTACAAGAAGTCCGGCAACGTGTTCCTGGACCATCTTTACGGCGCGAATGTGCGCGAACTGCCGGGCGGCAGCGATATGAACGCGGCTATGGCCGCGGTGGCCGAAGAGCTGCGTGCCGCCGGACGAAAGCCCTACATCATTCCCGGCGGGGGCTCCAACCCTATCGGCGCATTGGGCTATGTGACCTGCGCGCTGGAGATGGTGCACCAGTTCAATACACAAGACCTGCGGGTGGACTGCGTCGTGCATGCAACGGGTAGTGCCGGCACGCAGGCAGGCCTGGTGGTGGGCCTGGAAGGCACGCGCAGCCTGATCCCCGTGCTGGGCATCGGTGTGCGCGCGGCCAAAGAGACGCAGGAGACCAATGTCTACAACTTGGCCGTGAAGACCGCCGAGCTGCTGGGCGTACCCGGTTGCGTCAAGCGCGAAAGCGTGATGGCCAACTGCGACTACGTCGGCGGTGGCTACGGCGTGCCCACGCCAGGCATGGTGGAGGCTGTCACGCTCATGGCTAGGCTGGAGGGCATCCTGCTCGACCCGGTTTACTCCGGCAAAGGCATGGCCGGGCTGATCGACCTGTGTCGCAAGGGGCGCTTCAAGAAGGGCGAGAACGTGGTGTTCCTGCACACCGGCGGTGCCGTGGCGCTGTATGGGTACATGGATGTCTTCAGTGACCTGAAGCCGCTCTAAAGCCGCTGCGCTGATGATAAGCCTGGCATCTGACAGGTCTGTCGCGCGGCTATCTGTTGGCCACGCGGTAACGGCACACGGGGGAGCAAGACTATGATCGGTGTACTGGGTGGCATGGGACCCTTGGCCACGGTGGATTTCTTCAGCAAGGTCCTGGCGGCCACGCCCGCCGGCGGCGACGCCGACCATGTGCCCCTGCTCATCCAGTCCGACCCCCGCATACCGTCAAGACCCGCCGCCATCCTGGGTAATGGGCGTTGCCCCTTGCCTGAGTTGATGGCCGGACGCGACCGTCTGGTGGCCGCTGGCGCAAGCGCGCTGGCCATGCCCTGCAACACTGCACATTTCTGGTTCCCGGATCTGGCCGCGACCTGCCCGGTGCCCTTCATCAGCATCGTCGATGCGTGTGTGGCAGAACTCCTCCCCATGCTCAGCGCAGGCGGTTCTGTCGGCCTGATCGCCACCCGTGCAACCCTGGCCGGCCGGATCTTTGATGCGCCGCTGATGCAGACTGGCTACAGCCTGCGGGTACCGGACGATGAATCGATGGACCGGCTGGTCCTGCCCGGTATTGAACTGGTGAAGGCTGGTCAGACCCAGCAAGCAGGACCGCTGATCGAACAGGCTGTTCAGGGTCTGTTGCAGAAGGGTGCTGATGCGGTCGTGCTGGCCTGCACGGAAACCCCCGTTGCGCTAGATGCCGTGCGGTCGCCGCTTCGCACGAAGTGCGTGGACAGCACCGCCGCGCTGGCACGGGCTTGTGTAGCCTGGTGGCGCGAGCATTCTCAAATCCCCTCCGCTGCCGGCCAACGCCAGGGGAAATAAAAACGCAGCCGGCCGTGTCCGAAGTTTTCCAGCGAGCGTCGCCCGCTCCGGCGCCCTGCGGCCATGGGCCAAGGCCTTAGCGAGAGCAGCTTAGTAATCGTCCGATCGGAATTGCATGAAAGACGGGGCCCCAAGTCCGCAACGGACACGTACACCACAGAAGAAACTCTGAGAGCGCGCTCTCGACAGTCGCAGAGATAGGGGCTCGCACTCTTGATGGTCTGTTGCCCGATGTCCACCAAGAACAAAGGGCATTCATTCGAACGGGTCACCGAGGTCGACGGTATCGAGTGCGCGGTTCTGTCGGACCAGGTGAAGTCTCTCGATTAGAAAACCCAACGCGCCAAGATGAACGCGCTTTACAAATTCTCACGCGACTTCAGTCACTTAAGCTATTGCTGCGACGGTCACTGTGCGCAGTTGACGTCTACGATTTACTTTGAAGCAACTGGACAGTACACTCCCGACGGTTCTGTTATTCGAAAGGCAAGTTAAATGCGCGCTGCCATCGTGTGCTCCCTATTCGTACTTGGAACTATCGCGGGTTGTGCTACACCCACAGTGACGCAGGTCGTCAAGCCGGGAGATCCTGGTTTATCGTGCGCGCAACTGCAGAATGAATACACCGATGTGCAGCGACTTAAAAAAGTAGCTGAAGAGGAAAAGGGTGTAACAGGCGGGAACGTGGCGCGAGCGTTGTTGTTTTGGCCTGCGATCATCGGCACAGCCATGAACGCGAATGAAGCTATTGCCGCAGCGGATAATCGCTCTGTCCATCTGAGCAACCTTATGGCTCAGATAAAGTGCGAAATCCCGAAATAAGAGCCGGTTTTTCAGCGGGTCAGAAGAGATTGTTTAACTAACTCGCTCGGATTTCAGACCTCTTTTTTGGTGCGGTCGGGGATTCGAACACTTTCAGACGCAAATCGTCGGCACGAATAACGAGGCGCCAGCGCTTGCGCGCACCCGCTTGTGTATCTACAATGTAGACACTTTTGAGGAGCCTGAAGCCATGGAAGCCGTCATCCGAAAATGGGGTAACAGCCCAGCCTTGCGCCTACCCACTGCAGTCTTGAAAGAGGCAGGGTATCAACTCGAGCAAAAGGTGGATCTTGTGGTCTCGCGCGGCCGGATCATCATCCAACCCTCCAAGAAGATTGAATACGATCTTGACGCGCTGGTGAACGGCATCCATGCAGGCAATACCCATGAGGAGGTCAACTTCGGGCGACCCGTTGGAAACGAGGCGCTTTGATGCCACCGCGTGCCTATGTGCCTGATTCCGGCGAGGTCGTGTGGTTGCAATTCGATCCGCAGGCCGGGCATGAACAGGCGGGGCACCGTCCTGCCCTGGTGATCAGTCCGGCCAACTACAACGGCAAAACCGGCTTGATGGTCTGTTGCCCGATGTCCACCAAGATTAAAGGGCATCCATTCGAAGTCGTCACCGAGGTCGACGGTATCGAGTGCGCCGTTCTGTCGGACCAGGTGAAGTCTCTCGATTGGAAAATCCGACGCGCCAAGAAGAAGGCCACGGTCAGCACTGAAGTCATGCTGCATGTCAGAGCCAAGATGAAGGCGCTTTTGCAGATTCCATGATGACAGGCAGCGCACAAGGACAGCGCCGATCGAGCCTGCCCCTTCCCTGCTCCGGCACATGCCAAAGGCGAACCTCATGCGATTAGCGCTTGTCTCAAACATCACGGCAATCTTGCGGTCCTCGAGGCAGTGATTGCAGATCTGGAGAACCGGCAGGCTGATCAGGTGGTCAACCTTGGCGACACGCTCAGTGGACCTTTACTGCCGGCAGAGACGGCGTAGCGGCTACAAAAGCTCGCGTGGTTGCACGGTGCGGGTAACCACGAGCGTCAGGTGCTGCAGCTGCCGCTGAAACGTCAATCCGCGTCTGATGCCTTCACCAGCGGGCAGTTGAGCCAGGCCGATAAACGATGGCTGGACAGCCACGCCAATTCTTGTGATGCAGACCTGCACCAAGGGCAACGCTGGCCAGAACAGATAGGCGCCGATGTGGCACTGTGTCACGGCAGTCCGCGCAGCGACGTCGAGTACCTGCTTGAAACGCCGATCGACGATAGGGTGCAACTGTCATCGACTGACGAAATTCTGGAGCGACTAGGTCGCCACATACCCGCCCCCATCACGCTTTTAGCCTGCGGTCACAGCCATGTGGCACGGACGGTGAGATTGGAGTCCGGGCTGCTGATCGTCAACCCCGGCAGCGTGGGGCTTCCGGCCTACGATGATGAGCGTTTTTTGGTTCGCTGGAGATTCGAATTATCGGTAGAAAAATCGAAGCTAAAGCCAGATTCGTGAGACGGCGTTTCTCCTCTGAAAAACGGTGCTTTCACGGGATTTGTCGCAGCGACGGGGATTCGAACGGTCGTTCCTCAACGCAAAGCCGCGAGCGCTACCTCCGGCGCCTTATCCAATACTTTCAAGAGC
>JBDLQY010000060.1:0-4541 GCA_039800325.1 Pseudomonadota bacterium | reverse complement strand
CGTAGTCGTTGAGGCTCGCCACAAAACTCGGGCTGAAGGCAAGCAGATTCACAAACCAGGTGCTGCCCGAATTGGCCGAGATGGTGAGCTCGTCATTGAGCAGCGATGCGACATCGAGATTGTTGCTGGGGTTGGCATCGGTATTGAAGTGTTTGAGGACCCCGGCCAGCATGGCTGCGTCGGCCACCAGCGCCTTGTAGCCGCCCCCGGAGAGGGCCAAAAGGTCTGACGGATCGCCCACTGTTGAAAAAGCGAACGGCGCCGACGAGGGGCTTGTATTACCCGCAGAATCGGTCGCCGTTGCGTGGAGGGTGTGTGCGCCTGCGGTGAGCACTCGGGTGGTGATGCTCCATGCGCCACCTGAGCCCGCGACCCCTGAACCAATCAGGACTGTGCCTTCAAAGAGGTCGACGCTAGCGCCGGGCTCGGCCGTTCCGGTGACGGTGGCTCGTGCTTTGCCGGTCGCGCCAGTGATGGTGGGCGCGGCAGGTGCGAGCGGGTCGCTTGCCAGAGAGAAAGCGAAGGCCGTGGATGCATTTCCGCCATTACCCGCCAGATCAAATGCCCGGGCGGTGAGGGATTTCATGCCATCACGAAGCACGCTGGTTGTAGCCGTCCAGGCACCGGTGGTTGAGTCGGCGAGCGCAGTCCCGATCAGGCGCTCGCCGTCATACAGTTTGACCGTTGCCCCGGGCTCAGCCGTTCCGGTGACAGTGGGTTGAGTGTCATCGACCGTGCTCGACGATGCGATCGGGCCGCGCATCGGGCCCACATCATCGGACAGGCTGCCGATCACAGGAGCCGGCGGCGCAGTGAGGTCAGCGCTGACCGTGACTTGTAGCGCTGCAGATGCCGGGCCGGCGTTAAATGACCGGTCGGTTGCTCGGGCTGTGACTGTGTGCGTGCCGTTGGACAGTGTCTCTGGGGTGATGGACCACGCCCCGCTCAAAACGTCGGTGCGCCCAATGCCGAGCAGCGCGGGTCCGTCATAGAGGCTCACCCAGGTTCCTGGCTCCGCAGTTCCGCTCACCGTGGGGGGCGTGTCGCTGGTCGCGCTGGAAATGACAGGCGCCGCCGGTGGCGTGGTGTCATAGATAATGGAGAGGTTGAACGGCTGGGATGAGGCGCTGATGTTTCCTGAAGGATCGACCGTTTTTACCGACAGCGTGTGGGAGCCGACTTCGAGCGTTTTTAGCAAGACAGACCACTCGCCGTTGATGGCATTGACGAGTTCTGATGCGAGGAGCGTGTTGCCGCGATAGACCTGGACTGAGGTGCCAGGCTCTGCAGTTCCTTTTAGCGTGGGTCGGCTGTCATCGGTTGTTGCGCCCGACGGCAGCAGACCTCTTTCGCCGCCCGCATCATCCAAAACGCCGATCAGCACTGGCGCTGCCGGCGGCATGGTGTCGCTGGCGGTCTGGCGTTGGACTGTGCTGATTGCACTCAGGCTGTTTGCGGCTGAGATGGAATTCGAGACCGTGAGAATCTTGACCCGCGCATCTGAACTCAGGTTCACCCCTTGTTCAGTCGCCATCACCGCCAGATCCTCGATACTGAGGTTGGCAACGTTGACTGGTACGCCTGGCTGGGCCTCGATCCGCTTGGCAATCCCCTTCATCAGCCGGTCGGCGATTAGCGGATCTCCGGCTGCGCCAACATTGACGAGCGTGGCGAGCTGCGCGGCAGCCTGCTGCGCGGCGAGACTGGCAGCATTGTCCTGAGCGAGCGGGTCAAATGAGAGCAGCGAGAGATCGGTTGGCATCGACAGTTCAAATGCCGACGCAACCCGGCCCGCCGCGGTCGCAGCGGAAATCGGCTGGCCCGATTCGGTTGCGCGATCCATGACGGTCTGAACGAGTGTCGTGAGCGGATTGACCACCAGCGAACCCGCGGGTGCTCTGAGTGGCGTGATCTGTGGCAGATCGGTGTCGACATTGACACCGCCCACGGCAATGATTGCGATATCGGCTGCGCGCGCGGGGAGCAAGAAGCTGCCGTCGGCGGCGGTAAAGACGCCAGTTGACTCGCCGGTGTCGGCCCGGCCGTTTCGATTGGTGTCTAGAAATATTTCTGCGCCACGCACGTAACCATCGGCGACGATACCGCGCAGAAATGATGGGGTGTCGTGACCTGAGAGATCCTGGAGCGCCCCCGCATCATCACCGGCAGATGGATCCTGATAGCTGATATTGACAGGGCCGGCTGCGAACGCCTGTGCGAGTTTGAGCGTGACGCTGTTGCCTGTCACAGACAGCCCGGTGACCGGGTTGGGCAGGCCGTTGGTCGTGACAAAGAATGCAGAGGGCGCTGGCAAGTTGCCAGCATCGAGCGCTTCGTCGAACACCAACACCAGCGAGTTTGACTGGGGTTGCGCGGCGACTGACCGGATTTTTGGCGCTGACGTGTCGGGGTTGTTCGTTGCAGCACGGTATGCCGCAACCGCGAGTGAGGTGACGCCAAGTGCAAAGAGTGGTCCGGGCAGCCCTGCCGGACTCACCCCTGCTGGTGTCGGGGCAGGCGCCAGGGCTGTATCCGATAGTGTCTTGACCGCACCGGAGGCAGCGCTTGCGTCGGCGTGCAGTGGTGCGGGTACGGCAATGTCTGAAGCTGTATCCGCAGCGATGGTGAAGCGTTCGTCGACGACTTCTTCTGAGTGCTGTCGCTGGGGCATGGGCAGGGCGACTGATAGCAACTCGATCTCGTCTGCCAGGACGCCGCGCGGTATCCCGCGAGGCACTGTTGTGGAGCCCGCCTTGACGCGCGAAGCCATTCGGAAAGCTTTGACTGGCTCGTTCATGGACACTGCCTCGGAGTCAGGTAATGAAAGGTGGTCGGATGGTAACCACTCTCAACTCCCGAGGCCATAGGGCTGTAAGCCTGACCCTCTGTTTGGCTCGAGTGCAGAAAGCGGCTATGCCAGGCGCTACCTGGCGCCTCGCCGACTATTCGGCCTTGATGCCGGCGCGACGAACCAGATCCTGGTATTTGCGAACCTCGGCTGCCTTGAAGGCGGCGAACTGATCGGGACTGATCGAGGACGCGGTGCGCGAGGTGTCGGCAAACAGTTTGGTCATGGCTGGCGTTGCGAGGGCTTTCTGGACGGCCCCATGAATCTGGTCAATCACGGCGCGGGGTGTACCGGTCGGCGTATCGAGTCCGGTCCAGACGGTGAACTGAAATCCGGGCAGGGTTTCTGCAATGGTCGGCAGGTCGGGGAAAGCCGGCAGGCGCGAGATGGAGGTGACCGCCAGCGCGCGAACCTTGCCGGCCCGGATCTGACCCACAGCAGAAGTATCGGCAAACAGATGATCGACATGTCCGCCCAGGAGCGCGGTCAGTGCGGGAGATGTGCCCGCGAACGGGACATGGGTGGCCTGTGTAGCCGTCATCTGGTTCAGAAATTCGCCCGCCAGATGCGGAAGGCCCGCGATACCCGAGGATGAGTAGTTCATTGATGCACTCGACTCTTTCAGGCGTGCGATCAGATCGGCGAGCGTTTGAATGCCCCGGTCTGGGCGCACGATCAGAAACAGCGGGCTCTCGGATACCACTGCAATGGACTGCAGGTCGGTGACGATGTCATAGGGCAGGTTCTTGAAGAGCGCCGGTGCGATGGCGTGCTGGCTGGTGGACAGCAGCAGGGTGTAACCGTCGGCGGGCGCACGGGCCACGAAGCCCGCTGCGATCGTGGTGCCTGCTCCAGGCTTGCTTTCGACCAGCACAGGCTGGCGCCAGATTTCAAAGAGCTCGCGGGCAAGTGCGCGGGCCACCACATCAGCCCCGCCGCCCGGTGGGTAGGGATTGATGAGGGTGACGGCGCGACTGGGGAAGGTTTGCGCGTTCGCGGCTGCAGCGAGGGCGAGCGGGGCGAGCAGGGTAAACAGGGCGCAGATGGCGAAGCGGATTCGATGGATCATGACGGTTCCTTCTGCATGGTCCGGTGGCAGCCGTTGGTGGGCGCTGAGTATGGCCGTCCCGGGGTGGCTGCGCGGTGAATTGCTTGAAGAAGCGAAACGATGCGTCACTCGATGACCGGCGGGCGGTCATTGCTTGCGGCCTGACCCGGCGGCTGCTGTCGACTGCAGACAGCAAATCTCAGTCGCGCTATAGTCATCCGCGCTGTTGAAAGCTTGGCGCTTCGACCGAATATCTGGAGACGACAATGCGCAGTCGGCGCCAGCCCCCACCCTGCCTATCGTGGTGCCGTCCGGGCCCGGGAGTGCACCTGATATCGTTGCACGGCTGCTAGGCGATGAACTGCGTGCCAGACTGGGTGCGGCGGTGGTCATCGAGAATCGTGGCGGTGGCGGTGGCATCGTAGCGGTGAATGCTGCGCGCTCACACGCGTCGGGGGACGCGTTGCTGCTCGCGCAGGCAGCGGTCGTCACGACCACGCCCGTCACTTACAAGGCGGCCAACTATGCCCTCAAGCTGTTCCCCAGGCTGGCCTGACCCTGCAACCGTCGGCGTTGCGCGCCAGCCTGAAATCGTTCAAAAACGGCACTCGATGCTGCAACGCATCAAGACTGAGCAGGCTTCGG
>JBDLQY010000059.1:0-5476 GCA_039800325.1 Pseudomonadota bacterium | reverse complement strand
CAGCCAGTCCTCCAGCAAGATGGTGCCGGGGTGGGCAAGAGGAACCTGTCGATGCGCCATGGTGAAACTCCTTTTCGTGGTCAGTGATAATCAACGATTTCGACCCGTTGGGCATGTCCGTCTGCCCAGACGAAGCACAAGCGCCACTGCCCACTGATGCGTATGCTGTGCTGGCCGAGTCGATCGCGCTTAAGAGCTTCCAACTGGTTACCCGGCGGCACTCGCAGGAAGTCTAGAGACGTGGCTGCGTGAAGCTGCTGCAGCTTTCGCAGCGCCACAGCTTCGATATTGACGAAGCGCTTGACTCGCCGTCCTTCGAAAAGAGCCTGCGTGTCGCTGCAGTGAAAGCTGGCGATCATTGGTGAATAATAACGCACGGCGTTAATAACGAAAAGCGTTATTGGATAGGGCTCGCTGCAATGTGCCGCTCTCGGCGTCAATTCGCCGTACTCGTGGCCGCCGTCTCAAGGCCCTCTCACGAGCCGCCCCTCCCGATCGAAGAGCGCCCCGAAACAGCAATTTGCTGTTTTGATGCAGACCACAGAGCGCGTGCGCAAAGTCGCCGATCAGTTGACGCTTCAGACTACCGGGCTCGTCATGATCGGTCGACCGTGGACCACGCAGCGATCCCGCCCGCTGGAAGCGGTCCCCTGTCGTACTCACGCTGTGCGGTCTATGCACGCACTTCCCGCGAAACCGAGGCCGAGCCGATCTACTCCTCCATCGAGGCCCAGCGGGACGCCTGCTACGCGCACCTGCACAAACCCCAGTCTCTAGGTCAGCCCTCTGTCCTGCCCTCCTCCGCGCCCCCGCCGCGTCCAACCGGTATGCCGGCATGGCGGGACACCGACCTGCGTTTACAGGGTCCGGTCGTCGCCGAATTGCAGAAGCTGTTTCTGGTCTACGGTCGGTTCGACCAACCTGGACTGGCGCAGCTTCGTTCACAACCACGAACTCGATGCGGTCGTGTTGGGTCCAGATTTTGGCCAGCAACTGCAGGCCGTGTTCGCCGCAGACCTGACGGCCTCCGAGGCCATTACGCTAGCGCAGTGGCGCAGACGTCCGTTGCACCTTCAGCTCAAGGAGGGTTTTGCCCGCCTTTGGGCCTACTGGTTGTGAGTCCGGACCATCATCAGCGCTGGAGCCAAAGCAGACCGACCGATACGGATCGTGCAGCGTTCCGATCTGCACCTGCAGTCGATGGGAGATCGCGAACGGGCGGTGGCGGCCGAAGTTGTACGACTCAAACCGGATCTTGTGGTGCTTGTCTGGCGATGTGCACAAAGCTTGACGCTCGACAGTTAGGATGGATTCGCCAGGCTTGGACGCCAACCACTGCTGGACTTCGGCTTTCGTGGGTATGCGCCCGCTGGTAACTACCTTGTCATTGATCACCAGCGCGGGCGTGGACAGGATGTCGTAGGCCATGATGGCCTTCATGTCGGTGACTTTTTCGAAGTCGGCCTCCAGTCCAGCAGCAGTGGCCGCGTCGCGCGCAACCGCTTCCAGCTTTTTACAGTTGGCACAGCCCGAACCCAGAATCTTGATCTTCAACATTGGTTTTCCGTGATCAATTACAAGCCATCAAGAGCCCACAGCGGCTGATTGGCGCCGGTGCAGGGCCAACAGCAAGGCACCAAGCACAGCAACGAATGCAACCATGCTCACCACAAGCCGCATGGCAGACATACCGTCTACCCATGAACCGTAAAGCAAACCCGCCATCACGCTGAACAGCGCCACGAGACCAACGTATGAGAAAGTTTTCTTGTGGCCAATCACGGCGATGACCATCAGAATGCTTTGCAGGCTCAGCTCTGGGTCGGCCATAAGGTAGGCCAATAGGGGCCCAGGGTGCATGCCCAAGTCCAGGAACATCTTTGCCACCGGCACCTCAACCAGCGTCGGGAAATACATGAACACGCCGAACACCACCGCGACCATGTTGGCCGTGACGCTGTTGGTACCTGCTAGGGTCTCAATCCATTCGGGGCGAATCAGCTGGCGGACCACTCCTACGATGAACACACCCAACACGATCAGACCAAAAATCTGCTTCACGAAGCGCCAGGCTTCCCACAACCAGGCTTGGCGGTCATCGACCTCCAGGGCACTGGCGTAGTGCCACACAGCCCACAGGCAGGCTGCCACACCAAAGAAGCGCCCAGTGATGGCCAACTCCACCCCTCCGGGCTGCGGGATGAACCGCAAGGCGGCCACAAGCAAGGTTGCTGCAGTCAGGCCCAAGGTCACCCACGTCCAGCGGTTGGCGCCCTCAATGATGTCCTCCAGACCCTTCCATGCGGTCACCGCGATAGTGAGCAGCAGCAGGATGAGCAGGGAGCCCTGGAAAGTCACACCTTCTTCGCCCTTGGCCGAATCAAATGGCACCCAGCTAAACAAGGTGGACTGCCAGGCCTCCGCCCAGCCCAGGGGTAGGCTCAGCGTGGCCACGCTGGTGGTCAGTGGCCAGAGTTTGAGCGTGCCCGCAATCAGCAGCGCCACCATGGACAACAATAAGCCAGTGGCCGCTGGTCCAACGCTGGCTCTTTCGGCAAACAGCGCATCGGTTTGGGCATCGTGAGTGGCGTCATCCCGCCAGAACAGCACGGCCATCGACAAACCAATTCCAACTCCGAAAAGCAAGCACAACAGGAAACGGGCTATGGCGAATTCGATGCCCAGAATGCTACCGGTGTAGGCCAGTGCCATGATATTGCCGGCTGGCGCAAAAAATAAGAAGGTGATGGCCGGGCCCACACCCGCCCCCTTGCGGTAGATGCCCCCAAACAATGGCACGATGGTGCAGGAACAGACCGCGAGCAAAGAGCCTGCCGCTGCGGCTGCCGGGTAGGACACATGAGCTGGCGCGCTGCGCCCCAACCAGCGGGTGATACTGGCTTTGGGAATAAGTGCCGCCATTGCACCCGCAATGAAAAACGCAGGCACAAGACACAGCAGCACGTGGGCTGCTAAGTAGGCAGCCAAGTTACCGGCGCCGCCACCCAGCAAATGCAGCGCGTGGTCCATGGATACCTATTTATCTATTTAGTTTAGCCACGTGATTGCTGCGAGCGCTTGACCGGCGTTAACCCAAACCGAAGGTAAGCGTCAGCCAAACAAATTTTGAGCCGATGCTCTCGATGCAGGAGCCTGTGCCCTCCGCCAGCTGGAGGGGCATGAGAGAGGGACGATGTGCAACCGACTACAGCGCCGGCGTCGGCACCGAAATCGCGCGTCCACCACAGCCCTGGGTTTCGGGCTGAGGTGATCAAAGCGGCTCAGAACCCCACGGCACCGAGTCGCTGGTGCAGCGTTGAACGCGCTGCGCTCCAATCAGTGGGTCGACAGCCAATCCGAGGCGCGACATGCGTCGCGCGAGAATATGACGGTTCTGATGTGCTGATTCGTCCGTACACGGTCCAAAGTTGGCGCCGCATAGGACGGGCGTTGGGGCGACCATAGCCGCTGCTGCAGCGCGCGCTTGATTTAGGTCAGTCGCTTCGGCTGTCGCGACCGTATCCTCTTCGGGTCGTTTCGTCTTCGATGCGTTGAACATCCCGTCCGTGATCGGGGCTCTGTGAAGCACGATGAATGAGGAGTTCGCATGAAGCCCCTGCCCATTGTCTGGATGCGACTCGTTGACAAAGGCGAGACCTGCCCGCGATGCGGCTCGACCGAGCGCAACGTGGCGACCGCCGTGGCTAAGCTCGAATCAGCACTGCAGCCCTTGGGCGTCTACCCCGTGCTGGACACTCGCACCATCGACGACGCCACCTTTCGCGCGGCGCCGGCTGAGTCCAACCGCATCTGGATCGGAGGCAAGCCCATGGAGGAATGGCTGGGCGCGCGGGCGGGTAACAGCCCATGCTGCGAGGTCTGCGGCGACCTGCCTTGCCGCACGATGGAACTTGACGGCCAGACCTACGAGGTCATCCCGGAGGACCTGATCGTCAAAGCGGCCATGATCGCGGCATCGGAGCTTATCGCTCCAAGCGCCAACACGCCCTCGTCCTGCTCGACGAGTTGCTGCAGGTGACTCAGCATGCGCCAAGCGTCACCGCCACCGAATGAGGTCGAGCAATCGCACAGGCCGTGCCCCAGATCGGGGGCCGACGACCACCGATCAAGCCAATGGTTTTTTCGAACACCCACCATTCGGTCAAGAGCTTTTCGCTCCAACCCCAACCTCCTGACCGCCGCGAAAAAGTCAGGAGGTTCTGAGACGAAACGGGGTTTGAGACGGGTTTTCGGGGTCGTCGCCGATCGGTGAGTCAGGAGCCAGAAACGCGAAGCCCCGCGTGGTGCAGGGCTTTGGGTGCCTTCAAATCTGAATTAGCAGAATTTGAAAACTGATTTTGGCGGGGCAGAAAGTACTGTTCCAATAACTTGCTCAACTCAGGTTGCAGCGTTTTTTGGTTCGCTAGAGATTCGAATAATCGGTAGAAAAATCGAAGCTAACGCCAGATTCGTGAGACGGCGTTTCTCCTGTGGAAAACGGTGCTTTCACGCGATTTGTCGCGGCGGCGGGGATTCGAACGCTTAGGAAAGATTAGCCCGCTGTTGATTGCCCGCAACGAACTAATACGGGTCAGCGATTGTGCGCAATAACTCCCTGTCAGAGGTGACGCGGCGCATCCATGCGGTCGTGCAATATCCGGACTATAGCGATCCCGTAATCGGTCTCGCGGAAATAGATCAGGTGCCGCCCAACGCGCCACCGGCGATAGCCTCGCCGGATGTGCTCACAACTTGGCGCGGTTTGAGGTGAGTTAGCCAACGCAGTAAACGCCGCTATCAATTCATCAAAGTACCGGGTTGCCTGCTCGACACCCCATTGATGCATCGTATAGCCCCAGATCGATTCCAAGTCATGCTCGGCCGCTGGCGCCAGCCGATATTCAGCCATGTTCAGCCCGCATCCTTTGTTTGAACGAGGCAGGATCAAAATGGCGAGGCTCCCCGCTGGCCTCACCCTCGATCAGTGCGGCACGGATCGCTTCAATCTCCGCATTGCGCTCCTGCTCACGACGGATCAAATCACGGATGTACTCGCTGTCGTTGGTGTAGTGCCCGGCACTGATCTGCGCCTTGATCCAGTTGTCTTGCTGATCGGTCAGGGTGATGGTTTTTCGCACAGTCCCCATGGCGAGGCCTCTATTTAGTAACACTAAACGCACCGTTAATCATATCATTGGTGCATTACAGCGGCGCTGTGTCTCGGTGGCGCGCCTCAACGCAAAGCCGCGGATCTGTCGGAAACCTACCGTCAGATCGTGCGCCAATACTTCCCCAACGCCAAGATCGTGGCCGACCGCTTCCGCGTCGTCCGCCTGGTCAATCAGCACTTCCTCAGGCTGTGGCAGCAGCAAGATCCAGTGGGTAGAAAGAATCGCGGGCTGCTCAGTCTCATGCGCCGCCACCGGTGGAACCTGTCGGATCCACAGCAGGCCAATCTGGATCGAACCCATCGTCA
>JBDLQY010000058.1:0-6396 GCA_039800325.1 Pseudomonadota bacterium | reverse complement strand
CTTGGGAAGTCGAGCTTCAACCGCTTTGGCCAGGGCGAGTGGTACCGTGGTTCCCGACAGGCACAGCACGCGTGTGGACGAATAATCAGCGGGCTGCATCAGTTCCTGATCGAGCAGCGGTTTAAAGTGGGCAGGCCCCGCGAAGATATGCGTTGGCTTATCTCTTTGGACCGTCGCGGTCAGATCTGCCGGAGAAAACGCCGGCAATAGGCTGAGGCTGGCCCCCGCAATGAGAGCACATTGCAGAGCGAACAGACCGTACAGGTGTGTGAAAGGCGCTGCGCTCAGGATGACGTCCTGCTGCGCCAAGCCGAGTTCAGTAACCGCTTGACTGGCGTTTTTTATAAAACGGCGGGCCGGTGTGAGGATTCCCTTTGGACTGGTCGTGGTGCCGGATGTGTACAACAGAACGAAGGGCGCATCGATATCGGACGCGCCAGGTGCTGTGTCGGGCGCAGACGCCGCCAACGTTGCCCAATGAATCGCACCAGCTCTGGGGTCTCCTACGGCGATGACGTGGCGCATCCGATCCAGGCCATGCACGGGGTCCGAGCGAAGATCGAGCACTGTCTGCGCCGGCGAAAAATCCTTGAACTGCGAGACCCCGATGAAAGCCTGAGCACGACTATGCGCCAGCAGTCCAGCCAACTCCGCTCGTCGATAGGGCATGTGGACGGTTTGGGTGACTACACCGATTCGGTTAGCGGCAAGAAGTGCAACCACAAATTCGAGCGAATTGGGTAGTTGAACAGCCAGCACATCTCCAGAGGTCAGCCCCAGTGATCGCAGGCCCGAGGCGACCGATCGCACCCGGGTCTCTAGGGTTTGGTAGTCAAGAATCGTCTCGCCCCAGCGTATCGAGCTGCTCTGAGGTCTATTGAACGCATGACGACTGACGTGTGACGCAAGGTTGATAACGGTATGAGCACTCATGTTCCAAATCTTAGTGCAAAGTGCTTTAGACTTGGAGTATCCAATGGCTGATCGCTGTATCGGACGGTCGGCTTGACGACGCGTGCGTCGCCTTGGCGGCCCGCTTGCGGCAAGGCCTTTATGTCTCTCATATTATTTATTGAACAAAGTCTCAACGGTCTGCAGTTTGGCCTGATGCTGTTTTTGCTGGCGTCGGGTCTGACGTTGGTTTTTGGCATCATGGACATGATTAATCTCGCCCATGGTGCTCTCTACATGGTGGGGGCGTTTTTTGCGGCGTGGCTGGCACAGGTCACCGATTCGTTCGTTTGGGGAATCCTGCTGGCGGTGCCGCTGACCGCGCTATTCGGCATGGTGCTTGAGGCTACGCTGCTACGGACGCTGTATGCCCGGGACCATCTCTCGCAGGTGCTGGCAACCTTCTCGTTGATCCTCATACTGAACGAGTCCGTTCGCATGATCTGGGGCTCTGATCTGGCATTTTCTGCGCCGGCTGTCCTGTCTGGGCCCGTGCAGCTGCTGCCAGGGCTTTACTATCCCAGTTATCGCCTGGTCATCATCGCCGTCGGGCTGGTGCTGGCTTTGCTGCTTTATGTCGCGGTGACGCACACGCGCGTGGGCGCTCTGGTGCGTGCCGGGGCATCAAACCGCGATATGGCCATGGCTATGGGTATCAACATTCGGGCCCTTTTCACCGCGGTGTTTGGGGTGGGGGCGGCTCTGTGTGCCGTCGCGGGGGCCATGCTGGGTCCTTTGCTGGCGGTGCAGGTCGGCATGGGCGAAAGCATTCTGATCCTGGCCTTTGTGGTGATTGTCATCGGCGGTATCGGTTCCATTCGCGGCGCCTTCGTGGGTTCGCTGCTGGTCGGATTCGTTGACACCTTTGGTCGCACGCTGCTGCCTTTCCTCTTTCGTGAGTTTCTGCCGCCACAGTGGGCGGCGGCAGCGGCGCCGGCAGTGGCGTCTATCCTGATCTACGTCCTGATGGCGGTAGTGCTGTTCGTCAGGCCGCAGGGACTGTTTGCGGCGCGCGCCTGAGGCACGGCATGCGATCAAAGCAAATGCTGGGATGGATGGCGCTTCTGGTGCTCGCGCTGGCGTTTCCGTTTGTGATGCGGGCGCTGGGCCTCGACTTCTACACCAGCGTATTGAGCCGAATGCTGATTTACGGGCTGGCTGCGGTCAGTCTCAATCTCATCCTGGGCTACGGCGGATTAGTGTCCTTCGGGCACGCGGCGTTTATGGGTATTGGCGCCTACACCGTTGGCATCCTGATCACCGAAGGCATCGTCAACGGATTTGTGGGCTTTGCAGCAGCCATGCTGATGGCCGCGATGTTCGCAGCAGTGATTGGCGCGATCTCTCTGCGTACTCGTGGCGTTTACTTCATCATGATTACGCTGGCCTTTGCGCAGATGATTTATTACCTTGTGAATTCGGTAAAGGCCTACGGCGGCGACGAAGGGCTGAATATTCGCCGTCGCTCTGATTTTTTTGGCATTAACCTCAAGGACGAGGTCGCGTTTTATCTGCTGGTGCTGGGACTACTCGCCCTCACGCTGGTGTTCATCCACCGTCTGATGCGCTCGCGCTTTGGTCGGGTCATTCTTGCCATTCGCGATGACGACGTTCGCGCGGAATCGATCGGCTACCCGGTGTACCGCTACAAGCTCATTCTGTTCGTGATGGGCGGCGCGATCGGTGGTCTTGCGGGTGCCCTCATGGTGAATCAGCAAAATTATGTCAGCCCGAACCTACTGCATTGGACGCAGTCTGGCGTGCTGATGATCATGGTCATTCTGGGCGGCGTTGGCACGCTTGCAGGAGGTCTTTGGGGAGCGCTGGTGCTGCTTATTCTCGAGGATCTCATCGCTGAGGTCACGGTGCACTGGCAGTTTTATGTTGGCTGGATTCTGCTGGCTGTGGTGCTGCTTGCGCCGCGCGGGCTCGCCAGTATCCGTCTGCACAGACGCGATCGTCCGGGAGGGCGCTCGTCATGAGCGTGCATCCCCCTGCTTTGCTTGAAGTACGTGGCCTGGTCAAAAATTTCGGCGCCCTGCGGGCGACTGATCATGTCGACTTTGATCTTCGTCCAGGCGAAATTCATGCCCTGATCGGACCTAACGGCGCGGGCAAGACCAGCTTCGTGGCCCAGTTGTCTGGGCATTTGCAGCCTGATGGCGGAAGTATCGTCTTTGATGGTCAGCCCGTGGTCGAGTTATCGACACACGATCGCGTTCGAAGAGGCCTGGCCCGCTCGTTTCAGATTACGCGGTTATTCAAGTCTTTTACTGTCATCGATAACATCGCGCTCTCGGTTCAGGCGCGCTCAGGCAGCAGTTTGCGCTTTTGGAAGCCGGTACAGGGCGAGCAGGCCCTGGCGCTTGAGGCCCGCGAGATCGTCGATAAACTCGGTCTGACAGCCAAGGCAGATGCACTGGCCAGCGAGCTGTCGCATGGTGAGCAGAGGGTTCTTGAAATCGGCTTGGCCCTAGCGACCAAACCGCGTGTTCTTCTGCTCGATGAGCCCATGGCGGGTGTCGGCCCCGAAGAGTCATCGCGATTGGTGGGTCTCATCGACGGTCTGCGCCGTGAGTGCGCTATTTTGCTCGTCGAGCATGATATGCACGCCGTGTTTCGTCTTGCCGATCGCATTACGGTACTGGTTAACGGTGCGGTTATTGCCAGCGGAAGCCCGCAGGTGATTCGTGATCATCCGCAGGTCATTGCAGCCTACCTGGGTGACGAACTGGCCCACGGTGATGTCGTGGCTGCGGAGCCGCAGCGATGAGCCCGGCCCTGCTGGAGGTGACTGATGTGCGGGCGGCTTATGGCGCCAGCCAGGTGCTGTTCGGAGTGGGGCTGGCGATCAGACCGGGAGAGGTGGTCGGACTTCTAGGGCGCAACGGCATGGGCAAGACCACGCTGATTCGCAGCATCATCGGTCTTAAATCCATGCAGGGTGGTACGGTTCGTTTTGGTGACCAGGCCATCGCGGGCTGGTCAGCGGATCGGATAGGACGCCTTGGGTTGGCGGTGGTACCTGAGGGGCGGCAGATTTTTCCGAATTTAAGTGTTGATGAACATCTGCGAGCGTTTGCAGCCAACCGCAACGGCGCCCGTGAGCCTTGGGATGCACAGCGCGTCTACGCGCTTTTTCCGCGCCTGGCTGAGCGCAAGCGCAATCTGGGTAACCAGCTGTCGGGTGGCGAACAGCAAATGCTCGCCATCGGACGGGCACTGGTCACCAACCCCAAGCTGCTGATTCTTGATGAGGCTACTGAGGGGCTGGCGCCCTTGATTCGTGAAGAAATCTGGCGCTGTCTTCGTCAGCTGCGCGATGCCGGTCAGACCCTTCTCGTGGTCGATAAGTATGTCAATCGACTGGTTGAGATCGCCGACCACCATGTCATTCTTGAGCGTGGACAGGTCGCGTGGCGCGGAACATCGCAGGCATTGCAGGCCGATCGTTCGCTTTGGCAACGCTATCTGGGGGTTTGAGGCGGCCCGCCTCTGGTATCCGAGCCCGATCCACGTGGGGTACGTCATCGGGCACCGCAGGATGCCCTGGTCGACAGTGGCCCGCTCATTGCCCTGTTCAACCGCTCAGATCGCTGGCTTTCCCTGGCATTGGGCTGGTGACAGGCCCACCAACATGTCCGGCTTCATAGAACCTGGCCGGTCCTCGGCGAGGTGCACGGGTTGCTGGCCCGACGTGTACACCACGAAGCGGTCCTTGATTTTTTACAGTGGGTTCCAAAGGGTGCGGTCTGGCTTGATAGCGCGCCTTCGGCCAGCCTGGAAGCTATGGTGATCACCTGCAGGCGTTACGCAAGCCTGCCGCTTGATCTGGCGGCTGCGTCCATCGCCGAGGCGGCCGCTCGCCTGTCCATCGGGCATCTGGTCACACTTGATCACGATTTCGACGTTTATCGCGATGCGCGGGGCCGGCGTCTGCGCAATCTTCTTAAAGGCTAGACCCCGGCAGGGATAACCTAGCCGGTACGCACCGAAAACTGCCGTCGGGCAACCTCGCGCAGCGCTTCAATGACCTTAAGCGATGCCGCACTCAGCACACCGCGGCGCCGGCGGGTGATACCCACCATGCGCGTCCAGTCGGTGCCGCTGACGTGCAGCGGCTGCAACTGACCAGACTGTACCTCCCAGTAAATCAGTTCGCGCGGGATGAAGGTGAGGCAGTCGCTTTGCATCACCATGGCCTTCATCAGCACGGTTGAGGTGGTTTCGACGCGAGCCTGAGGTGGCTCGAGCCCATGACGTGTAAAGAAATCGTCAAACGCCAGGCGTTCGAGTTCGCGGTGTCGCGGAAGTATCCACGGGTAGTCCTGTAATTGTGCAGCCGCGATAGCGCGTCGACCTGATAGCGGATGTCCGGTACGTGCGACAACAACGCCGGTCTCAGTGAATAAAGTTTCGTGACTCAACGCAGCGTCGGCGGCACGTGCGGGCACCGACGACAGGGCGAAATCGACTTCACCGAGCTTCACCCACGGCATCAGGGCCTCGTTGAGACCGTAGAGCGCGGTAACGCGTAGGTCGGGGTGTGTTTTGGCGAGCAATAACAGCGCTTGCGGCAACAGGCGGTTGGCTTCGGTGGGGCCGCAACCGACCATGACATGGCCGCCGCGGGCACCTTTCAGGGCTTCGATCTCACCCAGAGCGCTGCGCATCTCTGCCTCGATCAGTTGGCCGCGCTGCAGCAGGGTTTCGCCTGCCGGCGTGGGCGCCACGCCGAAGCGGCCGCGGTCAAGTAATCGGACGCCTAGGGTGCGCTCGAGAGACTTGATGCTCTTTGAAAGCGCGGGTTGCGAGATACCCATGGCCGACGCTGCTTCGGTGAGATTGCCGAAACGAACTGCGGCCAAAAACAGTTGTACCTTTCGATAATCCATAACTCATGGTAATAGAAAAAGCATAAAAGGTTGTAGGACTTGCGCAGCCGCTTTGCTAAGGTTTCGCCTTCCCTGAGCCAGGAGCGTTTCATGCCAGCCGTTGATCTCAAACAACTGGTGCAGCCGGACCGGGTGCACCGCAGCGTCTACACCGATCAGGCCATCTTCGACCTTGAGATGGAGCACATCTTCGAGAAAGCCTGGGTTTACTGCGGACATGAGTCGCAGGTCCGTGAGGTGGGTGACTATTACACCCTGCAGATCGGTCGACAGCCTATGGTGATGGTGCGTGACCGCGATGGTTCAATCCGTGTGCTCTACAACCGCTGTCCGCATCGCGGCGTACAGGTTTGCGGCAACCAAAGTGGCAATACGGGAACAGCGTTTGTGTGCTCGTACCATGCCTGGAGCTTCCATCTGAACGGAAAGGTCCGAGCAATTCCCCTGATGAAGGGCTACGAAGGAACGCGCTTGCGCACCGACGATCCGGATTGCAGCATGGTTGCAGCAGCGCGGGTCGATAGCTACCGCGGCTTTGTGTTTGCCAGTC
>JBDLQY010000057.1:0-4344 GCA_039800325.1 Pseudomonadota bacterium | reverse complement strand
TCTGCTTACATCCGCCGTTACATCGAAGATCGCTATAAACAAAAAAGCCCGTTTGATCGGGCTTATTTTCTTTCGTAACTCATTGATTCTTATTTATATTTTGTTGGCTCCCCGACCTGGGCTCGAACCAGGGACCTACGGATTAACAGTCATGTGTTTTGCTGTCTCAGACTGTTTCAGGCGGTCTCAGTCTTAGAGTTAACATATTGATTAATATACATTAGTTGTCCCATAGTGTCTCACAAGGTATCATACAAGCTCGCACATTACCGCAACGATACCGCAACGGTTTTTGGAGGGCTTGTGGCTGAACTGACTGATCGTTCACTCAGAAGGAAGTGGACGGGTAAAGACGAGTGGCTGAGTGATGGCGGATCGCGCGGGGCAGGGCGTCTCGTTGCAAAACTTGCTGCGCCAGGGGTGACCTTTTACTTCCAGTATTACCAAGGGAGCCGTCGGCGGTTCATGCCCATCGGTGGGTATGACGCTAAAGCAGAGCGCGGTGTAACGCTGTTACAAGCACGAGACCAGGCGCATGCTTGGTCGGTGCTGCTGCGTCAAGGTGTTACGGATTTGCACGGCTTTCAGGAGGATCTTGAAAAGGAGCGGCGAAGGCAGCGTGATGAAGCAGCAGCGCTCGAGCAAACGAAGATTCAAGAGGCAAAGCATGCATCGCTCGGTCAATTGTTAGATGCTTACGTGGGGCACTTACAGCGGCTTGAAAAGCAGTCTGCAACAGATGTTCGAATACTTTTTGACGTTCACGTCATTCGGGCTGAAGCTGAGCTCGTGGCACGCAAAGCGTCAGAACTTGATGTGGACGAGTTTGTGGGTTTGCTTTCTAAACTCGTTCAAGCAGGTAAGGGTCGAACAGCCGAGAAGCTGCGAAGCTATCTTCGTGCTGCCTATGGGTTGGCACTTCAATCTAAAACAAACCCCGATGCGCCTCAGGCGTTGCGCAACTTTGGCGTCAGGGTCAACCCGATTGCGTCGATCAGTGCCTTATCAAAGTACAACCGCCCTCGGGAGCGAGTGCTGAGCGCGGAGGAGCTTTCAAGGTTTCTCAAGCGCCTGTTGGCGCTGCCTGACAGCATCAAACGTGATGCGTTGTTGCTCGTGCTGTATCTGGGTGGGCAACGACCAGCGCAGTTGTTGCGGGCTCGGCTCGTGGATTTAGACTTAAGCGCAAGAACACTCACGCTCTACGACCCTAAAGGCGCAAGGACCCAGCCTCGTACCCACGTGCTTCCACTCACGCAATCAGCACAGGGGATCCTTGAGCGCATCGCAAAACGGGCCTCAAGCTTTCAGGCAGATGAAAAGGGGCGCTCACAGCCGCTGTTTAGCAGCAACGGCAAGCAACTGCTTCGGATTGAAACCGTCTCAGCACAGGTCACCGAGATTGCTCGAGCAATGCTAGAGGCGGGTGAGCTTCGAGAGCGTTTTGAGCTGCGGGACCTTAGACGTAGTGCTGAGACGATGCTGGCGAGTCTCGGTGTGTCCAAGGATACGCGTGCTCAACTTCAGAGCCACGGCCTTGGCGGTGTTCAGTCAAGGCACTACGACCGCTACAGCTATCTGAGTGAAAAGCAGTCTGCTCTGGCGATCTGGGAGCGTCATCTGCACGACTTGCTTGAACCGTAGACATTTAAGCTGCAAATTGGTCTTACCCCACCCCTTCCAAAAATCTGCATGGTCTGACCCCCACCGTACCCCACCCCCCACAAAAGGGCCGGCTTTCTGGCGACCGGTATAGGCCCAATAATCCACACAAACGCTCGGTCCGACGGTCGCTAGAGGGGTGCCCCTGAAGAAATTTCAGGTGCGCCGATGGGCGTGCTTCAGAGAGAAGAGGCCCCCATGAAGAAAGTTTGGGTTCCCATGAGCAGGTGGGTGTTTCAAGTGCAGTCATATCGCGGCAGCATTTATAGGCGATGAGTTACCGGCGTACAAGATCCCGTTACTCGGGCGGCTTTATGGCAGCACACAGGGCGTATCGGGTGAGTCCGAGCTCTTTTACAAGAACATCAAACGGTTGAATCAGATCGAGAACGAATACAAAGGACGCATGAGAGCAGGCGAAGACGCTGAAAGCTTTAGAAAGCAAGAACCGCTTGTTGATCAGATCGGGCTTGGCAATCAGGCAGAGTCGGCCGTCAACAAACTAAGGCGACTGAGGAGGGAAGAGCAGTTGCGCGCCGATCCCGGCTGGCAGGAACGCGTAAAGGCCATCGATCAGCATATCGAGGCGGTGATGCGAGAGGTGAATCGGGAGGTTGGGAAGTAGCGACTGTTCGAATCTCAATCGCCCCGCCAGAACAAGACCTGCTAACTCGCTCAGTCGAGTTGCCAGGCGCTCAGAGCCCCGCACCACGCGGGGCTTTTTGCTATGGGCTCCTGACTGACTCCGTGGCTACTCACCCCCGAAATCCGTCTCAAACCCCGGTTCGTCTCAGAACCTCCTGACTTTTTTGCCGTGGTACGGCAGGAGAGGGGAGGCGAAAAGTCGGGGGTTTGGCGCCGTACCGATTAGCGTTTTGAGACTCTCAGAAGAGTCACATCTTCATGATTGCGCGAGCTGCTTGGATCGTTTCTCTGCATAAATTTTCTTGCTTGTCGTTCAAAAGTTGAACCGCAAGACGTCGAATGGACCTTACTTGGTTGATTTCCTTTTCCGTGACCTTCGCGTCGGGACGCAGGTCTAATACCCGTAGCGCCCCTTTTCCGTACTGCGAGGTAATTGCCGCATCCACCTCAGCAATTTGCCGTTCGCACAGGCTCTTGTAGACAGGAGGCTCCGGCTTCAAGTGGACCCTGTAGTAATAGTTGCCGGCCGCTAAGATTGAAACGAATAGCGTGGCTGAAATCGAAATGGCAATTCTGGGATTCATCTGCTTCGCAAGAGCGCATTACTAGGTTCAAACGCACCTAGCTAGGTTCAAACGCTCCTG
Source organism: Pseudomonadota bacterium (assembly GCA_039800325.1). Classification (GTDB taxonomy): domain Bacteria; phylum Pseudomonadota; class Gammaproteobacteria; order Burkholderiales; family Burkholderiaceae_E; genus SYIM01. The sequence continues at coordinate 1,393 of JBDLQY010000057.1, read as the reverse complement.
GCTCAGCTTAGCAACCCACTGTTGCGAAGAGTCTCATTCGATTTGCCGGAAGTCCTGTTGTGCCAATCTCTTGACAACGGTTACCAGCGCATCACCTTAGGCCCTAGCCACTGCCCGACCCATCCAGTCAGTGCGATTCCGAGCGAGTACCAAACTGCCACGAAGGCAACAGACGTCTCGGGGCAGGCCAATGAATACCCCATCGCACCCACTACGCCAGCGACCAATCCAGCCGCAAAACCTGCTTGCCTCAGCCGAGTCGGCGCGAGGCTGCGCATAGCCCAAAGAATTGCAGACAGCGCGGGTAACGAGAGCATCATCAGCATCCAAGGACAGATCCACCACGTCTGCCCCAACAAAGCTGACCATCGCTCGCCCTCCGGAGTTGCGATCAAAGTCACAGCGCCAGCGAGCAGCATCAGTAGGAAAACACCAACGACCGCCGCACGAGCCGTGATCGTCGAAGAAACGGGGCGGGACAGTCTCGCGGCCAAGGCGCTCGCCCCAGCCAGTAGCAGCACCGCGTAGACAAACTTGATCCACGGAGCTGCCGTGTAAAAAGCCGCCGCAGGCAAAGGGCCGATCAGAACCAGGGCAAGGACGCTGCTGGCCAGAAACCCCAGGGCAGCAGCTGCCGCCAATCGGCGTCTCACAGGAAAGTCTGGCGCCGGGCCAGCCTGCCTTGCGAGCATTTCAATCAGAGTGTCGGTTTTCACGTGGGCTCCTTGCGGACGAGGGCCGCCAGACGCTTGAGGCCCCGATGAACCTGGACTTTGATCGCCGATTCCGAGACACCTGTCCGTGTTGACGCCTGGGCAACACTCAAGCCTTCAAGTTTGGTCATCTCAATTGCAATGCGTTGGGCCTTTGGCAACTCTTGGAGGAGGCTGTGCAGATCAACGTTAGCCAGAGTTTCGCCTGGATCCTCGGCTGCCAGGTGTTCTTCCAACCCGTCAATCGGCTCATGCAGGGCTTCACGCCGTCCACGTCGGCGGTAAAGGTCCATCAATTTGTGGCGGGAAATGCCCAGCACCCAAGCTGACACGGGCTGTGTCGGGTCATAACTGCCACGGTGCAAATGCAGCGCTAGCAAAGTCTCCTGCACGAGGTCCTCTACGTCGTCCGGCAGGTTCATCAGATGGCGACGAAAGTAGGAACGCAGTCGCCCCGCAATCAACCGAAGAGCTTTTTGGTACGACAACTCATCTCCTGATTGGGCGCGCAACCACAGCGGCTTCAGGCCGGACTCGAAGTCACTGTGTTGCGCGTCGTTCTTCAATTCGTCGGAGATGATGGTTTGGTTACACCCATCCAGTACGGGCGGTATCTTTTTGCTGATCGGCTTCTGATCACCGTTATGTAACCTTTGCCTTGTCCAGTGCGAATTATGGAG
>JBDLQY010000056.1:0-3380 GCA_039800325.1 Pseudomonadota bacterium | reverse complement strand
TGGCGCAGAAGGTTGACCAACTGATTGTCGGGGGTGGTATTGCCAACACCTTTATGTTGGCTGCGGGCTTACCGATTGGTCAGTCGCTGGCTGAGCGCGACCTGGTCGATGAGGCGCGCAGCATCATCGATCTCATGGCTGAGCGCGGTGCCCAGGTGCCGATCCCGGTCGATGTCGTGTGCGCCACACGGTTCGCAGCTGATGCACAGGCGGTCGTCAAGAGCGCGACCGAGGTCGCCGACGACGAGCTCATTCTCGATATAGGCCCTGATACGGCCCACACCCTGGCTGGGCGACTTCGCGAGGCCGGAACCATCGTCTGGAACGGACCCGTCGGTGTTTTTGAATTCCAGGCTTTTTCGCGGGGCACCGAAACCATTGCCCACGCGATCGCAGCCTCAGATGCGTTCTCGATTGCCGGGGGGGGCGATACCCTCGCTGCCATCGCCCGCTTTGGGGTGGCCAACCGCATCAGCTACATCTCCACAGGTGGCGGGGCGTTTCTGGAATTTCTCGAAGGTAGAACTTTGCCGGCTGTGGCAGCACTCGAAGCGCGCGCCCACTGATTTAAGCTCAACAATTAGAGCAGCAATTAAGGCTAGCCTGGGGCAGAATAGCCTCTTCGGGCCCTGCCCCCCTTTGTTGAGATTGCCGTGAGTAGACCTGTTCCGCGAGCTACCAAGATTGTCGCCACTCTGGGGCCTGCCTCCAGTTCAGCCGAAGTACTTGAACGCATGGTCTTGGCTGGGGTCGATGTGGTTAGGGTCAATTTCTCGCACGGCAGTGCTGCCGCGCACACCCAGACTGTTGAGCTGGTTAGGTCCATCGCTGATCGACTTGGCCGCGGTCTGGCGGTGTTGGCTGACCTTCAGGGACCCAAGATCCGTATCGGCAAGTTTGCCGGTGGCTCGGTGAATCTTGAGCCAGGCGCTCCGTTTACCTTTGATGTCGACTGCCCGCTGGGCGATGAAAAGCGCGTGGGTCTTGACTACAAAGAACTGGTCAATGATGTGAAGCCGGGTGATACGCTGCTGCTGAATGACGGGCGTATGGTGATGCGGGTTGACCGGGTGGGGCCCAGCACCATCGACTGCACGGTCACCGTGGGCGGCGTTCTGTCTGACCGCAAGGGTATTAATCGTCAGGGCGGTGGTTTGTCGGCGCCAGCCCTAACCGCCAAGGATATGGAAGATATCCGCACCGCCGTGTCGTTTAAGGCGGACTTCATTGCGGTGTCCTTTCCCAAGAACGCCGCTGATATGTACATGGCGCGAGAGCTTGCCCGCGCGGCAGGTGGTAAGGCGCTCATGATTGCCAAGATTGAGCGCTACGAGGCCATTGATAATTTAGAGGAAATTCTTAAAGCCTCCGACGGCATCATGGTGGCCCGCGGTGATCTTGCGGTTGAAGTGGGCGATGCCGCGGTACCAGCGCTACAAAAGCGCATGATCCGCATGGCAAAAGATCTCAATCGGCTCACCATCACGGCTACGCAAATGATGGAGTCGATGATTGAGTCGCCCGTGCCAACCCGCGCCGAGGTGTCCGACGTCGCCAACGCCGTTCTCGATGGAACCGACGCGGTCATGCTGTCGGCTGAGACGGCAGCCGGCAAATATCCAGTGCAGACGATAGAGGCAATGGCGCGCGTCTGCGTTGAGGCCGATCGCTTCCAGAGCAATACGCTAGAGGGTGAGTTTCTCAACCGCACCTTCACGCGAATCGATCAGTCCATAGCCATGAGCGCGCTGTTCGTGGCCTGCCACCTTAAAGTCAAGGCGATTGCCGCGCTCACTCAGTCCGGATCCACCGCGCTCTGGATTTCGCGGCTTGATTCGGGTGTGCCGGTCTATGCGCTGACGCCTGAAGAGTCCAGTCGCCGACGCATGTGTCTCTACCGCGAAGTGCATCCGTTGCTGATGCGCTATGAGTCAACCGACCGAGAGGCGATGCTGCGTGAGGCTGAAGAACAACTGGTACGCGAAGGCGTCGTTGAGACGGGCGATCTGCTTGTGATCACCATCGGCGAGCCTATTGGCAAGTCGGGCGGCACCAACACCCTCAAAATCGTCCGGGTTGGCGAGCACTAACTATCGTTGGGTGCACTCTCGCGCTGTGGAGTCGAGCGCTGTAGGGTCGAACGTAGCGGGATCGATCGCCGTAGGGTCGAGTGTTGCAGCGGCGAGCGCCGTTGAGTCGATACTGGTGTAGATGTTGCCGCTTGAAGCGGGCGACAACGCTACAGGCAGGACTTTGCCGCTCTGAGCTGTTTGGCGGGCTCGTCCACACGGGCTGGGGGCCCGGATTGGCCAGATGCTGTCAGGCATGTTGATTGCTCTCTGCCGGGTGTTTTGGTAACAGGAAGTGAACGGCCTGAATCTTGTCAAGCAAGTGCTTCCATGGTGTGGCGGCCGAAATGAATTTATCGTTACGAATTTACGGTGTTACACCCGTCGCGCTATCTATAGTCGAATTGAAGGAGTATCTTTCAATCAGGGTTCATTCGACTCGAATGATATCCCAGCCGAGGGTGCTTTTTCTTATGGCGAATTTCCAGTCGGGGCAATTGCGTCTGGCGAATTGCAGTGCTGAAACGCGCGCGCTTTCCGCCCGTTTAAAGTCCTCAAACCGGATGCTGTCGCCCACCCGCATGCTTCGAAACGGGTATCGCGCTCTGGGCTGGAAATCAACGAAGTCGGTTTTTTCGATTACGGCACTGAGCATTGGACACCCCCTCTTTAGTATTCGGGGAATCGGCGCGACCTGCAGCGACTTTAGTCACAGTTGGCTTGTCGCCACGCTGGTGTGAGGTGCCAGAAATAAAGTTCTAGGACTTTCGGTCGACAACCGATGTCCGGAGTGGTTGAGGTGGGGCAGTACTGCAGTACGCCTCGGGTAGTAACGGTGGGGAACCGCAATGAGCATACTTAACACGAATACTAGTTCTATCTCATCGTACGATAGGCCGAAGATAGAAAGCTTGTCTCCATCCGACATTGCTGGCGCGACAGCGGAGCACTTTAAGCTGTTGACGAGCCAACAGATTTCTTGGCTTAAATCGGTACAAATCCCGGCTATCACCACCGCTCAAATCCAAGAACTTTCCACGGCCCAAATCCAGGCGTTTACAAGCTCACAGATCCCGTATCTTGGCGTCGATGACGTGGCGGCGCTGACAACTGATCAAATTCAATCTTTGCTGAAGGGTCAGATTACCGCTCTCACCGATTCTCAGATTCGCGCTATTGAGACCGAAGACTTGGTTGCTTTCAGCACCGCACAAATTATCAGTCTCACCGAAAGCCAAGTTAAGGCACTGACTCCAACGCAGGTGTCGGCGATTGCGACCGACGATCTTGCCGCGTTGACATCGGCGCAAA
>JBDLQY010000055.1:0-12372 GCA_039800325.1 Pseudomonadota bacterium | reverse complement strand
AATCGAGAAATGAGGGCGCCTGATGGCTGCCGTCAAACACCAGCCGTTCGTAGGACTCATCGGACAGCACCCAGATGCCGTGTCGTCGGCAGTGCTGAAGCAGCGCGCTGATCTGGGGTTTGGGCATAGTCCAGCCGGTGGGATTATTGGGTGAATTAATAACCACCAGTCGCGTGTCTTGACCTATCGCGTCGATTAGCCGGTCGAGGTCGAGTTGCCAGCGACCCCGAGCATCGAGTTCCAGCGCGACGCGATCAACGCGCGCACCCAAGACCATTGGAATTTCGGCCACATTAGGCCAGACCGGTACCACTGTGACGACTCGATCGCCTGGTTCTATGAGGGCCTGGGCAGCGACCATCAAGGCATTGACGCCGCTGTTGGTGACCGCGATGCGCTCGGGCCCTAAGGTCGGGTGATGGCGGCTGAGGTAGGAGGCCAATGCCCGTCTGAGTTGTGGCAGTCCTAGATTGTGGTGATAAAACGTGTCGCCCTCGGCGAGCGCGTCCTGGGCGGCCTGCCGTACTTCGGACGCCGTCACCGTATCTGGCTCACCGAACCAGAAAGGCAGCACGCCCGTCCGCCCCATGGCGGCGTTGGCGACTTCGCGAATCCGCGAGCCGCTCATGTTCGCCACCAGAGGACGCGCTCGCAGCCTGCCGGAATTGACTGCTTGTGCAGTGGGCGTAGGCTCGACGTGTGTCGTGCCCGTCGCCTTCAGGTTGGAGTTCGCCGAGGTTGGCGTCGCTTGTGCGGTATTGGCGGGCGGCACGTGTCTGGAGTGACTGGAATTCATTGTTTGCTTGGTCGGGTTAGGGGGCTTGTGCTAGATTTCTGAAGCCTTGGGAAAGTCCGTGAAAAAACTCCTCTATTATGGGCTGGCAATTGCCAGCCTTTCTTATTTGGGATGGTGGGTGCATACCTCCCAACGGTCGCCAGTCCAGATGGCGCTTGAAATCGTCGGGGCGGGATCTACATCGAAGTCCGCTCCATCCGGTACACCCGCTGCAGGCGGCCAGGGTTCCTCAGGGCGCCCGGCGGCGGCAACCGGCGGCCCCCCGGGGGGCGGCCCTGCGCCTGGAGCAGGGGGCGGCCCTGCAGGTGCGGGTGGCCCTTCAGCGACGGGTGGTGGACCTGCTGGCGCAGGCGGCGGACCTCCTAGCGCAGGCGGTGGGCAGCGCGGTCCGACCGCCGTCGAGGCAGCCAGGGCGCGTACCATGGCGTTGGCCGACGATGTTTTTGCCGTTGGTACGCTCCGGGCTAACGAGTCTGTCGTTGTCAAACCCGAAATCGCTGGCCGTATTGTCAAGGTGGCTTTTTCAGACGGCGCCGCGGTTCGGCAAGGGCAACTGCTGATTGAACTTGATGCATCGGTACTGGCGGCCCAGGCTGAACAGGTTCGGGCCGAGCTTGCGTTGTCTCAGGCCACCCATGACCGCACAGCGGATCTGGCCAAGCGAAATTTCGTCAGCGAGAGTGCCCGCGACCAGGCTGCGGCCAACCTCAATGTGCAGCAGGCTCGCTTGCGTTTGGCCGAGGCGCAGCTGGCCAAGACGCGTATCGTTGCCCCGTTCAATGGTGTGCTGGGCCTGCGCAATGTCAGCCTGGGCGACTTTGTTCGAGAGGGTGCCGAGCTGGTGGTTCTTGAAGATGTATCCAGCATGAAGGTTGACCTGCGCCTGCCCGAACGTTATTTCGGGCAGTTGCGCCGTGGTCAGCGTATCGATGTGGGTGTAGACGCCTTCCCCGAGCACAACTTTATAGCGGTGCTCGATGCCGTTGATGTACAGGTCGATGCCAACGGTCGTGCGCTCATGGCGCGTGGCCGGCTCGATAACCGCGAGCAGCTGTTGCGAACAGGCATGTTTGCCAAGGCTCGGATTGTCCTGAAGGACAAGCCCGAGGCGGTGGTGGTTCCCGAAGAGGCGATTATTCCCGAGGGATCAGCGTCGTTTGTGTACCGCGTCATTGAGGGTAAGGCCCGTCGAACGCCGGTCGTTACCGGAATCCGTCGCGACGGTGTGGTCGAACTCGTGTCTGGGGTACAGGCGGGCGAAATGGTCATTACGGCCGGGCAACTCAAGTTACAGCGCGACGGCCAGGACGTCAGAGTGCTGAACTCAGGCCCGCAGGGAGCCGGGCGCGGTCCCGGTGGCGGTGGTCCGGGTGGTGGTGGTCCGGGCGGTGGTGGTCCGGGTGGCGCGGGTGGCGCGGGTGGCCCTGGTGCCAGTGGTCCGGGCGCCTCGGGTGGCCCCGCCTCGGCGGGTGGGCCTGCCTCGGGTGCTGCCCCTGGCGCCGCCGGATCAGCCGCTGCGGCAGCCCAGACCTCGCCCGCGTCTAAAGGCGTCAATGCCAGTCGCTAGACGCCATTGGATGAGATCTGGGCAGTGCTTCACCTGAGCGTTGACCTGATGGGGGTCTGAAATGGTCTTATCCGAAGTCTGTATCCGAAGGCCGGTTCTTGCGACGGTGCTGTCTCTGATCATCATTCTGATCGGCGTTGTCAGCTTCGATCGCCTTTCGGTTCGCGAATACCCCAAGATCGACGAGCCGGTCACCACCGTCACCACGGTTTTTCGCGGCGCATCCAGCGAGATCGTTGAATCTCAGGTGACCAAACCGCTCGAAGACTCGATCGCCGGTATTGAAGGCGTCGATGTGCTGACATCGATTTCTCGGGCAGAACGCAGTCAGATCACGGTACGGTTCAGGCTTGATCGCGATCCGGATGGGGCTGCCGCCGACGTGCGCGATCGGGTCTCGCGCGTCAGGCAGAAACTACCCGCCGGTGTTGATGAGCCGGTCATTGCCAAGGTTGAGGCGGACGCCAATCCGATTATCTGGGTGGCTTTTTCAAGTCCGACCCTGTCACAGCTTGAAGTCTCCGATATCGCCAACCGTGTTGTTAAACCACGGTTGCAGACGCTGCCCGGTGCGGCTGACGTGCGCATTTTTGGCGAGCGGCAATACTCGATGCGCATCTGGATCGATCGTAATCGTCTGGCCGCCTATCGCCTCACCGTCCAGGACGTTGAAGACGCGTTACGCCGGCAGAATGTTGACGTGCCCTCAGGTCGTATTGAAAGTCAACAGCGCGAATTTACGGTGATGTCGCAAACCGATCTGCGGCGGGTGCCCGAATTCAACGAGATCATCATTCGCACCGTGGGTGGCTACCCGGTCCGGCTTCGCGATGTCGGCCGTGCCGAAATTGCGGCGCTCGATGAACGTACCAGTGTTCGCTTCAACGGCCAGAGTGCGGTCTCTATTGGCGTCATCAAGCAGGCTACCGCCAACCCTTTAGTGCTGTCGCAAGCCCTGCGCAAAGAGTTGCCCAATCTGCGGCGTGACCTGCCGCCCGGCTTTGAGGTCAATATTGCCTACGACTCCACGCTATTTATTGAGCGCTCAATTGAGTCGGTCTACAAAACCATCGCTGAAGCTGTTGCCCTGGTAGCGCTGGTCATCTTCTTCTTCCTGCGTACCTTTCGCGCATCCATCATTCCGCTGGTCACCATACCGGTCTGTCTCATCGGATCTTTCGGGGTGATGTACGCGGCGGGTTTCTCGATAAACACACTGACCCTGCTGGCCTTGGTGCTGGCCATTGGCCTGGTGGTCGATGACGCCATTGTGGTTTTAGAAAATATATATCGACATATTGAGGAAGGTATGTCGCCGGTGGCGGCGGCCTTCAAGGGTAGCCGTGAAGTTGGTTTTGCGGTGGTTGCGATGACGCTCACGCTGGCCGCCGTCTATGCGCCCATCGCCTTTACAACCGGCCGTACAGGGCGTTTATTTGTCGAGTTCGCGTTGACGCTGGCCGGCGCGGTGCTGGTGTCGGGATTTGTGGCGCTCACGTTATCGCCGGCCATGTGCGCGAAGTTGTTGCGTCACGATCCCAATCCGGGTTTGATAAACCGCAGCATTGAGCGAATGCTGGTCGGCATGACCAACGCGTACGGCGCATCCTTACGCCTGTTGCTGCGGTTTAGTGTATGGGTTCGCTTGCTGATGTCGCTGGCCCTGTTTGGGGCAGTCGGGGTCGCACTGGTGCACTTATGGGGTACCACCAAGAAAGAGCTGTCTCCGGTCGAAGATCGCGGTGTGATTCTGGCTGTGTTCAGCGGTCCCGAGGGGGCCTCGGCCGGTTATACCTATCGCTACGCGCTCATGCTCGAGCAGTTATCGTCTGTGGTGCCTGAAGCCGATCGTATTTACGTCATTTCGGGCAATCCGACAGCCACCCAGGGCATCGCGTTTTATCGCTTGGTTGACTGGGCAGCGCGTGATCGTAAGGTTCCTGAGATTATCCGACAGCTGCAACCGCGCCTGCTCGGGGTGCCAGGCGTAACTGCTTTTGCCGTGGCACCGCCTTCACTGGGGCAAAGCCCTCGAGAGCGCCCGATTAACTTTGTCATTTTGAGTTCGGACACCTACGAAAATATTCAGGCGACGCTGCGTCCGTTAATGGATGAACTGCGCCGTTACCCCGGCACCCAGGGCGTTGATTACGATCTGAGGCTTAATAAGCCCGAACTGAAAGTTTCAATCGATCGCGATCGGGCGGCCGATGCCGGTATTCCGGTCGAGGCCATCGCGCGAACCCTTGAAACCATGCTGGGTGGCCGCCAGGTAACTCGGTTCAAGCGCGAGGGTGATCAATACGACGTCATCGTGCAGCTTGAAGCGCAAAGCCGCAATTCGCCAGAAGACATCTCCAATATCTTCGTGCGTGGTCGCAATGACACCATGGTTCCGCTGGCCAGCCTGGCAAAAATCACAGAGGCCGTTACCGCACGTGAGCTGAATCATTTCGGTCAGCGCCGGGCTGTCACGATTACGGCAAGCCTGGCGCCGGGTACCGCGCTGGGTGAGGCCTTGCAGTTTTATGAAGAAGCGGCCAGCCGTCACCTCAAGCCGGGCTATGCAGTTGACTATAACGGTCAGACGCGTGAGTTCAAGCAATCGTCGTCGACCCTGTTTGTCACCTTTCTGTTGGCTCTAGCCTTTATTTATCTGGTGCTGGCGGCGCAATTTGAGAGCTTTATTGATCCCTTCATCATCATCTTGACCGTCCCCCTTTCAATGGCGGGCGCGCTGTGGTTGCTGCAGTGGGGCGGTGGCACGCTTAACGTGTATAGCCAGATTGGGCTCATCACGCTGGTGGGCCTTATTACCAAGCACGGCATTCTTATCGTCGAATTTGCCAATCAGGTGCGTGACCGCGGCGTACCTCTCGTTGCAGCAACTGTTGAGGCTGCCAGCATGCGGCTGCGGCCTATTCTGATGACCACCGGGGCTATGGTGCTGGGCGCTGTACCACTGGCCATGGCCACCGGGGCTGGTGCCGAAAGTCGCATCCAGATCGGTCTGGTCATCGTGGGCGGCATGACCTTCGGCACGGTCCTCACGCTGTTCGTGGTTCCCGTCGTCTATACGCTGATGGCCAGGCCGCGCAAACCAGAGCCGCAGGCAGACGATACGGGCCATGCGGCTTCTGCCGGTCCGTCGGTTGCGCCCGAGAGGCAGCCCGCTGCGGCCATTCAGACGTTTTCGCAGTCATGAGCGAGCAGCGCCAGATCGTCCTTGACACTGAGACCACAGGTCTTGCCGTTGAGGAAGGCCATCGCATTATTGAAATTGCCGGCATAGAACTTCTAAGCCGTCGACCTTCTGGGCGATCGCTGCATTTTTATCTGAATCCTGAGCGCGATATCGATGCAGGGGCGCTCGCGGTACACGGCCTGACGCTTGAGCGCCTGAGCACTGAGCCCGTCTTTGCCCAGGTGGCCACACAGGTGGTCGACTTCATTCGAGATGCTGAGTTGCTCATCCACAACGCCGCATTCGACGTAGGTTTCATCAATGCCGAGTTCGCACGATTGGGCCTTCAGCCACTGTCGCGTGTGGTCACCGGTATCACTGACACGCTCACGATGGCGCGGCAGATGCATCCCGGACGACGCAACTCACTGGATGCCTTGTGTGAACGGTACGGTGTGTCCAATGCGCACCGTACTCTGCATGGAGCTCTTCTAGACGCGCAATTGCTCGCTGAGGTCTATCTGGCCATGACCCGTGGGCAGGACAGTCTGGAAATTGCAGCAGGCGGCGGCGAACTGAGCAGCCGCACCGAAATGCGTTCCGAATGGCCCCCAACCAGCCTCACCGTGCTGGCCCCCACGACGGATGAGTTGGGCGCGCACCAGGAGGTATTGGCGGCTATCGCCCGCGAAACGCGTAAGCCCGCGCTCTGGGAGCACCCTTCGTCGGCTTAGGCAGCGCTGTTTGACCGTCCTCGGCGTCCTGATTGCCGAAGGGTCAGATTTAGCACGCGTGCCGGGCGGTACCGGATCGGTTTTGGTCTAAACTGCTCGGCCAACTACAGGTCTGTCATGAAAGAACAACGAAGCGCGCGCACCCGCGACCGCAAGTCTCACCTCTCTCCGGATGCCGAGCGGCTGGTTGCGGCGGCACTGGGGCTGGCTAACGCGGGCAGTCGCCTGGAAGATCGCTTCTGGGAGGCGCAACTGGCACAGCGTCTCGAGCGTTTGCTCGATGCTGGTCATCCGCAGGCTGTGCACGATGCCCTCGACCGCCTGCACCAGACCGATACTGAGGCCTACGGAGCCCTGATCGAGTCAGTTGAGTCAGTGGCCGAGACCGTGGTTGTTGAGCACGAGGGGCATGCTTGGGAAGCCTTGCTGGTGGCGGCGCCACTGATTGCGTGGACGCGTTTTCGCATTCCGGCCGGTCCATTCGGCAGTGATGTGGCCCAGACGCTGGCCGCGCACTGGCACGGCCATATTCTGTCGCGCGAAGCACGTCTGCGAATCGTGCCAATGCTCTACAGCATCGATCAGCTTCCCCGAGATTTTGCCGAACTGCGTAAGCTCACCAAACGCCTGGCGGTAAGCGCGATCAGTGACCAGCCTCTGCGTTTAGATTTCAAGGCTTTGCCAGAGACGGCCGATATGCTGGCTGACACGCGATTCGTGCTCGGTGTGGTCGCGGTACGCTCGGGTTCGGCGCTGTTTCGTTGGCAAGAACTTGACGCCAAAGATCACGCCAGCCGGGTGCAGTGTCTCGAACAATGGGTCGCGCAGGCCCGGCCCACTCTTGAACCCCTGTTGCCGGGTTGTGGATTTGAATGCCTTCTGCCAGATGCTTATCACCTCAACATGCGTGAGGCAGACCGACGGGTGCGTCCGTACTCGATCCAGGCTGCGGTTCACTACCTTACCCACGCACTGAGCATTGAGCCAGGCTCAATCCGGGCTTCCATCGCCGCCTTCGGCCGTGACCGCATTGATGAATATCGGATCGGCCTGTCGGCGGGTGATGACGAAGAGGTTTCCTACGGCATTGTTTGGCCTTTGTTCGGTCCGGAAAGCGAGACCGACGAGCCATCGCCGATTGAGCAGATCCGCGAGTATCTGCGTGCCCTGGGCGTCACTGAAATTCGCCTTTGGCCCGACCTGATTGAGCCCGAGTTTTGCGAAGACTGTGGCGTACCTCTTTATCCCAACCAGAAGGGCGACGTCGTCCACGCTGAGTTACCGCTCGATGTAGAGCCCGAGTCGACGCACTTTCATTAATGTGCGTTCGGCGGCCGTGGCGGCCTCAGCGATGCTTTGTCGGCTTCAGTCGGTTTCGGGCCTGAGTCATCCGCTGCTCAAGGTAGGCGTCGTAAAAGTCGGGTGAGCCGTAGCCAACCAGTCGCTCGGCCACTTCTCCGTCAGGGCCCATGAACAACACGGTAGGTGCCATCCGTACCCTGAGGGCGCGTGCGCAGTCGGCGGGTGAAGCCAGTTGCCACCAGGCGGTGCTTCCCGCAGAGCCAGAGGGCTCAGGTTCGCTGTCCTTCAAGAAGGGGCGGCGTTCACTCATATCCAGCTCAAGGAAACGTATCTGCAGCGTCTCCTGATGAGCCGACAGGCCGTTGAGATGCTCCCTGCGCAAGGCATCGCACCACGGGCATCCAGGTAGAGAAAACATCAGCACGATGGGGCGCTGATTCCGCCAGGCCTCGCGCGCCTGCAAGTTCAGGGATAAGACCGGCGCGTGTGGGGCTTGCGTCGCGAGCGCGATCGGGTTTGCCGCGAGCATGCTGGCCCCGAGCAGCGCGAGCAGGGAGTGCATACAAAGCCTGCGCCTGTCGAACGACAAGGCGGCGGGATTCGCACAACTGCCCGGTGTCGCGGATTGGCCGCGCGCGGACGTCACGGGTTGTTACCTCCTGAAGCAGTGGACGAGCAGACAGGTCGCCAAACGCAGGCTTGAATGAATCGCTAACACTAGCAAATACGCGCTTGACTATATGCGCGTATGCTCATAAAGTCATGAAAAAGCCGAATCGGTCAAGCCGTCGGCAGCAAAATGCGTTGGCAACAGAAGGCGGTTCGACCGCCAGACCAACACCGCAGGAGACGTGGTTTGGACGACCTTGAGCAGGTTTTTGAGTCCGTATCGGCTTACTTTGCCTTGCTGGCAGAGCCCATGCGCGTGCGCATCCTGCACAGCCTTTGCCATGAAGAGCGAACCGTCTCTGACATCGTGCGCGAGACCGGCGCTTCGCAGACCAATGTGTCGCGTCATCTCAATTTCATGTACCGAGCAGGTGTCCTGAGCCGCCGCAAGGACGGCAATTTCACCTGGTATAGCGTCAGTGACTCGACTTTGACCGAACTGTGCCGGACCGTCTGTGTGCACATCGCCGCGCGTCGCGAGCACGGCGAGCCGGCGCAGCTGGTCGAAGTGGCCGATGCCCTGACTCGGCGTGGCGACGATGGGCGCCTGCCCGCCGATCGCCAGACAGGCATGGGCCCCTGAGCCTTTCAGCACATTCAGATGCATCAGAGCTCTGGCCAACCGGAATTGTTCAAGGAGACAACAGGGCCATGAACGAGCAGTTTCAAAAAGCAGGACGCATACTTCCCAGCGCTGAAGACCGAGCCAGCGGCATGCCCCTGCGCCGTCGCTTTATGCGGCAGGCGCTGGTGGCTGGAGCGGGCATGGCCAGCGCGGCGGGCGCCGTTGCGCGGGAAGCCAGCGGCATTGAGGGCAAGGGCGAAGACGCCATCCTAAAGCTGCCCGAGCATACGCGCGGTCTCGGACAGCCTGTCGCAGCCCGTGGGTATGGCGTGCCATCCAAATGGGAAAAGGGCCTGCAACGCCGCGAAAGTCCCGGTCTGACCCGCGTGTCGGCTGCCTCGGTCAGTTTCACACCTCTGCAGGGCCTTTTCGGAATCATCACGCCGAACGGTCTGCACTTTGAGCGGCACCATCAGGGCTGGTGGGATATCGATCCCAGCCAGCACCGCCTGATGATCAACGGTCTGGTGCGTGAAGCGCGCGTCTTCACCATGGACGATTTAATGCGTCTGCCCCAGGTGTCGCGCATTCACTTTATCGAATGCGGCGCCAATACCGGCATGGAATGGGGTAACGTCGCTGTGCCGACCGTACAGTACTCGCACGGCATGCTGTCGTGTAGCGAATACACCGGTGTGCTGCTGTCCACGCTGCTGGATATGTGCGGGGCCGATATCCGTGCCGGGCGTTTCGTGCTGGCTGAAGGCGCGGACGGTTCGTCGATGACTCGAACCATTCCGATGGACCGAGCACTTGATGACGTTATGGTTGCCTGGGCCATGAACGGCGAAATGTTGCGCCCAGAAAATGGCTACCCGCTGCGGCTGGTGGTGCCTGGCGTGCAGGGTGTGTCGTGGGTCAAGTATCTTCGCCGTATTGAGGTGGGCGACCAGCCTTATCACACCAAGGATGAGGTCCTGCATTATGTCGATCTTATGCCGGATGGGTTGCATCGTCAGTTCACCTCCATCCAGGAGGTCAAGTCCGTGATCACTACGCCATCGGGTGGGCAGGTTTTGCTCGATCGGGGTTATTACAACGTTTCTGGACTGGCATGGTCAGGCCGCGGACGTATCAAACGCGTCGATGTCTCATTTGATGGCGGACGCAACTGGCGCGAGGCGCGTCTTGAGTCACCGGTACTGTCCAAGGCCCTCACTCGGTTCAACGTCGACTGGGTCTGGGACGGTTCGCCCGCCATTTTGCAAAGCCGTGCAATCGATGAAACCGGCCATGTTCAGCCGAAGATCAACCAGCTTCGGGCGGTGCGAGGTACGCGGTCGATTTATCACAACAATGCTATCCAGTCCTGGCGCGTGGCCGAGACGGGTGAGATCGGCAATGTTCAGGTTTACTGAGGAGGGCTTGGCCATGCGCAGACAATCGATTGCCCGCCCAAATACCATGCCGGCCATGTTCGCAGCTGCGCTGGTGGCTGCAGCGTTTCTGGTCAAGCCCGTGCCGGTACTGGCTCAGCAGCAGGGCAGCGTCAGCACTGCGTCATCAGCGGCCGCCGCGGCCAAGCCATGGAGCAGCATCGGTCGCCCAGCCACCCGCAGCGAAATCCAGGCCTGGGATATTGATGTACGCGCCGATCTTAAAGGCCTGCCACCCGGCTCCGGTTCGGTCGAT
The DNA here is from genome assembly GCA_039800325.1 of Pseudomonadota bacterium. Classification (GTDB taxonomy): domain Bacteria; phylum Pseudomonadota; class Gammaproteobacteria; order Burkholderiales; family Burkholderiaceae_E; genus SYIM01. Next base: position 1,863 of record JBDLQY010000055.1, on the reverse strand, counting down.
CACGGCATGGAGATCTGGGAGGCCAAATGCGCCTCATGTCACGGCACCTTCGGCGAATCCAATGAGATTTTTACCCCGATCGCAGGCGGCACGACCAAAGACGATATTCGTAGCGGACGAGTGGCCAATCTGAGGCGCACGGATTACCCGCAGCGCACCACCATGATGAAGCTCTCGCAGATTTCGACGCTGTGGGATTACATCAACCGAGCCATGCCCTGGAACGAACCGAAATCTCTCAAGCCCAACGAGGTGTATGCGGTGACCGCGTACATTCTGAATCTGGCTGATATTGTGCCTGCCGATTTTGTTCTGTCAGACAAAAACATGGCCGAGGTCCAGAAGCAACTGCCCAATCGTGATGGCAAGGTGACCTACCCTGGCTTGTGGTTGGTGGACGGTAAGCCTGATGTTCAGGGCGATGCCTGCATGAGTAATTGTGCGGTGGCGATGGACGTTCGGTCGATGCTGCCTGAGTTTGCTCGAAACGCGCACGGCAACCTGGCTGAGCAGAATCGCCCGGTGGGTCCCGCGCGAGGCGCTGACACGACCGGGCCTACACCCGCCAGTGCAACCGAGGCGGTAAGTCGTGCTAAAGCTGCGACAGTGGCAGCTGCCGCTCCTGCCTTGGCTGCGTCAGCGAGTGGCGCCCCAGCGGGCGGCGCAGTCGGCGCGGGCACGGCTGGCACATCCGCAGGCGGCGCGGCTGCATCCGCGGGCGGCTCGGCAGCATCCGCAGGCGGCGCGGCTGCATCCGGGGCGGCGACAGCACCCGGGGCGGCGGCGGCATCCAAAAACGCGGGTGCAGATCTGGCGAAGTCTGCCAATTGCATGGCCTGCCACGGCGTGGCCAATAAGCTGGTCGGACCAGGGTTCCGCGAGGTCGCCGAGCGCTATCGCGGCAAAGCGGATGCCGAGGTTACTTTAGCGGTCCGGGTTAAGCAGGGTGGTCAAGGGGTTTGGGGGCCCATCCCCATGCCGCCGCATCCGCAGCTTACAGACCCAGATATCCGTGCCATGGTGCGCTGGGTACTCGATGGCGCGCCCTGATTAATGGATGCTGGATTCCGCATGGTTTATTGTTGGCAGTCGCTTTCCGGTTCTCAGGTATTTAATTGTTTTTTCAAGCAAGGAGAGAGTTCATGAATCACACTCGACGCACGAGCCTGCAGGCTGCGGGCGGTATGGGGATTTACGGTGCCCTGGTGGCATTGGGCATGCTCAAGCCTGGTACGGCTTTGGCCCAGAGCATGGAGCAGGCCTTCAAGGCCACCTCGGTGGCTGACGCCATGAAGGCTCTGGGTGCCGCCGGTGCCACTGAGTCTGCAGAGATCACCATCAATGCGCCCGACATCGCCGAAAACGGCGCCGTGGTGCCCGTGGGTATCCGCAGCCGACTGCCCAACACGCAGACCATGGCCTTGCTGGTTGATAAAAACCCCAGCGCTCTGGCCGGTGCCTACGACATTCTCGAGGGTGCTGATGCCGACGTGAACATGCGCATCAAGATGGGCCAGAGCTCTGACGTCTTCGCCATCGTGAAAGCGGACGGCAAGTTCTACATGGCCAAGAAAGAGATCAAGGTCACCCTTGGCGGCTGCGGCGGCTGAGGCCCTCATATCATCATCGAGCATTAAAGGAATTGTCATGGCAGATCCAATGAAAATCCGGGCCGCAGTGCGCGGCGACACGGCTGATGTGCGGGTTCTGATGGCGCATGAAATGGAGACCGGTCAGCGCAGAGACTCCGCCGGTAAGGTGGTTCCGGCCTGGTATATCTCGGAGGTTACCGCTGCGCATAACGGCAAGCCGGTACTCAAGTGCTACTGGGGGCCCGCCATCTCCAAGAATCCCTACCTGCAG
>JBDLQY010000054.1:0-22409 GCA_039800325.1 Pseudomonadota bacterium | reverse complement strand
CTTCTTCAAAAAAGAATTGGGCCAGCTCTGGAAAGTTGCCAGCTTCACCCATGATTAACTTGACGATACCAGCCAGCCGGGTTGCGCCCACGCGCGACCACCAGCCTTCAAAAAAGTTTCGTAATAGGCTCTCGCCTGGTGCGTCAGATTGCTCTATATCGCGGCGAAAGTTCTCGATGAGCGGCACCAGGTTTTCCCGGACGACAGCCTTAAAAAGCTCGTCTTTACTGGCGTAGTAAAGATAAAGCGTGCCTTTGCTGACGCCTGCGCGCGCTGCGACGTCGTCCAGGCGGGTGGCGGCGAAGCCGCGTTCAACAAAGAGTGCGAGTGCGGCGTCCAGCAGTTCGCCAGGCCGGCGCTCTTTGCGGCGTTCCCAGCGGGGACCGCGCGTGTTGGCTTCTGGGACGAAGATGGAATTCATGAAGTGACTGACTGGTAAGTCATTAAGTATACACAGACGCTTACAGCTTTTTCAGCTCGTACGCTAGGTTAGAACGATCGTCCGACCTAGGATTCATGTACGGCAGTCGGACTTGACTGTCGATCAGGAGTCGAACATGGAAGCGGCAAATATTTCGAAGCGATCGATTCAAGTGGCGCGAGGGCTCGTGGGCCGTGGCAAGGGGGGCAGTGACCAGGTGGGTAGTGACCAGGTGGGTGGTGACCAGGTGGGTGGTGACCAGGTGGGTAGTGGCAAGGCGGGTAGTGGCAAGGCTTTGTTGCAGTCGACGCGGTCGCGGATCTGGGCGCCCTTGCGCATCATCGCCTTATCGATGGTGTTCAGTGCGCCCATCGCGGCCCAGGCGTCGGACGCCTTGGTGGGCGCTCTGCTGGGCGCAGGTGCTGGTGCGCTGCTGGGTCAGGCGGTGGGCGGGCGCGATGGGGCGGTTGTCGGTGGAGCGTTCGGCGCCGTTGCCGGTGCCGCCAGCGCGGCTTCAGTGCAGTCGTCGGCCACCGTTTACGGGGGGCCGGTTGTGGTGCAGTCCCCTGGCGTTGTGTACGCGCCTTCGCCCTATTCGGTTTATTCGCCGCCGCCCGTGTACGTTTCGCCCCCAGTCTATGTGTCGCCGCCCGCGTACTCAGCGTATCCGGTCTATGGCTACGGTCACGCTTACCGCCCTCCGGTAGTGATCGTCAGGCCAGCCCCGGTGATTGTGTACGAGCACGGCTCGCGGCATTACGGGCACCGGTCCCGCCACTATCATGACGGCGGACACCCGGGACGGCGCCACCACTAAGCCTGCCAGTCAACCAGTCCTGTCCATGCGGTGATGAGCACCAGTAGGCCAAAGCCTATGCGATACCAAGCGAAAACGCGGAAGTCATGGCTGGCGACGTAGCGCATCAGCCAGTGCACGCAGGCAAGCGCGCTCGCGAATGAGACTGCCAGGCCCACGGCGAACAGGGGTAGATCCTGCATGGACAGCAGGTCACGGTGCTTCCAGCTGTCGTAGGCACCTGCCGCTATCAGGGTTGGAATCGCCAGATAGAAGGTGAACTCGGTCGCCGCTTTTCTGGATAGCCCAAAGATCATGCCGCCAATAATGGTGGCGCCTGAGCGGCTGGTACCCGGAATCAGCGCGAAGCATTGGGCTAGTCCGACTTTGAACGCATCGGTAAGGTTCATGTCATCCATGGTTTGCACGCGCACGGTATGCGGGTTTTGAGCCTGGCGCGTTTCAACCCAAAGAATTACAAAGCCGCCAACGATGAAGGCGATGGCAACGGGTACGGGTTGAAAGAGATAAGCCTTCACCCAGCTGCCAATCGCCAGACCCAGCACGGCCGCCGGCATGAATGCCACGATCACTTGCAGCGCGAAACCCTGCGCTGAGCGTTCACGCGCCAGGCCGCGCAGGGTTTGCAGAATCCGGACCCGGAAGTAGCCAATGACCGCCAGCATGGCTCCGGTCTGGATGGCGACGTTGAACATCTTCTCTTTTTCGCCGGCAAACCCCAGCAGACTGGACACCAGAATGAGGTGTCCCGTGCTCGAGATGGGCAAGAACTCTGTCAGTCCCTCGACCAGACCGAGAATGACCGCCTTGACCAGCAGTGGCAAGGCATAAAGCAGCTCGAGCATGGGTGTTTGTCCGTCGCGGGCAGGAAAGCCGCGATGATACCGGGCATCAGCGTGTTGCCAGAGCCAGCGGCACCTGCATCTCAGCGGCGCTGGGGCCGCCATGCATGCCTATAAAGGCATGCGTATGTTCACCTGGCATGCGATCGACCAGGGTGTAGCCTTCTCGAGCGATGAGCGTGAAATCGCCAATCCGCGTCTCGAGTGCTGGATTAACCGTTGAGCTGCCGAACCAGCCTGCCTGAGCCAGAGCCTGACTATCGTACAGATCGAACGCGTGGCCGAGTTGCTGGTGAAAATGGTGAGTAAAGACGGATCTGAGTTCAGATCGTATCCGGCAGAATGCCACCCGGGGTTCACCCCAGAGCGGCGCGGCCAGGCATCGGGCTAGCTCAGGGAAGTGCTGCAGCTGCAACTGTTGACGCGGCTGGATATCGACAAAACCATGATCAGCCGTCGCGAGTAACAAAGCGCCCAGATTCTCAAGCGGAGTGCGCAGACGTGCAAAAAGCGTATCAAGTGTCTGCGCGGTCTCAAAGGCCTGTTTAGAGAGCCATCCATGCTCATGCGCGACCGAATCAAAGTGCGGCAGGTAGGCGTAAATAAACCCGCCTGTCTGATGTTGCATGAGCTGTGCCTGCGCGACAATGGTGCGCTCCAGATCCTGCAGTCTGCGATAACCCAGGCGCGAAGCGCCCCTCCATGCAAACCGCGAGAAGGGTGAATCGGCAATGTGCGAAGGCTGTAGCACCACGCAGGGGCGCTGCACGCGTTGCGATAGCGCTGTCCAGTCATGCAGGGTGTCGGGATCAATCAGGGCATCGGGTTGCCCGCGACGGTCCGATGGCAGCGGCCTGACGACTGCCTGATGGGATTCAGACCAGATCAGCCAGCCGGTAACGGCGTGAGCTGCCGGGTCCAGCCCGCTGGCAAGGGTGCTGATGGCTGGCGCCGTACTGGACGGAAATACCGAAGTGAGTGTGGCGCAATGCGCGCCCGCCAGCGCGCCGCGTGGAAGATGTGTTTGTATCTGGGCGCATCCCAGGCCATCGAAGAGCAGCAGTACGATGGTGCGTGCTTGCGAGAGCGCCGATACGATGAATGGATGTTCAAGCGGTGGCAGGAAGGCGTCGCCCGAGCCTAAAGATTGCCCGATACTCTGAATGAGGTTGGCGATAGATCCGCCCTGAGCGATCGCGTGAGGCGGTGGCTGAATCATCATCGGCGGTGGAAAACGAGATCCCATACACCATGTCCGAGCCGGTGACCGCGGGCCTCAAATTTGGTGACCGGGCGGTAGCTCGGGCGGGGTGCAAATCCCTGGCAGGCTATTGCCGTTTCGCCGATGGCTATGGGGCCTGCTGTGTTGATCAGCTGCGGCTCAGAGCCCAAGACAGTGAGCATCTGTACGGCATAGTGCTCCCAGTCTGTTGCGCAGTGCAGATAGCCGCCCGGAGCGATACGGCTCGCGATGAGCGAGACAACTTCGGGGCGGATAAGCCGCCGCTTATGGTGCCGCGCTTTGGGCCAGGGGTCTGGGAAAAAGACGTGTACGCCCGCCAGGCTGGCCGGGGGCAACATGTGTTGGCATACGTCAATGGCGTCGTGCTGAATGATACGTATGTTCGACAACGAGTTTTCTTCGATGCGCTTGAGTAAAGCGCCGACACCGGCTGGGTAAACCTCGACACCCAGAAAATTTTTTGAAGCCTGCATTGCGGCAATATTTGCGGTTGTTTCGCCCATACCGAAACCGATCTCAAGGATGAGCGGTGCATCACGACCAAATATCGCTTGGGAATCGACCGGCTGTGTCTGGTAGGGTAGTGTCCACCTTGGCTGCAGGCGTTCATAGGCATCGCGCTGGCCACTGGTGAAGTGGCCACGTCGACCTGAGTAGGAACGGATGTGCGGGTGTGAACTAGTCAACGCCATAGCGTGTTCGCAAGCTTTAAAATTGAGAGTGGATGATGAGGCTCTATTTTTCAGTGGCTCTAGTTTTAGACCTGCAGGTTAGCGCCTCAGGCGGGAGTATGCCGTGAGGAATGTGAACGCGCTGATTTGCCGATCGAAGGTTGCGTCGAAGCAGACGGGTAAGCCAAAGCAGACGGGTAAGCGTTGGCTGGCGCTGGCGGCGTTTGTATCGTCGGCTGTGCTGACCGGATGCGGCGGCGGTTCGGGTTTGCCAGAGCTGACACAGCCCGATCAGGGTCGCGTGCTGACCGGCGTGCTGGTCGATGGTTACATCAAGGGGGCGCGGGTCTACCTCGATCTCAAGGGAGACGGGTTAACCGCCGATGACCCTATCTCCGAACCCACCGATACCAAGGGAAATTTTCGGCTGGTTTTGCCCGCACGAATTGATGAAGCAACCCTCAGGGGTGCCTTGCTCGTCAGCGACGTACCTGACACGGCGTCCGATGCTGATGACCAGGGCAGAACGCTTGCCGAAGCCGGCAAGCAGCCGGTCACGCTGACCGCGCCGGCAAACGCGTTCATAAACCGCACTGCCGACGGTAGTCTGGTGGCTCAGGCACCGGCGGTTGTTGGTACCTTTAGCACCTTCGTTGCGCACGAGATGCAGGCCAATCAGGCGAGTCTGTCCGATGCGCGCGAGTCGGTTCGACAGTTGTTTGGCTTTCGCCAGCGTGACCCCCTTGAAGATCTGCTCGCAGCGCCGTCCGATGAAGAGACGCAACGTCTGCGCGCCTTGGCGCGTGCGGCAACCGTCGTGCTGGGCGACGCCAAAGCCGGGCTCGAGAGCGATCTGGCCAGGATTCAGGACACTGGCGCATTTCTGACGCGCGGTGAAAAGCTGAAGGCGGTGGCCCAGGAGGTGCGTGATCGAGCTGGTGATATCAAGGCTGTCATTGACCAGACACCGCAGGCCGTATTGTCGCCGCGTCAGCTACGCGAAAAGCTTGAGACAGTTCAGGAAGGCGGCCCAGTAGTGCAGGCCGTACAAACCTCGAATGCCGGTACGACAGCCCAGCCACGTGCTCGGACGGAGGCCCTCGATCTGGCTCGCTCCAGAGCCGTCACCGAAACCGTGCGCTATATCGTGGTGTTCCGCGATACGGTGGGTAATCCAGCCGCAGAAGCCGACCGCATCATGAGCGGTCGTCCCGGGCGGGTCGAGCATCGCTTTGAACGGGCGATACGTGGATTTGCGGTCAGCCTGCCGGCCGCGGCCGAAGCAGCCTTTCTCGAAGCCATGTCTAATAATCCCAACGTCGATCGCGTTGAGGTTGATGAGGCGGTGGGCCTGCGTCAAAGTGGCGTGCAATCCTCACCAAGTTCATGGGGTCTTGACCGATCCGATCAGCGCGATCTTCCGCTCAATGGCAGCTTCAGTTATGCGGCCAGCGGCACTGGCGTCTTCGCCTACGTGATCGACACGGGCATTCGGGCATCGCATCAGGATTTCTCCGGGCGTGTGCAGTCCGGTTATTCAGCCATCGCTGATGGTTTCGGTAGTAACGACTGCAACGGACACGGTACCCATGTCGCAGCTACCCTGGGTGGTTTGGCCTATGGCGTTGCCAAGACGGTGTCGCTGGTTCCGGTGCGCGTGCTTGACTGCAATGGCTCCGGGTCGCTCAGCGGCGTTCTTGCAGGCATTGACTGGGTGATGCTTCAGGGGCGCAAGCCAGCGGTGGTTAACTTGTCGCTGGGCTCGTCGGGTTCCAGCACGCTTGACCAGGCGGTCGATAACCTGATCACCAGCGGTTTTGTGGTGGCTGTTGCTGCAGGAAATAGCGCTGCCAACGCCTGTAATTACTCGCCCGCGCGTGTAGCCAATGCCATTACGGTGGGCGCGACCGATACGATTGATACCCGCGCCAGTTTTTCGAATTTTGGTTCTTGTCTTGATCTGTTCGCGCCGGGCCGTAGCATTCGTTCGGCTTGGAAGGACGGCGACACGTCGTCGGCGGTGCTGGACGGTACCTCGATGGCCTCGCCCCATGTTGCCGGCGTTGCCGCCCAGCTGCTTGAACGACAGCCGACAGCCAGCCCGGTGGAGGTTGCGCAGACGCTTAAGAGCACAGCCAGTTCGGGCAAGGTTGTGTCACCTGGCGTCGGCTCTCCCAATCTGTTGTTGTTTGCGAGCGGCTCAGAGACCGTGACTGAACCTCCTCCATCGACAACGGTTAGCGTATCAATCGCCTCGCTGGCCGGAAGAGGGCTCGCGGCGAAAAAGGGCAGTTGGCGGGCAGAAGTGACGGCAATCGTGCGCAATGCCGCCGGTGAGCCCGTCGCTCAGGCAACCGTAACCGGCGATTTCGATACGGGCGGCACGGGCCTGAAGTGCACCACAGGGTCCAGCGGCGCATGCGTGATCCTGAGTGGAAATCTTCTAGCTAAAACGGCTCAGGTGGTCTGGCGGGTACGCAGCGTTTCGGGTACGGGTTTGAGCTATAACGCTGCGGGTAATATCGTTTCTGCAGTGACCGTTACGAAGCCGTAAGCGCACGGGGCTCAGTCGTCGATTGAGCCGCTCTCGATCCTGGCCGCTTCGGCGAAGGGCTTGAACCCCTGGGTCTCCCAAAGCCGGGCGGGCTCGTAGACCACACCCCCGCGCAGCACAAGGCTGGTCTTTCGCAGGTCAGCGATGCGAACGCTGGGGTCACCGTCAATAAGAACCAGGTCGGCCACCTTGCCGCGCTCGATGCTGCCACGCTGCGCGGATTCGCCGGCGACGACAGCCGCATTCCAGGTGGCCATGCGCAGGGCCTCGGCGGCAGGGATTCCGGCCTTGACATAGAGCTGCAATTCGCGATGCAGAGCCAGTCCAGACCCTGAATCGGTGCCCGCAACCATAAGGACATCAGCCCGGTGCATCTCGCGAAGCAGATCGAGCATGCGCTGGAAGCTGCGACGGTAAGTATCAAGCCGGGGGCCTTCAAGATCCATTTCGGCGGCGCGGATGCTGCGTCGCCACAGTGCCGGGAGATGGTCTACGACCTCGGCGTACATCGGTGCAGGATCACCCTGCTTCTGGGTAAACATTGACTCGAAGGTTGAGACAGTGGGGTCAAAGGAGACCTTGTAGTCGCGCAGTAACTTAATGAACTCGCGAACCCTGCGACTGTCGGTGTCAACCCGATGAGCGTCATCACCCACGCGCGTGAAACGGGTGAGCGTACGCGTGTCATCGCCCTCGCGCATCACAAAGTTGAGCATGGCCTGATTGACGTGAATCAGCTCGTTGTAGCCCAGGCTGATGGCGTCCTGAGCACGCATGAAAGCCGGAATATGTCCGCCCACGCGCAAACCTTTGCGTCGCGCACGCTCGATGATGGGCTGCACCCAGTCAGGTTGAATGGAGCTGTAGAGCTTGACCATTCGGTAACCCTGTTCGGCATACCAATCGACCGCAGCCAGTGATTCCTGCAGAGAATTGGCAATGATGCCGTTACGACTGGAGAAGCGACTTTTACCCTCGATAAATCCGACCGGGACGATGTGCGGACCCGGTAGTTCTCCGTATTCAGTCCGCGCGCGCATGCGCAACAGTTCGCGGTTGTCGTTGCCCATATCACGAACCGTCGTAACCCCGGCAGCCAGGTACGAAAGCGCCTGGTCGTATGAGTAGTGAACATGCATGTCGAATAGCCCCGGCAGCAGGGTGCGACCCGTGCCGTCGATGGTCTGCTGAGCAGTGGCGTCAAGGCTGTCGGGGCGCGCAACCGCGGCGATGCGGTCGCCGATGATCCAGACATCGGCTGGGCCGCGCATACGGGCCGTGCGCGAGTCGAACCAGCGAACATTTCGGATAACGGTGGCTCCGGCCAGTCGACGTGCGAGTCGCTGCTGCTGCTGGATGACCCGTGTGTCCTGGGCCTCAAGCTGCAGGGCATAGAGAGGTTCGATCTGGGCCTCATAGCCCTCAAGAATCAGCCTAAAGTTGGTGTCCAGACTGGCGAAGATGCGGGGCGAGGTTTCCTCCGTCATCCAGAGATACCAGGGCAGTGAATCAGCACCCGTCATTGAAACCAGTGCAACCTGCAGTTTCTGACCATCCGGTGCGCTCAGGTCCACACGCGTGATTTTTTCAGCGATGAGTTGAGCACCGCCAATCGCGGGAGCGACTCCGGTTGGACGTGCAATCAGGGACGCGAATAGCTGCCCCCAATAGGCCGGCGTGGACTCCAGCGGTATGAACAGCGCATGCTCGTCAATGGCTTCATCGCCCTGGTCGATACGCGACTGCCATTTTATGCGGCGACTTTCGATACTGAACTGCTCGCGGATCTCTGCCCCGAAGCTGGATTTTCCGCTGACTTCGTAGTGCGTGGGCACACCCATGGCGCCGATCCTGAAGCGCTCGGTGATGGTTGGACCACGACCGTTTTCGCGATAAGCGTAGTCGACGCGCCGTGTGCCATCCGGTTCCCGGGTTACCAACATCCGGCCAAGCGCGCTATCCTTCGATGAGATACTGTAGCTCGCCGGAGGTGACGAGTTGGTGTCGGCAGCGGCCGAGGTAGAGAATGCCAACGCAAGCAGGCACGCGCTGAGAAGGTTCGCGATGCTTCGCGATAGCAGTGCGAAACGGTGCAGGTGCCTGAGGGGTCTCACGAGGTTATCCGCTTGATTGTTTGTTCAGGTAAACCCATGATTATCGCCGGGACGCGTCACTTGGGTTTGTAATCCCGTCCAATTCGTACAAGATCCCCGTATTTCTCAGGGGTTGGCTGCGACGAAGAGCAGGTGTGTGTCAGGAGGCTGAAGATGAAAGGTAATCAACGAATCCGACGCGCGTTGTCTCTGGCCGTGACGGCCGCGGCGATGCTGAGTGCTTCGGGCCTGGTTTTCGCACAGGGCGCGGCCTGGCCCACAAAACCTGTGCGCGTCGTCGTCAACTTTCCACCTGGGGGTGCGGCTGACCAACTGGCCAGGGCCATCGCGCAGCCTCTCGGAGAAGCGCTCGGACAAAACGTCGTAGTTGAGAACCGCGCCGGTGCCAACGGCAATATTGGTGGCGAAGCGGTTGCCCGGGCTGCCGCCGATGGATACACGCTCCTGATGAGCTCAGGTGGCATGGTGTCGGTTAACCCGCACTTGTACCCAAGGATGAGCTTTGATCCGGCGAGGGATCTCGCACCCGTGGCCTCGGTGGCACGTGTTCTGGTGTATCTGGTCGCCAAACCGGCGCTACCGGTCAACAACATCCAGGAGTTTCTTGCCTATCTGAAGGCCAATCCGGGCAAGACATCGTTCGGATCGCCTGGCAATGGCAGCTCCCCCCACCTGGCCGCCGAAATGATGAAAAGCCAGGCCGGTGTGTTCTCGGTTCATGTGCCTTACCGGGGGGCTGCTCCGGCGCTTCAGGATCTGCTGGCAGGCCAGCTCGATTTTTACTTCGACCCCGGCATCGGTCTGGGTCAGGTCAGGGCGGGGCGTTTAAAGCTTCTCGCCATTGGCAGCCCCCGACGGTCGCCGCTCTTTCCGGACGTGCCCACCCTGGATGAGGCCGGTTTGAAGGGATTCGATGCCGATAGCGTCTTTGGTTTTTACGCCCCTGCGGCTGTGCCGACTGCAATCATCGATCGCCTCAATCGCGAGATCAACCGAATCATCGGAACGCAGGCACTGCAGGACAGGATCCGCCAGTTGGGTGGTGATGCGCTGCCGCTTACGCCTGCACAATTTGGCGCTAAGGCGGCCGATGATTCGCGCCGGTTCGGGGCCATTATTCGCGAGCGCCAGATTACCGGCGACTGAACCAGGCCAGCCAGGCTGCGTAGATAAACACGCAGCCCAGCCCGAAGCTGTAGCCTGTCCATTTTCCGAAGTGGTCCAGGCCGATGGCCGTACCCAGCGTGAAGATCGCGACACCGTAAAGGCCCCGTGCGAAGCCTCGCAAAAGGGCTCGGGCCGCCTCGCCGCCATATAGCACGCGTGTGAAGGCCGGAAGAACAGAGCCATTGATGGGGTAGGTCAACAACATGGCGCTGACCAGAGCGGGTGCTTCACCGGCCACGAGCATCGCGGCACTGGCAACTGACAGAGCGGCAGTGATGCGTAAGAGGGTCTCGGTAGCGGGAATGGCCACCTGCTCGGGTTTCAGGCGACCTGCGGGCATGAAACGCGGCGCAAGCGGGGTAAAGAGCATGGCCACTGCCACCATCAACCAGGGCGGCAGCAGCGAGCCTATGAGCGAGACCGTCAGAAATACCAGCGATGCCAGACTCAGTGTCTGCCACCAGTTAAAGCGAACGGTGAGCCATCCGGCCATCATGATGTGCGCCACGCAGGCCGGTATGTTGGCGACGGTTGCCCAACAGATGAGCGCTACCCGTTCGGCGCTCAGGTCGAGCAGCAGAATGGCCACCAATGGAGCCAGAATCATCGGAAGGCCGGCAATCAGGCCACCGACTCCGTGTCCGAAGCGACGCGATACCGCCGTCGCCACCAGCATGCTCAGTGCAATCAACGAAAGCTTAGCAGCGAAGATAAAAGATGCCGTCTGAATCATGACGGCAGTGTGCGTGGCCGGTGCTTCCTGCACAAGCCAGCCATGTTCCGGTAAGGTTCATGTATGACTAATCGCCTTCATCGCCTGTCGCCTCAGATTAACGTCTACGGACGCTCAACGCCTGTCGTTGGCAGTATGACACCAGAGGACGCCCGGGCAGAACTGCGCCGCATCGCCGGATCGCTGGTCGGGTCTACCGGCAAGGCCGTTGGAGGCTATCTGAAGCTCACAGGCGCGGATGGCAACCGCCACATTGAGGTCAATCACTCGGGCGGCGGCGCGACAGGGGCAGCTAACCTGGTGCGCGCCCTGGTCGAGAGGGGCTATGGTAAGCAGGCACTGGGTCCGCTGGATGCCTACTTGCAAACCGACAAGGGCCTGACTCAATCATCGCGCAAGATTGGATCACTGAGTTTTCTTAAGCTGGTCACAACACTGGATCCGCAGGCGGTCAAAGATCATGCGCAGCTGGCCAAAGTAAAACTATCCAAGGCCAGGATTCAGCCCGTTGTCGTCGCGCCCAGAGGCGTTAAGCCCGCCCTGCAGCCGGGTGCGCCGAGTGCGCCCCCTTCGGCTGCAGCGTCGGGTGGTACCTCGGCTTCCGCGTCGGGTGGTGCGCAGGCTTCGAGCGCGCCGTCAGGTTCGGGCATGCAGTCGACTGCCGCTGCGCCGGCGGGCTCCGGTGTGGCTGACGCCGACGTCGTCCTGCGTCCACAGCCGCGTTCCATCGACGAGGTGAGGGAGATGCTGCAGGCCAGAACCGACAAGGCTGTGCTCGAGCAGGATACGGGTGGTGATATTTCCACTGCGATGGCGCAGCGGCTTGAAAATCTCAGCCTTCTCAACGAGGCCTTCGATAAGCACTACCCGGTTGCGCCGGTGGCTGAAAGCGGGGCTTCAGGAGGCAACCTACCGTCGGCCAGTGCACAGGCGCTTAACGTTGGGCCGGTCATGAGCGAGGCGGACCGAGCCGGGCAGCCCTGGAGCCGCTTAGAGTTCAATCACTATTGGAACCAGCCCGGCAACGTTTTTGAGCCCAATGACGCCCGATCATGGTTGGTCACGAATTCAGGTGTGCGCCATCAGTATGGACTTGCACAAATTGCCTCGCCAGAGCTCGAGCTTGATGCGCTGTATGAGTATTTCAAGTCCATGCCTCGAGGTGACGCCCGCAAGCGACTCGCCGACTTCGAGGAGATGATGGTTTTTCAGGCGGCGAGTGAGGCCCCTGTCAGCGCGGTTAAAGCTCAGGCTGCACCCGCTTCTGCGGCATGGGCTGACCGCCTGCTCGGCCAACTGGGTTTAAGCCGTCGTCCGGTGCCACCCGACGGACATTGTCTGTTCAGCGCGCTGGCGCATGCCGAGGGCGGCCAGGCGCGCCAGGAGTTTATTCAGACGCCCGTCAGGGCAGCGCAGATACAACGCCAGCGACTGCTCAATCAGCTTGAGCTCACGACTGCAGCACAGGCGGCACGGATGGGGGGTAAGGCGTTGCCGCCAGGTCTAACCGACGAGGCCCGCGGGTCGCAGCTGTGCGATAGCTTTGTACGGCTGAGCATCGGTCTGGACGCTGAGATCAAGACGGGTCGCGGTCACCTGGGCTGGGGCGTGCAATTTGAAATTCGCCTCAAGGCCATCGAGTTACAGAAGACACTGGCGGTCGTCACGCCCCATGGGGTTGACGTTCTGTACCCTGACGGCAGTTCTGAAACGGTGGCATTGGATCAGCTCGAACGACTGAAAGGTCTTAAAGCCTCTGGCGCTTCTTTTCTGTTGAATGAGCTGGGCTCGCACTTCGACAGCACTGAGCCTGTCGTCTGAAAATCTGCGGCCTGCACCTCTCCCAGCCAAGAACGCTTTCCCCATGCCCGCCGCTCATTTCTTTTTGAATACAGTAACTGATGCCGATCCGCTAAAGGACGCGCAGGCCGCGTATGAGCTTGGTGATTTTTCCTCGGTAGAGTCTGCCTGCCGTGAGCGACTCAAAACGGATCCCAACGATGCGCATGCTCTATACCTTTGGGGTTGTGCGGCAGCTCGAACAGGGCGTCTGCCCATCGCGCTAGAGGTGCTAACCCGAGCCTCAAATCTGGCGCCCGAAGAGGTTACGGTATTGATTGAGCTTGCCAGGGTGGTGATTCAGGTGGGGCGGGTTGAAGACGCCTTACGTCTTATCGATCGTGCGTTGGCAGTCAAACCGGCCATGTCCAGACTGCACTTTCTGCGTGCTCACTGTTTGCGTGATCTCGGTCGTCGGCCTGAGGCTATTTCGTCCCTGCAGCAGGCTGTGCGACTTGACCCTCGTGATGCGGCATCCTGGCTTAATCTGGGTAACCTGCTGCGCCTGGGCGATGAAGCGCGGGAGGCCATCCATTGCTACGACCAGGCGTTGGCGATTGAGCCAGCGTTTGTCGAGGCCTGGATTAACCGTGGGGTGGCGTTGGGCGATCTGCTGATGCACGAGGCCGCGCTGCAGAGCTATGCGCGCGCTCGCGCCCTGGCACCAACCCATCCCGAGGCCGACTATAACGAGGCTATGCTGCGATTACAGATTGGCGATTATCAGGCAGCCTGGCCGCTTTATGAGTCCCGCTGGCAGCGGCCGCGTCTGGCGGCTTGGCGCCGGCGCTATGTCGGGAGTCTCTGGCAGGGCGAACCGCTGCCAAAGGCGTCAAGGCTGCTGGTACATGCCGAGCAAGGCCGTGGCGATGCGCTGCAATTTGCGCGTTATCTACCCCTGCTGGCTCAGTCAGGCGTACAGGTCATGCTCGAGCTTGACCCGTCGCTGGTGAGAATATTCGCGACTCTGCCTGGGGTTTCAGCGGTCGTCGGGCGAGGCGAAACGCTACCAGCCTATGACCTGCACGTATCGATAGCGAGTCTTCCCGGCTTCTGTAAAACGAGCTTGGGCAGCATTCCGTCGGCCCAGGGATATCTGCCTTGGCCCGAGAGGCGAAGCGCGCCGGATGTTCAATCTGACCCTGCTGGACGCACGCCGGTGGTCGGTTTAGTTTGGCGCGGCAGTCCTCGTCATCCGAATGACGCGCGACGCAGTCTGGCATTAACGCAGATGCTGACTGCGCTGCCAGACGCCGTCAGCGCGGTGTGTTTGCAGTCCAGGCTGACCGATGGGGAGCGTCTGCTGCTGCAAAAGCGGGGTGTACGGTACTTTGAGGCAGATGCTCAGGATTTTTCAGAAACCGCCAGTCGGCTTGCCCAGACAGACCTTTTGCTAACCGTGGATACAGCGGCCGCGCATCTGGCTGGCGCCTTGGGTCAGCCCGTGTGGGTGCTGTTGCCGTTTAACCCCGACTGGCGCTGGTTGCTTACTCGTAACGACAGTCCCTGGTACGCGAGCGCCAGATTGTTCCGGCAGGAAATAGCGGGCGACTGGACGAAGCCCTTACGCGCAGTCCATGATCAACTGCTTGCGCGTGCGTCGACACCGCCTGATTGACGGCCACTGCGTGCTCGCGCTCATTGCCTACAACTTGACGTACCTTCTCTCTTTTAGGTTTGGCATCATGAAATATCGACGACTGGCTTTCTGTAGCCTCATTCCGGTGATGTTCTCGGCCTGCAGTGACGGTGTGGGGGGCGGTGGGCCGGGCGCCAAAGGCAGGGACAGTTCAGTGACCGTATCGGGCACCGTTATTGACGGCTATGTGGTGGGCGCTAAGCTGTTCTGTCTCGATGCCAACGGAAATGAGGTCAAGAAAGACCCCATTGGTGTAAGCGGCGCCGATGGCCGATTCAGCGCCAAAATGGCGAACGTCAGCGAGTGCGCCGTCATCGAGGCGCGCGGCGGTACCGATGTCGGTCTTGGCAGTGGCTCTAGCGCACTTCCCGATTCAACTCGGTTTCGACTCAGGCTTGCAGGTCGCGACACCATCGCAGTGCTCACGCAAGGCTGGGTGGTATCACCCCTCACTACTCTCGCCAACGACATGGTGCAGGCGGGCTTGTCCAGCACTGACGCCAGGGCTCGGGTCAACACATTCTTCGGGCTGAATACGACGCTTGATCCAGCGACCGTTGATCCGATCAAGGCGGGCGATATGGCTCTTTTTCGGGCAGGGGTTCAGGTGGCGGCTGTTACGCAGGAAATGACGGCAGCGATTAACGCTGCGCTGTTAAAACTTGATTCGTCGGTTTCGCAGGGAGCGCAGGCTGTTGTTTATCAATCTGTTGCGCGCGCACTGGCCGATGCCATTCGTCTGGGAGGCATTCAGGCGAGGGACTTGGGTTCAGCAGCCGAACTGGAGGCGGTGGCAGCCATTGCAATCGATTCAGTCAAGAAGAGTCCATCGCGTCCATCGGTATCAAGCAATCTTTCGACAGATGTTCTTAAGGTCGCAGCCGCGACGCTTGGCGCCAGGGTGGGTAAGGCCGTCGACGTCACGTCCTCACTTGACACAATTGCCGCTTCAGTCGCGTCGTCGAAATTAAATAAGTGGATTGCCGAAGACATCGTCGAGGAACTCAGGAAGGCAAATTTACTCACGGTCTCGACGCTCTCGACTACGGATCTTTTATCGGTCCGTGCGGCCTTGACGGCACTCGCCGCTGCTGCCGCGAATCAGGCAGTCGAGGTTAAGTGGCCTGGAATTGCGCCGCAAGACCCGCCCAAGCCGCTTGCGTCGGCTTTCAAGGTGAAAAGCGATGTGATCAGGATTTTTAGCAAAAGTGGCTTTGAGGACGTTGCTTTGTCGAAATTTGAGGCTGGAACGTCAGACACTAGAGACGGTCTTCGTGGCGTTTCGTTCGTCTTGGAGGTGGTCGATCAGCCCGTGGGGCAGGTTCCTGAAGTACCAAGCCCAATCAAGCTGGGTTTTTCGATTGAGTCAACGGTTCCGGACGAATTTGTCGCGCACGCCATTGTCGACAAGGTTAATTTGCGTTGGATAAATGGGGGCCTTGCCCTGGAGGTACCCGCTGAGGCGACGCTTGCCGGGGATCTCTACGGAGATGCGCTATCGCTCTCAAACTCGGCGGGTGCGATCTCCAAGCTGATCAGCAGCAACGCCGGAGAACTGAAGATAGATCTCGTCGCTTTAGCTTCGGCCAGTAATGTTTCCGCCGCCACCCTCGATAGCCTGATCGGATCAGGCACCTTTACTGTCGCAGCGACGCTCTCCGACATTAAGTTGGTGAGGTTGAAGGCTGGGCAGCTCGAGCGACTGCCAACCCTATCGGTATCCGCGGCGGGTACAACGGTTACGGGTGCCACCTTCAAGGGATCGATCAAGATTCAGTGATCGTTCAGCCGTGTGGGCGCTGAGCACCTGGTAAGCCAGGTTTCGGGTGCATGTCCGCTCGGAAAGAGGCTTCTATCAGTTGGAGTACACCGATGGCGTGACAACTGATCAAGCCCTTCATAATGCCCTTCAAGGATTACCTGACGAGGTCATTTGTGGTTTATAAGCCGTGGCTTATAAGGCCGTGGCGTTATTACCGTGGCGTCAAAGCTAAGCCCCCCTCAGACTTCCCCACCATGAAAGCCACCGCTGATCTGATATCCATGGACGAAGTACGTGTGCGTATGGCAGAGAATTTGCGGCGGCTGCGTAAAGAGCGTGGTTTGTCGCAGGAACTGCTGGCGCTGGAAGCTGGCGTTGACCGTACGATGTTGTCAAAAATTGAGCGACGTATTGCCAACCCCAGCATTGAAACCTTGCTGAAATTATCTAATCGTCTGGCGGTTGACCTACGAGAGTTAATTGCCCCGATCTTGCGAGCAGGTCCCCATCTGGATGGCGAACGGTACCGCAGCGAGCGGCAGGGCTTTGCCAACCCTCCTGGCAGCGTGCACGCATCTCGCCGCAACTTGCGTTAATCGGTAGTTAAGCTTTGCGCGGTCTGTAGCCTAAGGACGGCCGGCTCGGGTAATCTTTCGGGTCAGACAACAACGACAAGTAATACCCGGGGAGACACCGCTCATGCGCAAGACCGCCCTCGTTCTTGGGGCTAGCGGCATTATTGGCCGTAGCCTCACGGCCCAGTTTTCCAACCGCGAGGATTGGGACCTGATCGTCGCTGCGCGGCGACCTCCGCAGCCGGGTGGGCGTGTACGCAGCGTCGCCGTGGACCTTCTGGATGCTGCCGATTGCCGCGCAAAACTGGGGGCGTTGACCGAGGTAACCCACGTCTTCTACACAGCTCTACAAGAGGTTCGAGACAAGGCGGCCGAGGTTGCCCCCAATCTCGCCATGCTGACCCATGCAGTAGACGCGCTTGAGCGATCTGCACCTGGGCTCAAGACAGTCTTGATCATGCAGGGTGGCAAGGCTTACGGTGCCTTCATCAGTCCGTACCGAACGCCCGCCAAGGAGTCCGATCCCAGGCATATGCCGCCCAATTTTTACTTTGACCAGGAAGACTTTTTGAAAGAGCGGCAGGTCGGTAAGGCCTGGAACTGGGTCGCCCTGCGCCCGGGCATCGTAGGGGGGATCTCGTTTGGCAATCCGATGAATCTTGCCGCAGTGATCGCGGCGTATGCGGTGATTTCGCGCGAGTTGGGGCTGCCGCTTCGTTTCCCCGGAACGCCCGAGGGCTACTCGGCCCTGCATCAGGCGACCGACGCAGATCTTCTGGCGAAAGCTGCTGAATGGACGGCAACGCAGCCGCAATGCGCTAACCAGATTTACAACGTCACGAACGGTGACTACTACCGGTGGGAAAATCTCTGGCCTTTATTTGCCGATGAGTTCGGCATGAAGATTGCCCCGCCCCAGACCATCCGGCTGACCGAGTTCATGCCCAGCAAGGCTACGCTTTGGGAAAAGATGGTGAAGAAGTATTCGCTGTCAGTCGCTGACTACACGCAGGTGGCTTCCTGGGGCTTTGGGGATGCGGCCTTTCTGCGGCACTGGGATGCGATCTCTAACGTGAACAAGCTGCGCGCCACGGGCTTTCAGGAGTGGTTCGACAGCGAAGAAATGTACCTTCGAATCTTCCGTCGGATGCGCGAACTTCGGATTATTCCCTGATGTCGGCCCAGTCGTGGCTTCGGCCTGACGCGCGTACCGTCTTTGATACCCCGCTCCTGAGTCCTGTCCTGCGTGTGATGGCACGCACCCTTTTTCATCGTCTTGGCTGGCGGTTTGAAGGATCTATTCCGCGCGAGTTGCAACAGGCGGTTGTAATTGGAGCGCCGCATACCAGCAATTGGGATCTACCGTTTCTGCTGATGGCTGCATTCGCCCTGAATCGCAAAGTTCATTGGTTGGGGAAGGCGCAAATCTTCCGCTTTCCGTTCGGCGGCCTGATGCGCTGGATGGGGGGCATATCGGTTGATCGCAGTCGCTCGAACAACCTGGTGGACACCGCCGTGCAGTGTTTTGCAGATCGGCAGCAACCGCTGCTGCTGCTGGTGCCCCCGGAGGGAACCCGTAGCGCGGTCAAACAGTGGAAAACCGGCTTTTACTACATTGCGCTGGGCGCTCAGGTGCCAGTGGTGATGGCTTACATGGATTATGCAAGTCGCATCTGTGGCGTTGGTCAGCAGTTTCGACCGACTGGCGACGTTGAGTCGGATATGACGGCTATCCGCAGTTACTACGCACCGTTTCGCGGCTGGACTCGCCGTCACGAACGCAAGAACCCGGAGGGAGGCGTCTGACGCCCGCTTCGCCAGGCCTGCAGGATAAAGCCTTCACGGCCTATACCGGCAAGCCCTACGATGTCCTTAATCCCTGCGTGCGCCTGGGCAAACACTCGGTGCAAACCCAGCAACAGATTTTCGAGTTCTGGTCGGTGACTGACCTTTCCCAGCTGAGGTGTCGATGATGTCTGGTAATGCTCTTTCGCGTCTGAATGTCATTGGCTGTGGACGGGTCGGGCAGACGCTCGCGAAGATTTTTCATGCTCTGGGCATCTGCCAGATTCAGCATCTTAAAAGCCGTGATGTCAGACAGGCAGCGGATGCGGCGAACTTCATAGGCGCTGGCGTGCCGGTGTCGCAGCTGGACCAGATGGCTGCGGCCGAGCTCTGGTTACTGTCAGTACCCGATACCAGCATCAGCGATACGGCGCAGGCGCTGAGTGAGGTTATGGCTGATCAGTCGGGCACGTCAGCACAACAGCCAATCGTTTTTCACTGCAGCGGCTTCAAGACCGCCGACGCGTTGGCTGCGCTGAGACTGAAACACGTCAGCTTGGCCAGCGTCCACCCGGTCTTGAGCTTTGCATCACCGGTCACCGCCACGCAACAGTTTCGGGGTACGGCGTGCGGCATGGAGGGAGACGCGTATGCCCTGCAGGTACTTAAGCAGATCTTCAGTGCGGCCGGTGGCCTGTGTTTCGAGATTGATGCTGCCAGCAAACCGCTGTATCACGCAGCCGCAGTGTTCTGTACGAATTTTACGGTCGTGATGCAGGCTCTGGCACGTGAGGCTTGGCATGATTCTGGTGTGCCGCCTGAACTGACCTCGCAAATTCAGTCTGCGCTGCTACGGACCACGGTTGAGAATGTACTGTCGATGGGGCCTGGCCGGGCCATTACCGGGCCGGCGGCCCGCGGCGATGTTGACGTCGTGAAAGCCCAGGGTGCCTTGGTTACCCACTGGCATCCGCAGGCGGGCGAGGTTTACCGGATTCTGAGCTCAATGGCCCGGGCATTGGCGCTGACTCAATCGACGCATGGGCTCGTCTGCAATTACCCGCCTGAAACGGATGGAAATCAACGCTGACAAGACTTGGCACGTGCCGAGGGCCTTTCCGTTTGATGGCGTAATTGCAGCGAGTACGCTAGCATCGCCGACAGAATTAATAAGCCGCGAACTCCATCGGTTCGGGATCCCGGATTGATGTCCACATGACCATCAGGAGGAGCTATGCGTTCACAAGGTATTCATCGTTTTTCCCGTCGTCAAATTCTGCTCGGTGCAGGCGCCGCGGCAGGGCTTGGGCTACTCGGTGTGGCTTCTGCACAGGCGCGGCCCAAAGTGGTCTATGGGCAGGGCAGTATCGATCCCGTTTTTACCGCGGGTTACGTGGCTCTTAAGAAGGGCTTCTTCGCCGATGCCGGGCTGGACGTCGAGTACCTGAATTCACAGAGTGGGCCCCGCACTAACCAGATGTTGGCGGCAGGGCAGATCCTGTTCGGTGCGACTGCTGGCACTGCTGCGCCGGCGCTGACGCTGGCGGGCAAGGCAGCCTCTATCGTCTATGGATTTGACAAACGTATGACCTACGCCAATGTCATTGTGCGTAAGACGGACTTTGACGAGGGACGTATCCGCAGCCTGAAAGATCTGCAGGGTAAGACCATTGCTGCGACCCAACCCGGCTCGGTCACGGCACTGATGGCCCTGTATCTGGCGCAGCAGGCGGGACTGACCGGCCGTGTTGAGATCAGGCCGCTGGCGGACCTGGCCACCATGCTGGGCGCTCTTAAAACGGGTTCGGTCAATGCCAGCATGGCGACCTCATCCATGATGGAGCAGGCGATTCAGGAAGGATGGGGCGTGGCCATTTTCAATGGCACTGACAGTGCAGTCTGGAATCAGTTCATGGGCGGCGATGTGCCCGGTATTGCAGCCTACGCACTCAACGACACGATTCAAAAGCGGCCTGAGGTCGTGCAGGCTTTTGTGACGGGCCTGGTGAAGGCACAGGACTTCATCAATGCCAATACGCCTGAAGCCATTACCGATCTCATTCATGCTGACTACATGAATGCGCTGTCTAAGAGTGCGGTTCAGAAGACCATTGCCCTTTACAAAGAAGCGGTCTGGTTGAAAGACAACATCGTGACCGAAGAAGCTTACGACCGCATGGCCAAAATCATGGGCGACGGCCGGCAGTTCTCCAATGAGCAGATGAAGCAGGCGGGCTACAAGCAGTGCGTCGACATGAGCTTTGTTCGTAAGGCCCGCGGGCTCAAGAGTTGATCGGTCGGCGGCATGATTTCGCTGCGCGGAATCGGCAAAGCCTTTTATACCGATAAGGCGGCCACCTGGGCCATCGGCGATGTCAGCCTCGACATTGCCGATGGCGAGTTTGTTTCTATTGTTGGCCCGTCGGGTTGCGGCAAAAGTACCCTGCTGAACATCATCGCCGGCTTTCTTGAGCCGAGCACGGGTACGGTTGCCATTGATGGTGCCGACATGGGAGGGCGACTGCACCCGTCGCTGGGCTACATCTTTCAAAAAGATACGCTGTTGCCCTGGTATTCAGTGCAGAAAAATATCGAGCTAGGTCTGCGTTTCAAGTCCTACCCCGAAGAGCGCATCGGTCCTCGGGTGCGCGAGCTTCTTGAACTTGGGCATCTGAGCGGATTTGCGCAGGCTTACCCGCATCAGCTGTCAGGCGGTATGCGGCGACGAGTCGCGCTGCTGATGAGTCTTGCCGTCGAGCCCCGAATTGTATTGATGGACGAGCCCTTTGGTGCTCTGGATACCCATACCAAGACGCACCTGCATCGTGAGCTGATGGAAATCTGGCGTAAGTTGGGGCAGACCATTTTGCTGGTGACCCATGATCTGGATGAGGCCATCACACTGTCTAACCGGGTCGTCGTATTGTCTTCGCCGCCTAGCAAAATTCTGCTGGATGAGCGCATCAATATCCCGCATCCGCGCGACGTATTTAGTCTGCGTGAGACGCCCCAGTTTGTGCAGCATTTTCAGAGCATCTGGGGTGTGCTGGGGCAGCAGTTCAGAGCGGCGGCATGAACGCGCCCGCACCGCTTTCGCATGCGGAGTATCTGGCGCAAACACGTCGGGCCGAGCGACACAGACGCTGGCGTATTTCAGTCTGGCAGGTCGGCCTGCTGGCGGCTATTCTGATCGCCTGGGAGACGCTGACCCGGGTGCCATGGCTGGTTGCCAATACGGCCTTTGACCCTTTTTTCATCAGTCAGCCCTCGCGGGTTGCCGTACGCCTTTGGCACTGGTTACAGCCCGGACCGCAATCGGTCTGGCCGCACCTGCTGATGACTCTGGAGGCAACTTTTCTGGGGCTCGCGGTGGGCGTGAGCAGCGGTTTTCTGGTGGGTATGACCCTCAGCCGTAACAGGCTGGTTGCGGACATCCTTAATCCGTTCATCGTTGCCTTCAACTCCATGCCTCGTATCGCTTTTGTTCCCCTGATCACCATGTTCTTTGGTCTGGGGATCTGGTCCAAGGTGGTCACGTCCTGGTTCGTCGTGTTTTTTCTAGTGTTTTTTAATACCTACAAGGGCGGGCGTAGCGTCGAGCGCGAGTTGATCGACTTTTGCCGAACTCTGGGGGGATCTCCGCGGCAGATTCTTTGGCGTGTTCGGGTGCCTACCGCAGCGGCATGGACTTTTGCAGCACTACCCAACGCGATCAGTTTTGCGTTAATTGGCGTGGTTCTGGCTGAGTTTGTAGGGTCGACCACAGGCATGGGCTATTTGATGATTACGGCGCTCGCCATGTTGAATGCGACGGATATGTTTGCCTCCGTCATGCTGCTGTCCGTGGTGGGCATCGGTTTGGTTTATGGCGTCACGCAGATTGAGCGTCGCCTTCTGCATTGGTCACCTGAGTTTCGTGACTGATAGCGATTAGTCCAGTGCCGCGTGGCGCCGATGTGCGTGGGCGCGGGCGCTGTGTCGTTCATACCAACGGTAGAACGCCTGTTTAGTGGCCTGCACCACAATCAGGTAAGCCACGACAAGACCGATAAGCAGCAAGTAAAGATGTAGCGAGAGTTCTATAAACCCCAGAGCTTTACCTGCCGCTGTCAACGGCAGTAGCAACGCAAACAGAATGACTGTGATCGAGGCCACGATCAGCGCCGGGTGTGCCCTACTTGAAAACGGATTGCCTCGGGTACGGATGACGAAAACCACCAGAACCTGTGTGCAGAGCGATTCGATAA
>JBDLQY010000053.1:0-15588 GCA_039800325.1 Pseudomonadota bacterium | reverse complement strand
AGGGTGCGGTCTCGATCACGACCACGGGTGCGGTGGCGCTCAGCGATAAAGACGATCTGACGGTAAGCCTGTCGGGTGCCAGCGAGGTCAGTGCGGTCACGGGTACCAGGCTTGGCCTCAGTGCTACGGGTTCTATCAAGCTTGCATCACTGCAGGTGGGCGGTGATCTGGCGGTAGATGCGACGGGCGAGATCGGTATCCAGCAGGTACGCAGCGATCGCGGTGCGATCAGAATCACTAGCGGTGGGGCAATTTACGACTCGACCTCAGGTGAGCCGCAGTCTGGCATCAATATCAGCACGCCCGGGAGTCTCACTCTTTCTGCGCAATCAGGAATTGGTGCGTTCGGAAAAGCAAGTTTACGGGTGTCTGCAGGCACGGTTGAGGCCTCTAACGCCTTCAGCGGAGATGTCGTAATCGCCGGCATGCAGGGTCTGCGAGGTGGTGCGAACGGCTTCGTCAACAAGGCACCCGACGGATGGGTGGCCCTGCTGACCGATCAGGGACGACTGGAGCCTGGACGCCTCGAAGTGACTGGAGGTCGTTCGGTCATGATGACGGGCAAAACCTCGATCACAAAGAAGGACGCGGAAGGCTTTATGGCGACGATCGCGGTCGAGCGGGCGCCAATTACCATGCCGGCCAGCCGGGTTGCTGAGATGGGTGCGTCGCAGCTATCGACCTCCTCGTCAGGAGTGCTGTCGGCGGGTCTGGCTGCAGTGACCCAGGGATTGCTGGGCGGCAGTGGAGTCATCCCCATCAGTCAGGTGATTTCACGTGGCAGCAGCACGCCGATCTCAGTGAGCAGCAGACTGATCAACGCGGCCTCAAGTACAGCGTCGACCGAAAAGGCGGTTTCGTCCGTGCTGGTGTCCGTCTCGCAAACCCCGACCGCATCGCAGGCGATGCAGGCCGATACTGGGGTTTCGGGCCCCAGTACGTCGCGTACGGCGTCTGCCGTGCCTGCGGCAGGCGGTTTGCCAGCTCCGATGGAGGCTCCGGCTCAGGCTCCCGAGGCGCCCGCTCGCGATCAGGGCGCGCCCAGCACTCAGCCCGGCGGCGCGAATTCTGCGCCCGAATCAACGCCAGCGCCGGCTGATGCGCCTGCGCCAGAGCGCGGATCGCAGGGCGCTGATCAACGGTCAGAGGCCTACGAACCCGAGCCGGCGCTCGGCCTTCGAAGCCGGTTGAGCGCCGCGCTGCAGGGACTGACGGGGCGATTGCTACGCTTGATTGAGCGCGCCGACGATGTCAACGATAAGCGCAGTGATCAGCTCTCGATGACCGCTGAACTTAGAGATCCGCCCGTCAATGAGACGTCGGCGCCGCCGCCAGACCCGTCCAAGTCTGCGGGTTCGCCCCCGTCGGGTGGTGGGGTGAGAGATGGCAAGGCTTGAGCAGCTCTGCGCATCACCGTAGACTGTGCCTGTGCAGTACGACGTAACCTATACCGATCGACCGCGCGGCAAGTGCGCCGCCGAAGGGCAGTGCCGCTATGATGATGATGACGGGATGGGCGCAGGCCTCACCGCAGCTGCCCATATCGGGTAAGGCACCCTGCCTGAGCGAGCCCCTACACCACTGAACCGACTCGATTTCGATCGCCGCTGATGCACGCAGACCCTCTCGCTCGGCATAGTGCCGATGTTCGACGCGGTTCGGCCCGACTGGCCGAGCTTGCCTCGTTTACGGGCGACACCCAGGCCTTCTGGCCGGCCTACCTTGAGGCGGTCGCGCTCGCTTTTGTGGCACGTCGGGTACTGCTGTTGGTACGCGACACTGAGCAGGCCTGGCAGCCTCGCGCCCAGTGGCCCTTGGGTGCGCCTGATCAGCCGGGCGATGCACTCAAAATCCTGCGCCTGGCCGATGGCACGGGCCAGGAATCGCCGTTTGTCGAGGCAGTTGAGGCACGCTCGGGCACTACTGCGTCTTCGTCCGCAACCGTCTCG
This sequence comes from Pseudomonadota bacterium, assembly GCA_039800325.1. Lineage (GTDB taxonomy): Bacteria > Pseudomonadota > Gammaproteobacteria > Burkholderiales > Burkholderiaceae_E > SYIM01. The sequence goes on along the minus strand of JBDLQY010000053.1, from coordinate 13,639 downwards.
CCGGCGATTGCTGCGCGCCTGGCCGCTGAGACCGTCCAGACTGGACAAACCGCAGTGCTGGTTGTGCTGCCCGGACCGTTGCTTGCTGGCGCCCAGCCCACGAGTGTGCCGGCGCTGATTGCATTGGCTGATCTGGCCGTATCTATTCCTGCGCAATTCGCGCGCACGCGGGCTTTAGCGGCCCAGGCCGTTGACACCCACAAATCCGCCGAGCCCAGAGCCGATGGTGCCGAGCGTCTCTATGATGTGCTCCAGATGTCCATCCGTCTGGGCGCTGAAACCCGATTCATGCGGGCGGCACTCACCTTGGCCAATGAGCTTGCCGTTCGATTCCGCTGCGATCGGGTATCACTGGGCTGGGTGAAAAGCCGCTATGTTCGGTTGACTGCGGTAAGCCATGTTGAAAAGTTTGACCGACGCGCCAATGCATCTCGCGAGCTTGAGTCGGCGATGGAAGAGGCGCTCGATCAGAATACCGAGCTGGTCTGGCCAGCGCTGCCAGACTCTGACCGGGTCGTGCGGGCCCACGAGACGTATGCCCGCACGCAGGGTTCAGGCCATCTGCTGACGGTTCCGGTGCGCATCGATGGCATTGCGGTGGCAGCACTCAGCTTCGAGCGACGCAGCCAGGCTTTTGATGGCCATGAGGCCTGGGAGCTTCAGCTGATTGGCGAAGCGTGCGCACGACAACTTGTTTTTCTGCACGATACCGATCGATGGATAGGGTCTCGTGCGCTGGCCCGCTTGGGCGCATGGCGTGATCTACTGTTAGGCCCCAGTTATACCGCCTGGAAGCTCGCAGGCATGGGGCTTGCCATCCTGATTGCTGTGCTGGCGCTTCTGCCCTGGCCTTATCGAATCGACGCGCCGATCACTCTGCGCAGCAAAGACATCCTGTTTATTCCGGCTCCGTTTGACGGGTTTCTTCGTAACGCCCACATTGAGGTTGGCGATACCGTGTCTGCCGGCGCGCTACTGGTTGAACTCGATACGCGCGAGTTGGTGCTCGAGGAGGGTATGGCCGCCGCTGATGCCCTGCGCAATGCGCGTGAGGCTGAAAAAGCGCAGGCTGCTCGACAGCTGGCCGACATGCAGATTGCGCTGGCCCGCCAGCAGCAATCGGTCTCCAAGCTTGAGCTCATCCGCCACCAGCTGGCCAATGCGCAGATACGCGCACCCTTTGCCGGCGTCGTTGTCGAGGGTGAGCTCAAGAAAAACCTGGGTGCGCCTGTTCGTAAGGGCGATCTGCTGGTCAAGCTGGCCCATACCGGCGATACCTATGTTGAGCTGGAGATCGATCAGGTCGATGTGCACGAGGTTTCGGTCGGTATGCGCGGTGAGTTTGCGTTCGTGGGTCGTCCCGATCTGCGCTATCCCATGGTCATTGAGCGGGTAGACCCCGCTTCAACCATGCGTGAAGGCCGCAATGTTTATTTGGCACGTGCGCGCATTGAGGCTGACTTTCAGCCCTGGTGGCGGCCTGGCATGGGTGGAAGCGCTCGGCTGATGGCGGGCGAGCGCAGCATCATCTGGCTGCTGACGCACCGCACCGTGCGTTATCTGCGGCAGGTGTTCTGGATCTGAGCGCACCGCTATGAGCGTTGACGATCCCGCCTCAAGAACCTTTAGCGACTCCTGGCATCGGGTGGCCAAGGTGCGTGTCGAGCTGCGCTCGAGCGTGCGCGCCCATCGGCAGACCTTTCGTGGTCATGCCTGGGTCATGCTGCGAGATACGCTGTCATCGGACTGGTTTCGTGTCGGCGGTGATGCCTGGGCTTTCCTCAGCCGCCTGTCGCTGGATCGCACGATTGAAGAAGCCTGGATGCTCACCCTCGAAGCCGATCCTGATTCGGCGCTTACCCAGGAAGAGGTGGTTCAACTTCTGGGTCAGCTTAATCTCTCCAACCTTTTGAATTTCGATCGTTCCAGTGCGGGCGCCAGCCTTTTCGAGCGTTATCGCAAACGTCGCCGCCAGGAAACGCGTGCGCTGTTGATGGGCTTTTTGGCCATCAAGGTCCCGCTGATCGACCCCGACCGCATGCTGCAGGCTGCAATGCCGCTTATTCGCCTGATCTTCGGGCCCGTGGGCGCAGTGCTCTATCTGGCCCTCCTGGTGATCGCAGGCAAGGCCTTGATAGAGTCGGCTGATCGCCTGTTCAGCCAGAGCGCAGGCCTGCTAGCGCCGGGCAACCTGCCGTTGCTTTATGTGGGCTTCATTATCGCCAAAGTGATTCATGAATTCGGCCACGCGGCCGTATGCAAACGCTATGGCGGCGAAGTGCACAAGATGGGCGTCATGCTGCTGATTTTTGCGCCTATGCCTTACGTGGACGCAACCGCCAGCTGGGGTTTTCGCAGCCGCGCTGAACGAATGCTGACCGGTGCAGCCGGCGTGATCGCCGAGCTGGGCGTGGCGGCGGTGGCGGCGCTGCTGTGGGCACATACCGCGCCTGGGGCGGTCAATGCCATCGCCTACAACGTCATCTTCGTGGCCAGTGTGTCTTCGCTGCTGTTTAACCTCAATCCGCTCTTGCGTTTTGATGGTTACCACATGCTGGTTGATTTTCTCGATGTGCCGAACCTGTTTCAGCGTTCGCGCGAGCAACTGCGTTATATCGGCGAGCGCTATTTGCTGGCCTTGCCCAACGCCAAACCCGCGGCCCGCAGCCTGACCGAAGCCTGGCTTTTGCCCGTTTACGGTGTGACCAGCATCGTCTACTGGCTCATGCTGATGGCCACTATCGTATTCTTCATCGCGGGCGAGTACCTCGATCTGGGTGTGGCGCTCGCCTGGATTCTCGGCTTTACCGTGGTCGTGGTGCCGCTTTGGAAGTTTGGCAAGTTTCTGTTCACCAGCCCGCGACTCAATCACTATCGCACGCGTACGGTCGCGCTGGCTTCCGTGGTGGCGGCGGCCATCATCGTGCCCTTGGCGTTGGTGCCCATGCCTGACCGCATACGGGCCTCGGGGGTTCTTGAGGCTAGCGCGTATCGCCAGCTCAATTCTGAGTCGTCTGGTTTTCTGGTTGAGCTGATGGCGCTGCCCGGCGCAAGCGTACGCCAGGGTGAGCCGCTGATGCGGCTTGAAAGCCCCGAGCTTGAGTTTGATCTGCGTGCGGCCCGCCTGCAGCGCGGGCAGCTGCTGGCGCAGGAGCTTCGCGCCACCTCAATGTCGGTGGCCGACCTGATGCCGCTTCGCGAGCAGCGTATGGCGGTTGAGTCTGTCATTGTTGAACTCGAGCGCCAGCGAGCCGCCCTGCTGGTCAGTGCGCCGATCGACGGCATCTGGAGCGCGCCAGACCTTGATACGGCCTTGGGACGTTGGGTAGTGCGCGGTGCGGCGCTGGGCGCTATTGTGGATCCGGGCGGCTGGCGTTTTGTGGCGGTGTTGCCGCAGGTAGCCACCCACTTGTTTGATAACCGGGTGCATCAAGTTGAGTTACGCCTGCGTGGCCAGGAGCATCTCAATATCGTCGCGCCTGAGGCCAAGATTGTGCCGTTTGAGACGGGCACGCTGCCCTCAAGAGCCCTGGGCTTTGCCGGGGGTGGCGATATCGCGGTGACGCCCACCGATCAGAACGGGCTCACCGCAGCCGAACCTTTTTTCCGTATTCAGGCGCCTTTGCCGCTAGAGGCGCTGGGCGGCGGGCTTGGCCTTGCGCATGGCCGATTAGGCACTATCAGGCTCACGCTGGATGATGCGCCGCTTCTGGTGCAGTGGGAGCGCGGCATACGCCAGTTTCTGCAACGTCGATTCCGGGTCTAGCAGTGCAGGCAGCAGCACTTTCGCCACGAACGGGGCCCGCGGCGGTCTATGTGCCGCCACCGCTACCGCTCGCGCCGCGTCTACCTGAGGGGGCTGACGCGTTGGCGCATGCGACGCGCGGCTGGTTGCGCCGGCGCGGTCATCACGCGCGAAAGCTGCGCCGCGAGGCCGGGGCCGTAGCCCGAACCTGCGCGAGCTTGGACGTGCTGGATGAGGCCGCATTTTCGGCGCGTGTGACCGAGCTGAGGCAGGCGGTGCGGCGCGATCCGATTGAGGCCGGAGGTCGTTTGATCGAAGCGCTTGCCATGGTGGGTGAGGCGTCCCGGCGGGCGTTGGGTATGCGCCCTTATCCGGTCCAGTTCATGGGCGCGCTGGCGCTACAGCGTGGCTGGCTAGCCGAGATGGCCACTGGCGAAGGTAAAACCCTGACCGCCTCACTGGCGGCGGTGCTGGCCGCCTGGAGCGGTCAGCCGTGTCACCTGGTCACCTCCAACGATTACCTGGCCGCGCGCGACGCGGACGAGATGCGGCCGCTTTATGAGGGTTGCGGTGTTACGGTAGCGTCGGTGGTGTCGACCGATAAGCCCGAGGAGCGTCTGGCGCGCTACGCGGCCGATGTGGTGTATCTCACCGCTAAAGAGTTGCTGGCTGACCATCTTCGTGACCAGCTTGCCGCGCGGGCCGGCCACGACCCCCAGCGTCTCGCGCTCAGGCGTTGGCTCGGTACCATGCCCGCTGACGTGCAGGCGCCACAGCTGCAGTTGCGTGGCCTGCACAGCGTCATCGTTGATGAGGCTGACAGCGTGCTGATCGACGAGGCGGTGACGCCCTTGATTTTGTCGGCGCCGCGCAGTGATCTGGGCCTGGCCGAAGCCGCCCGTCAAGTATCCCTGTTGGCTGATCAACTCGTAGAGGACCGCGACTATGAGCTGTTGCGCCGCCAGCGCACCGTGCTACTGCGTGAGGGTGCTCGAGCTGCGCTGGGTGCCAGGGCCGCCGATCTGGGTTTGGTTTGGCGTGCAGAGGCTCGCCGCGAAGAGCTTTTACGGCAGGCGCTCACGGTACGACACTTTATTTTGCGCGGCCATCAATACCTCATCGATGATGGCAAGGTGGTTTTGCTGGATGAATTCACCGGCCGCATGACGCCAGGCCGAACACTTACGGCTGGACTGCATCAGGCCATTGAAGCCCGTGAGGGGGTCGAGATCACCGACCCCAACGAATCGTTGGGTCAGATGAGTTTTCAGTCGTTTTTCAGGCGTATGCCGCGTCTAGCGGGCACGACTGGAACCGCACGCGAAGCGGGCGCCGAATTCTGGCGCATCTACCGACTTGGCGTCATGCCCATTCCTACGCATCGAAGACGGCTGACTAAAACCGCGCCGCCGGTGCTCTTTGAAAGTGCCGGTCGCAAATGGCAGGCAGTGGTTGCACGCATCAGCGCCTTGCACCAACGCGGACAGCCCGTGCTGGTGGGCGTTCGAAGCGTGGAGTCCAGTGAGACGCTGGCATCGTTGCTGACTGCGCGAGGCTTGCCGTTTGAGCTGCTGAACGCCGCGCGACACGCTGAAGAGGCGCGCATCGTCGAACGCGCGGGCGAGTATGCTCGCATCACCATCGCCACCAATATGGCAGGCCGTGGCACGGACATTCGCCTGGGCGACGGTGTGCCAGCGCTGGGCGGGCTGCATGTCATCATCGCCGAGGCTAATGAATCGGGCCGTATTGACCGACAGCTGGCGGGTCGTTGCGGTCGGCAGGGTGACCCCGGCAGCGTTTCGATTTTTGTCAGCACCGAAGACAGCCTGGTCAAGCGATTTTTCTCCAGACCTACGCGTGCGGTGCTTGCAACCTTCGCGCGCCTGCGTCTGCCGTTGCGGGCTCTGTGGGTGCGCGGCCTCATTCGTCTGGCGCAGCGACGTGCTGAGGCCGATGCGTATGCACGCCGCAGAGGCGTGCTTAAGTCGGACGATTGGCTCGATAACGCATTGCCTTTCGAACCCTCGTCTAGAGCTTAGGATTTTCTCCATCATGTTTCGCGAACTGGTCGCACTTAACTCTCATCGACACGCCGCCTTACGGGTCAGACCGCAGGCGGGCTTCGAGTTTGCGCGCGGGGTTCACCTGTCGGTCTTGATGCAGACCGAGTTCGTGCGGGCTGCTGCGACCTATCCGATTGTGTTCGTGGAGGATCGTGAAGCTGATGGGTTTCGGCCCATGGCCCTGCTGGGCCTGCGCGAGGGTGAAAATGTTTTTGTCGACACCGATGGCAGTTGGCTCGCGTCTTATATTCCGGCGGTGCTGCGAGCTTATCCATTCGCGCTGGTTCGTGCGCAGAACGCCGGTGAAGAAGCCGAGCGTTTTGCCGTGTGTATCGACGCGGCCAGCGATCTGGTTTCGATCACCGAAGGCGCACCACTCTTTGATCGACAGGGTGTGCCAACCGAAGCCCTTGAGCAGGCCAAGCACTGGTTACAGCAGATTCACGACATGGAGCAGCGCACCGACGCCTTCTGCCGAGCGTTGGCTGCCCGCAACCTGTTCACCCCTTTTGCAGTCAGGGCGCGTCGCGGTGATGAGGCGCTGGAGGTCAATGGCTGCTACGTGATCAATGAAGAGCGCCTGGACGGACTGCCTGATGCGCGGCTGCTTGAGTTGCGTCGCGAGGGCTGGTTATCGTCCATTTACGCCCATCTAGTGTCGCTTCAGCAGCTTGAGCGGCTTGAAGACGGACCACCGGGTGCCTGGGGGTCCAGCGACGATCCGTCGTAACATGGGGGTCTGACAAAAAGCCGGGCGCCGCGAAAATTCAGCGATCGATCTGGCAGGGAGAGAGTTCTTGAACGGTGCCGACAGTCTGGTTCACACGCTGCTTGCCGGCGGGGTGGATGTTTGTTTTACCAATCCCGGAACGTCCGAGATGCACTTTGTCGCAGCGCTCGATCGCATCGAGGGCATGCGCTGCGTGTTGGGCCTGTTCGAAGGCGTGGTTACCGGTGCCGCCGATGGCTATTGGCGTATGGCCCGGCGCCCTGCTGCCACGCTGCTTCACCTGGGGCCAGGGTTGGGCAATGGCCTGGCCAATCTGCATAACGCACGAAAGGCGCGCTCGGGCATAGTCAATGTTATCGGTGAGCACGCGTTGAATCATCTGGCGCTCGATGCGCCGCTGACCGCTGATATCGAAGGCATCGCGCGGCCTGTTTCGCATTGGGTACGCACGACGCGTTCTGCCCAGGCCGTGGCCGCGGATGCTCATGACGCCATTGTTGCGGCCAGCGCGGCACCCGGTGGCATTGCAAGCCTCATTCTTCCGGCCGACACTGCCTGGACCGATCTGCCCGGCCAGACGCCCGTGCCCCCTGCGGGCTCGCAAAGACCGGCGCCAGCCTTTCGTGCGCTCGAGGCCGACGCGCTGGCCACGGCCGCCCGTGCGCTGGGTGCGCCGGGCCCCACCCTGATGCTTTTGGGTGGTACGGCCCTGTCAGAGCAGGGACTGCTCAGTGCTGGGCGCATCGCGGCTAAAACCGGCTGCACGTTAATGTCTGAGTTCTACGTGGCGCGCCTGGCCCGGGGCGCGGGTCGGGTGCTTGCGCCCCGCCTGCCGTATGTGGTCGAACCCGCCCTGGCCGCGTTAGCGCCATTCCGACGCATTGTGCTGGTGGGCGCTCGCCCGCCGGTTGCATTTTTCGCCTATCCCGGCAAGCCGGGCCTGCTCGCGCCCCAGGGCTGCGAGTTGGTCGGCTTTGCACAGGGCGATCAGGACCTGGAGGCCGCGCTAGACGCTTTGGCCCATGAGCTGGGCGCAGCCTCTGTAGCACCGACGGCCGTGGCTGAGCGGGCGACCGCCGCCAGCGGCTTTCAGGGCAAGCCTGGACCTGAGGGTCTTGCGGCGGTGCTGACCGCCCTGCTGCCTGAGCAGGCCATCGTCGTCGACGAAGCCATCACCCTGGGTCGAGCACTGGGCCCCAGCACAACGGGCGCGGCGCCACACGACTGGCTGACGGCCATGGGCGGCTCGATCGGTTTCGGTCTGCCCACTGCCATTGGTGCGGCCATTGCTGCGCCTGAGCGCAAGGTGGTCGTGCTTGAAGGTGATGGCAGTGCCATGTACACCATTCAATCGCTGTGGACCATGGCTCGTGAGAATCTCGATATCACCGTGGTCATCATGGCGAATCGTGCCTATCAGATCCTGCGTGGCGAGTTTGCGGGCGTGGGTGCCGGCGCGCCGGGTGCCCGGGCCACCGATATGCTCACACTTGACCGGCCAACACTCGATTTTGTGGCGATGGCGCGTGGCATGGGCGTGGAAGCTGTACGGGCCGATGAACTGGGGGCCTTTGCCAAGGCCTTTAGCGTGGCGATGGCTGAGCGTGGGCCACGCCTGATTGAGCTGGTGGTCTGAGCTGCGATGGGGGTTCTGGGTATTGTCGACTGGTTGGCGCTGGCCGTTTGGGCGGCGCTTTGGATGGGGTTTTCGATTTTTGTGCGTCGTCAGGCCGACGCTGGGCGTGACCTTAATTCCATCATGGCGCACTACCGCCACGCCTGGATGCAGCAGGCCTGGACTCGCGACAATCGCATTACCGATATCGCGCTGATGGGCAACCTCATGCACAGCGCCACATTTTTTTCCTCCACCACCTTGCTGGTGGTGGGCGCGCTGTTTGCCTTTCTCGGCACAGTCGAGCGAGCGCCTGATGTGATCGAAGCGGTCAGCAAACTACCCTTCGCTGAGCGCACGTCTCAGCAATTACTAGAGGTCAAGGCGTTTTCGCTCACGCTTATCTTTGCGTATGCGCTTCTTCGCTTTACCTGGTCACTGCGGCAGTTCAACCTGTGCTGCATTCTGGTGGGCGCTTTTCCGCCGGCGGTGCTGCCGGGGCGGCAGGACTCGTCCCATCAGGGTTCGAAAGAGCATCATCCCGATCGCGTCGAGCATAAGCCTGGGCTTGCGCCTATGGCGGCTCAGGCCCAGATCGCGCAGGCTGGGCGTCTCACCGAGCTTGCAGGCATCAATTTTTCGCAAGGGCTGCGGGCCTATTACTTTGCGGTGCCGCTCTTGGTGTGGTTGATCAGTCCGTGGCTCATGATGGCCGCCGCGGTGCTCATCACCCTGGCCACGTACTATATGGAGTTTCGGTCCGCCACCGTGCGGGCAATCGGCCCTGCGGGGCCTGCGGAGTAAGTTCAATGTCCCCTCTTAAAAACGACAGCTTTCTGCGTGCACTGATGCGCCAGCCCACTGATCACACGCCTATCTGGCTCATGCGACAGGCTGGCCGCTATCTGCCCGAGTACAACGCCACGCGCAAGCGTGCCGGCAGTTTCCTGGCCTTATGTAAAACGCCCGAGCTCGCCTGCGAGGTAACGCTGCAACCGCTTGCGCGCTATCCGCTCGATGCCGCGATTCTGTTTTCCGACATTCTCACGGTGCCTGACGCCATGGGATTGGGGCTTTATTTTGCCGAGGGCGAGGGGCCGCGGTTTGAGCGACCGGTGCGCGATGAAGCGGCTGTGGCGGCCCTGGTCGCTCCAGACCCCAATGACAGCCTGCGTTATGTCATGGATGCGGTGCGCACCATTCGCTCGGCGCTGGACGGTCGGGTGCCGCTGATTGGCTTTTCAGGCAGCCCCTGGACGCTCGCCTGCTACATGGTTGAAGGTGGCGGCAGCGACGACTTCCGCACCGTGAAGACGATGCTGTACTCGCGCCCCGATCTCATGTTGCGCATTTTGCAGGTCAACGCACAGGCGGTTGCTGATTACCTTAACGCGCAGGTCGAGGCGGGCGCCCAGGCGCTGATGATCTTTGATTCATGGGGCGGCGCGCTGGCCGATGGCGCTTTCCACAAGTTTTCGCTGGGCCCTATCCGGCAGGTGCTTGAACGGTTACGCCCTGAGCGCGATGAACCCGTGGTTGACGCGCAAGGCCGGCCGGCGGGTACCCGGCGCGTGCGCGTACCCACCATTGTTTTCACCAAGGGTGGTGGCTTATGGCTGGAGGAGATCGCAGCCAGCGGTTGTGATGCCGTAGGCGTTGATTGGACTGTCAACTTGGGGCAGGCACGGGCGCGCGTGGGTGAGCGTTGTGCAGTACAGGGCAATCTTGATCCCATGGTTCTCATGGCAGGGCCGCAGCAGGTTCGGGCCGAAGCACTGAAGGCCCTTGAAAGCTGGGGCGTGCCACAGCCGGGCTACGGACACATCTTCAACCTGGGGCACGGCATCTCGCAGTTCACGCCGCCCGATAATGTCACCGCCCTGGTCGAGGCGGTGCATGCCTACAGCGCAGAGCAACGCCGTCGCGGTGCGCGCTCGGCCGCACTCTGACACGCGTTGCGGGCTGACTGAACTTGGGCGGCACATCGTCGCCCAAGCCCGGAAACCCGTGGTTTAAGGGGGCTTTCGGGCGTGACTTATGCACAAGTCGGCAGCCTCTGGGTCAGATCGATCGTGATTTGTCAAGGCTCAACAAAGGTTTTGCTAAGTCCTTGATTTATAAGGCTGTCAAAGTGATCAAAAAACGGGCATCCCACCCTGGATCAAGTACAGACAAGGGTTTGGCGCATCTGTTCGTCGGAAATCCACAGTTTTATCCACAGCTTTTGTTGATACCCGTAAATTCTCATTACACAGCGCATTTTTGAGCGCCAACCTTAAAGTGAATTCTAGATTTGGCGCGATCGCCCGGGTGGCTTTGGACGTTCCGATTGCCCCCTGGTTCGATTATCGGATACCCGCAGAGCTCGACGAACGCATCCAACCCGGGGTCTGGGTTGTCGTGCCCTGGGGACGCGGACGGCGCGTGGGAGTGGTTCTGTCCCGAGCAGAAAGCACTCAGGTACCCGAGGCAAAGCTGCGCACTCTTGATGCGCTGCTCGAAGACGCGCCCATAGCGCCGGCTCCATGGCTGAGCCTGCTCGAGTTTGCGGCCACTTACTATCACCGAGGTGTCGGTGAGTTAGGGCTACTGGCCGTGCCGAAGGCGCTGCGAACGCCGCCATCAGCACGGTCGCGCAAAACTGCATTCGCGCGGGCGGCAGGGGCTCACGCGGCAGCCCGCGTTCAGCCGGCCGTGCCGCCCGCAACTTCCGAGATACCCGATGCCAGCGGACTTGCGACGGAGGGCTTGACGGCTGGACAGTCCAAGACTGCCGCGGCGCATGGCACCGCTCTGGCGTACACGCTTGGGGTTGTGCCGTTTAAACGCGAGCTCAACGCAGATCAACAGCAGGCACTCGAAACGCTGCGTGGGTCCCGCGGCTTCTCGGTGACCCTGCTGCATGGCGTCACCGGAAGCGGGAAGACCGAGGTTTACCTGAGCTGGCTGGAGGCCGTTCTGCAGGCTGATCCCAGTGCCCAGGCGCTTATGCTGGTGCCAGAGATTGCGCTGACGCCGCAGCTGGCCCGTCAGGTGGCTGAGCGATTTCCCGAGATTGAGACCGCGATTCTGCACAGCGATATTCCGGATGCCCAGCGGGCGCGGGCCTGGTTTGCAGCCGCCAGTGGCTGTGCCCGCCTGGTGGTGGGCACCCGGCTTGCGGTGCTCACCCCCATGCCCAGGCTCGCGGCCATCGTGGTCGACGAGGAGCATGATGGCTCTTACCGCCAGCAGGACGGAGTGTCGTACTCGGCGCGCGACCTCGCTATTGCTGCAGCTCGCGCCGCCCATGCGCCGGTTTTACTGGGTTCGGCCACGCCTTCGCTGGAAACCTGGCGCTCAGCGCGTCATGGCCGCTACCGGCTGCTGAAGCTGCCAGCCCGTATCAGCGGGGCCAGTGTGCCGAGGCTTGAATTGATTGATACGCGCTCAACCCGGCTGCGCGCCGGGCTTGCGCCGGCCGCACTCGGCGCTTTAGAACAAACCGTGGCGCGTGGCGAGCAGGCCCTTATTTTCATCAACCGTCGTGGTTATGCACCGGTGCTGGGCTGCGATGCCTGTGCCTGGGTGAGCGGCTGCGAGCACTGCTCGGCATGGCGGGTACTGCACCGGCAGACCCAGCAGATACCGCGCCGCTACCAGCTCATCTGCCATCACTGCGGCTCGCAAACCGAGGTGCCGCGCGCCTGTCCACAATGTGGCAGCATAGGTCTGTCTGGCCTGGGGCGTGGCACGCAACGCTTGGAAGAAGAGCTGCTCGAATGTCTCCCGGGGGCGCGAATTGCGCGGCTCGACCGGGACGTTGCACGGCGCCGAGGTGCGGCCCAGGCCGTGATCACCGCCGTCCACGAGGGCGATGTCGACCTGCTGGTGGGCACGCAGATGCTGGCCAAGGGGCACGACTTTCGCCGGCTGAGCCTGGCCGTGGTGGCCGACGGCGATGCCGGCTTGTTCAGCGCAGACTACCGTGCTACTGAGCGGCTGTTCGCAACCCTGATGCAGGTTAGTGGCCGCGCCGGGCGCGATATCGCGCAGAGCCAGGTCCTGGTGCAGACCCGTCACCCAGAGCACAGCCTGTTTGCCTACCTGCAGGCGCACGACTTTGAGGGCTTTGCCGATGCCCTGCTCGCTGAGCGCTTAGACGCGGGCATGCCGCCCTTCAGTCACCATGCCCTGCTAAGGGCCGACGCTGAGCAGCTGAAGGACGCCTTGCACTGGCTTGACCAGGCTAAGGCGCAGGGTGAGCAGTGTCTGCGATCAAGCGGTTCAGAGCCGGGCGAGTCGGCTGAAAACACGCCGATCCCCGATCTTGCGAACGTGCGCATTTTTGATCCCGTGCCCATGCCAATGGCTCGTTTGATGGGCCGTGAGCGTGCACAGCTGCTGGTTGAGTCTTCCCAACGCGCAAGCCTGCATGCTTTCGTGCAGCGTTGGCTCGAGCACTTGCGTGCGGTGCGCGCCCCTGTGAGATGGCATCTTGAGATCGATCCGGGCGAAATCTGAGCGACGTCGTGGCAAGCACACTTCTCAACAATGCGCAGCGCGAAGCGATTCGCTACCTGGATGGGCCCTGTCTGGTGATCGCCGGTGCCGGCAGTGGCAAGACGCGGGTTATCACGCACAAGATCGCTCATCTGATTGACTCCGGCGTCAGCGCTGAAACTATCGCGGCTATTACCTTTACCAATAAGGCTGCGCGCGAGATGGCAGAGCGCCTGGCGCGGCTGGTAAACCTGCCGGCAGGCCGGCGGCCTGTGGTCAGCACTTTTCATGCGCTGGGTATGCAGATGCTCAGGCGCGACGGTGATCGGCTGGGCTTGAAACGCAGCTTCTCCATCATGGATGCTGACGACGCCGGCGCGCTGATCGCCCAGGCCCTGGGCACGACCGACCGAAAGCTGGTAAGAGCCGCGCAGCAACACATATCGCTCTGGAAAAATGCATTGACAGATCCAGATAAGGTAGCGGCCGAGGCCAGCAGCGAACAAGAGCATCAACTTGCGCGTGTGTGGCGCAATCTCGCAGCGACCCTGGCGGCATATCAATCGGTGGATTTCGATGATCTGATTGCCTTACCGGTGAAGCTGCTGCGCGAGCATGCTGATCTCGCGCAGAGTTGGCGCGAGCGACTGCGCTATCTGCTGGTGGATGAATACCAGGACACCAATGCAGCGCAGTATGAGCTGCTGAAGCTTCTGGCAGGCCCGCGTGCCGCCTTTACCGCGGTGGGCGATGATGATCAATCGATTTATGGCTGGCGCGGTGCAACTCTTGAGAATCTGCGTCGACTGCAGACTGATTTTTCGAATCTGCGCATCATCAAGCTCGAGCAGAACTATCGTTCCAGCCTGAGTATTCTGCAGACCGCCAATCAGCTGATTGCTCATAACCCCAAGTTGCACGAAAAGCGCCTGTGGTCCGAACACGGTGTGGGTGATCCTGTGCAGATCGTGGCCTGCGTCGATGAGCAGGCTGAGGCTGAG
>JBDLQY010000052.1:0-12335 GCA_039800325.1 Pseudomonadota bacterium | reverse complement strand
GACCGCGAGACCGTTGATTTTCAGCCCAACTACGACGGTAAAGAGCTCGAACCCACGGTTTTACCGGCTCGGGTTCCCAATCTGCTGATCAATGGCTCTGCGGGTATCGCGGTGGGCATGGCCACCAACATTGCTCCGCACAACCTGGGCGAAGTGGTTGACGCCTGTCAGCTGATGCTGCGCCAGCCCGACTGCACGATCGATGAACTCATCGAACTGGTGCCGGCGCCCGATTTTCCCACCGGCGGCATTATTTACGGCATTACGGGTGTTCGTGAGGCCTTCCGAACCGGTCGCGGTCGGGTGGTCATGCGTGCCAAGACGCATTTTGAAGACATCGATCGAGGCAATCGCAGCGCCATCATCGTCGACGAGCTGCCCTACCAGGTCAACAAACGTTTTCTGCTTGAGCGCATTGCCGAGCTGGTTAATGAGCGCAAGCTTGAAGGCATTTCCGACATCCGCGATGAATCCGATAAATCGGGCATGCGGGTGGTCATCGAACTTAAGCGCGGCGAGTTGCCCGAGGTGGTCCTCAACAACCTCTACAAGCAGACGCAGCTGCAGGACACTTTTGGCGTCAATATGGTGGCGTTGGTCGACGGGCAGCCGCGCCTGCTCAACCTGCGCCAGATGCTCGAGGCGTTCCTCGCACACCGACGCGAGGTTATTACCCGCCGCACGGTGTTCGATCTGCGCAAGGCGCGCGAGCGCGGGCATCTGCTCGAGGGGCTGGCGGTGGCTATTGCCAACGTCGACGAGATGATCGAGCTCATCCGTAACTCACCGACGCCTCCGGTTGCCAAAGAGCGGCTGCTGGCGCGATCCTGGCGTGCCGGTGTTGCCCGCGAAATGCTCGAGCGGGCTGGCGCTGACATTGCCAGTTTCCGTCCTGATGGGCTGCTGCCCGAGGTGGGGCTACACGGTGATGAATATCGCCTGTCCGAAACTCAGGCGCAGGAAATTCTGCAGATGCGTCTGCAGAGACTTACGGGTCTCGAGCAGGACAAAATCGTTCAGGAATACCGCGAGGTCATCGCGCAGATCACCGATCTGCTCGACATCCTGGCGCGGCCTGAGCGGGTCACGTCCATCATCAGCGAAGAGCTGGCCGCTGCCAAGGCCGAGTTCAACAATGGTCGTCGCTCGGTGATTGAGCCCAACGCCATCGACATCGATACCGAAGACCTGATCGCTCCGCAGGACATGGTGGTCACCCTATCGCATGCGGGTTACATCAAGAGCCAGCCCCTGTCCGAATACCGTGCCCAGCGACGCGGTGGCCGCGGCAAACAGGCTGCTGCCACCAAAGAAGAGGACTGGATCGACCAGCTCTTCATCGCCAACACGCACCAGTACATTTTGTGCTTTTCCGATCGGGGCCGCGTCTACTGGATTAAGGTCTGGGAGGTGCCGCAGGGTACGCGTAACTCGCGTGGACGCCCTATCGTCAACCTGTTTCCGCTGGTCGATGGCGAAAAAATTACCGTGGTGCTGCCGGTCAAATCCTTTGACGAATCGCATTACGTGTTCATGACGACCAGTCTCGGCACCGTCAAGAAAACGCCGCTGACCGATTTCTCGAACCCGCGCAAGGCCGGCATCATCGCGGTCGACCTGGATGAGGGTGACTTCCTGATCGGCGCAGCCGTCACCGATGGCGCGTACGATGTCATGCTGTTTTCCGATGCGGGCAAGGCGGTTCGCTTCGACGAAAACGACGTGCGGCCCATGGGGCGCGCGGCGCGTGGCGTGCGCGGCATGATGCTTGATGAGGGACAGCGCGTTATCGCCATGTTGGTGGCGGGCGATGAAAGTCAGTTCGTGCTCACAGCCACTGAAAACGGCTTTGGCAAGCGAACCTCGATTGGTGAGTACACCCGCCATGGTCGCGGTACCAAAGGCATGATCGCCATCCAAACGTCCGAGCGAAACGGCCGGGTGGTGGGCGCGGTGCTGGTCACCGAGAGCGATGAGATCATGCTCATCACGACCGGGGGGGTACTGGTGCGTACCCGGGTGTCTGAAATCCGTGCCATGGGTCGAGCCACTCAGGGCGTCACCCTCATCTCGGTCGATGACGGTACCACTCTGTCGGGTCTGCAGCGGGTGGTCGAGTCTGATGCCCAGGTTGATGCGGCCGATGACGCGGAACCCCCTGCGGGCGATGCCCCCGGGTTGGATCAGCCGGGCGAGCCCTAGACTGCGCGGTCGGGTGACCCGTTGGCCGGCCGACGGCAGCGGGTCGTCCGGCATACCTCGACTGTCACGGAGAGTTTCCAGATGAGTCAGACCGAAGCCAGCGGTGCGGTGCCGCCCTTGCCCGAGCTCGATGAGCTGCGACGTGAAATCGATCGCATTGACCGGCAATTGCTTGCACTGATCAGCGAGCGAGCGACGGTTGTCCTGAAAGTGGGCGAACTCAAGCAACGCACGGGCGGTGCTGTGTTCCGCCCTGAGCGTGAGGCGCAGATCATGACCCGCCTTGCACAGACCAATCCCGGGCCTCTGCCTGATGCAGCCCTACAGGACGTCTGGCGCGAACTGGTATCGGCCTGTCGCGAGCTTGAGCGGCGTCTGCGTGTGGCCTATCTCGGCCCGCCGGGCACTTTTTCTGAGCTTGCGCTGTTGGCGCACTTTGGCAGTCGCGTTGAGGCTATCGCCTGCCCCAGTATCGATGAAGTCTTCCGCGCCACCGAGACCGGCTCGGTCGATTTCGGCGTGGTGCCCGTCGAGAATTCATCAGAGGGCGCGGTCAATCGGTCACTGGATCTGTTGCTACAGACCAGCCTACGCATCAGCGGTGAAGTATCGGTACCGGTTCGCCATAACCTCATGAATCTGTCGGGCGCACTTCATGGAGTTGCACGGGTCTGTGCACATCCGCAGGCGCTGGCGCAGTGCACCGGCTGGCTTGATCGAAACCTCGCCGGCATTGAGCGCGTGCCAGTCTCCAGTAATGCAGAGGGCGCTCGCCTGGCCTCGCTCGAGGCATCGACAGCGGCCATTGCAGCCGATACGGCGGCGGCCCGCTATGGCCTGCAGATTGTGGCCCCCGGCATTCAGGATGATCCACACAACCGAACCCGCTTCGCAGTGATTGGTCAGTATGAGTGCTCGCCATCAGGGGCAGACCAGACCTCGCTGATTCTCTCGGTTCCCGATCGCGCCGGCGCAGTCCATGCACTGATTGAACCGCTTGCCCGACACGGTGTGTCGATGAAGCGTTTCGAATCGAGACCTGCCCGGCAGGGTGCCTGGGAGTACTACTTTTACATTGACCTCATTGGCCATCGAGACGATGTACCGGTGGCGCTGGCCCTGTCCGAGTTGCGAGATCGTGCCGCCTTTTTCAAGGTGGTGGGGTCTTACCCGCGGGCCCGGGCCTGACGCCTGGCTGCGCGCTTTTGCATTACGCCTCTGAGCACGGAGACGATCGCTATGACACTACACGCACCTGACTACGTTCGGTCCATGGCCCCCTATCAGGCGGGCAAGCCCATCTCGGAATTGGCACGCGAATATGGGCTGCGCGAGGCCGACATCGTCAAACTGGCCTCTAACGAAAACCCCCTGGGCATGCCCGAGTCCGCCTTGGCGGCTATGCAGTCGGTCCTGTCAGACCTGGGCCGTTACCCCGACGCGAACGGTTTCGAGCTTAAGGCCGTCATTGCGAAGCGCTATCAGGTGCCGCAGGACTGGATCACACTGGGCAATGGCTCCAACGATATTCTTGAGCTGGCTGCGCATGCCTTTTTGCAACCGGGTGAATCTGCCGTTTATGCCCAGTATTCGTTCGCGGTGTATGCGCTGGCCACCAAGGCCGTTGGTGCCCGCGCCATTGTGGTGCCTGCGCTTGACTACGGCCATGATCTGGATGCCATGCTAGCGGCCATGACGGCCGACACCCGTATCGTATTCGTAGCCAACCCGAACAACCCCACTGGCACCTTTTGCCCGGCTGACCGCATTGCCGCTTTTTTGGCCAAGGTTCCGCCCGATGTGGTGGTGGTGCTTGATGAAGCCTATAACGAGTACCTCGATCCTCATCTGCGCTTTGACTCCGTCAGCTGGGTGCGTACCTATCCCAACCTGCTCTTGTCCCGCACCTTATCCAAGGCCTATGGCCTGGCGGGCTTGCGGGTGGGGTTTGGTGTCGCGCAGCCTGCCTTGACTGATCTGCTCAATCGCATCCGCCAGCCTTTCAATGTCAATTCGCTGGCGCAGGCAGCGGCGGTGGCTGCTCTGAGCGATGACGCCTTTCTTGAGCGTAGCTATCAGATGAACCGAGCTGGTCTGCAGCGCTTGCAGACGGCCTTTGAAAAGCTGGGCCTCACCTACGTGCCCTCACACGGCAATTTCGTGCTGGTGAAGGTGGGCGATGCCGCGGCCGTCTATGAGTCGCTTCTGCGCGCCGGTGTCATTGTGCGGCCAGTGGCTGGCTATGGTCTGCCGCAGTGGTTGCGAATTTCGGTGGGCCTGCCCCAGGAGAACGAAAAATTCCTGCTCGCACTGGCCCGCGCGCTGGGCAAGCCGGCGGTCTGACGTGCCCTCGGAATCGGCGCGTAAGGCTCGGGTCTGTATTCTCGGCGCAGGGCTTATCGGTGGGTCGCTGGCGGCTGCGCTTCGTTCTGGTGGTCATGAGGGTTTCATGACCGGTTACTCCCCGGCGCCTGATGGTGCGCGCGCTCAGGTCCTGGGTCTGATCGACCGCTGCGCCGAGTCTCCGGTGGCAGCAGTCGAGGGCGCTGACTGGGTCGTGCTGGCTGCGCCGGTGATGCAGATGCCAGCGCTGCTGCAGGCGATTGCGCCAGCTATCGGCCCCAACACGCTACTGACCGATTGCGGCAGCACCAAGCTCAGTGTGATCGAGGCGGCACGTGTGCATCTGGGTAGCGCTTTCGATCGCTTTGTCGCCGGGCACCCCATTGCCGGGTCAGAGCGTCACGGACCAGACGCCGCCCTGCCCGATTTGTTTCGCGGCAAGCGCTGGATACTGTGCCCAACAACGCCCGCGCATCGGGCTTTGGTGCCACGGGTGAGCGAGTTTTTGGCCCCGACCGGGGCGCGCCTGTCTGAGCTTGACCCCGTGCAACACGATCGTATTTTTGCCGAGGTGTCGCACTGGCCGCATGCCTTGGCCTTTGCTATGGCTGCAGCCATCGGCTCTGGCGAACTTGCCGAGGCGGCCATTGAC
Organism: Pseudomonadota bacterium; assembly: GCA_039800325.1. Classification (GTDB taxonomy): domain Bacteria; phylum Pseudomonadota; class Gammaproteobacteria; order Burkholderiales; family Burkholderiaceae_E; genus SYIM01. The sequence goes on along the minus strand of JBDLQY010000052.1, from coordinate 7,138 downwards.
TACTGTGGCGCCGGGCTTCGCGATACTTCGCGCATCGCAGCATCGCCCGCCGAGCTGTGGGCCGACATCCTGCTGGATAATGCCGGTCCGGTGCTCGAGTCGGCGCAGCGCTTTGAACGCGAGCTTGATCAGCTGAACCGTGCCCTCCAAACCCGTGACCGTGGTCTGCTGGTCGATCTCATCGCGCGGGGCAGTGTCTGGCGAAATCGCATCGAATAGGTTTTCCATTCAAGAAGCGCGCCCTGGCGCAAATAACTCGCACAAAGGTGACCTCCATGGCCCAATCCTTCGACGTTCAGGCGGGCGGCGCGCTCAGCGGGCGTATCCGCGTGCCGGGCGACAAGTCAATTTCGCATCGTTCGATCATGCTGGGGGCACTGGCTGAAGGCGTCACGCACGTCAGCGGCTTTCTCGAGGGCGCTGACGCCATCTCGACCATGAATGTTTTTCGAGCGTTGGGCGTGCATATCGAAGGGCCCTACCAAGGCCGAGTCACCGTCCATGGTGTTGGTCTGCACGGGCTGCGTGCGCCGAGCGTGTCGCTCGATTGCGGCAATGCCGGCACGGCGATGCGATTGCTGATTGGCTTGCTGGCCGGGCAGTCGTTTGCCTGTGAACTGATCGGTGATGAGAGCCTGTCCCGTCGTCCGATGCGACGTGTGGCCGAGCCCCTGGGGCGCATGGGTGCCGACATACAGACCCAAGACGGACGGCCCCCCGTACGCATACGCCCGGTTAGCGCGCTGAAAGGCATTCATTACGAGATGCCGGTGGCCAGTGCTCAGGTCAAGTCGGCCATTCTGCTGGCAGGGCTCTATGCACAAGGCGAGACCTCAGTAGTCGAGCCGGCACCTACCCGAGATCACACTGAACGCATGCTGCAAGGCTTTGGAGTACAGGTTGAACGAGACGGGGCTAAGGTGCGTGTACGCGGCGGCCAGCGCCTGCAGGCCTGCCGTATCGATGTGCCGGCCGACATCAGCTCTGCCGCCTTCTTCCTGGTGGGCGCATCCATTGCGCAGGGCTCTGACCTGATTCTGGAGCATGTGGGCATGAACCCCACCCGAACCGGAGTGCTCGACATCTTGCGGCTCATGGGTGCAGACATCACCGTCGTCGAGCAGCGCACGGTCGGCGGCGAGCCGGTGGCCGACCTGCGCGTGCGCTGCGCCCAGCTGCGCGGCATTGAGGTACCGGCGGCACTCGTGCCATTGGCTATCGATGAATTTCCCGTACTCTTTGTGGCGGCTGCGTGTGCCAGCGGGCGCACCGTGGTTACTGGTGCGGAAGAGTTACGGGTGAAAGAGTCCGACCGGATCGCCGCGATGGCACAGGGCTTGCGCACGCTTGGGGTTGATGCCACGCCCACGCCCGACGGCATGATCATCAATGGTCGCGGTAGCGGCCCGGCGTTGGGTGGCGGCCGCATTGAGTCGCAAGGCGACCATCGCATCGCCATGGCGTTTGCGATGTCGGCCCTGCGCGCGCAGGGCGCGATCGCCATCGCCGACACCGACAATGTGGCGACCTCCTTCCCAGGCTTTACTCAGCTGGCGGCCGGCGCGGGTCTGCGAATCCGCGATCTGGGCTGACTGTGCTGACGGCCACCATGATTCCGGTCATCGCCATTGACGGCCCGACGGCCTCCGGTAAAGGCACGGTTGCGCAGCGTCTGGCGGCTGAACTTGGCTGGCACTACCTGGACTCGGGCGCCTTGTACAGGGTTACGGCCTTGGCAGCGCTGCGACAGGGTGTGGCCCTCAGCGATGCGGTTTCACTGGCCAGGCTGGCCTCGAATCTCGAATTGCGATTTGAGGGCGCGCGCATTTTCATGGCCGGCGAAGAGGTCAGCGACGCGATCCGCACTGAGTCCGTGGGCGAAGCAGCCTCACAGATTGCCGTGCTGCCCGATTTGCGGGCGGCTCTGCTCTCACTGCAACGCGACTTTCAGCGCGCGCCGGGTCTGGTCGCTGATGGGCGGGACATGGGTACCGTGGTTTTCCCGCAGGCGCCGCTTAAGGTTTTTCTGACTGCAAGCGCTGAGGAACGTGCCCGTCGCAGGTATAAGCAGTTGATCGAAAAGGGCTTTTCTGCTAACTTTGAAAGTCTTTTGTCGGATCTGGTTAAGCGCGATCAGCGGGATGCAACCCGCAGTGCGGCGCCGCTGGCTGCGGCAAAAGGGGCACACAGGCTCGACTCCAGCTCGCTTTCAATCGATCAGACGGTTGCCGGCATTCTGGCGTTGTGGCGAGCGTGTCGGCCAGGCTAAGTCGATGTCGATGGGCCTGAAGCTGCTTCATTTGAGGCGACTCGCGGCGTAGGTTGCGTCGCGTGCCACAGTCGGCGGGCATCGTCCGCCACAACCGGTGGTCTGCGGGCTTCAAGGTCCGCCGACCGTTTCGTCAACTCCGCTGGGTTGCCGCCACGCCGACACCACCTACGGTGCGTGTCGCTGGAGTCGTCTCCGGATCTTCCGGGGTCCTTCAGAGTGTTCGGCCGTTCGGCGTGCTTTTTACTGGATATCCACTTTGAACACTGTTGCCGAGAGTTTTGCCGCGCTCTTCGAAGAGTCGCTTAAGCGCCAGGAAATGCGTTCTGGCGAAGTCATCACCGCTGAGGTGGTTCGCATCGATCACAACTATGTGGTCGTCAATGCCGGTCTTAAGTCCGAGAGCTTCATACCCATCGAAGAGTTTCACAACGATCGCGGCGAACTCGATGTGAGTCAAGGCGACTTCGTATCGGTGGCCATCGATTCGATCGAAGATGGCTACGGCGAAACCCGCCTGTCACGTGACCGCGCCAAGCGCCTGGCTGCCTGGATCAACCTTGAGAAGGCGCTTGAATCCGGTGAGCCGGTCACCGGCACCATTTCAGGCAAGGTCAAAGGCGGTCTCACCGTCATGACCAATGGCATCCGCGCGTTTCTGCCTGGCTCACTGATCGACACGCGTCCGGTCAAGGACACCAACCCGTACGAGGGTAAGACGCTCGATTTCAAGGTCATCAAGCTTGACCGCAAACGTAACAACGTGGTGCTGTCGCGTCGCGCAATCCTCGAGCTTACCCAGGGCGAAGAGCGTGCCCGTCTGCTCGAGATGCTGCGCGAAGGCGCGATCGTCACCGGCACGGTTAAGAACATTACTGACTACGGTGCGTTCATTGACCTGGGTGGCATCGACGGGCTGCTGCACATTACTGACATGGCTTGGCGTCGTGTGCGCCATCCGTCCGAAGTTCTGCAGGTGGGCCAGGAAATCACTGCCAAGGTGCTTAAGTTCGACCAGGAGAAAAATCGCGTCTCGCTGGGCGTCAAGCAGTTGGGCGATGATCCGTGGGTCGGCATTGCCCGCCGTTACCCGGCTAGCACCCGCATGTTTGGTAAGGTCACCAACATCACCGATTACGGCGCGTTCGTTGAGATCGAGCCAGGTATCGAGGGTCTGGTGCACGTGTCTGAGATGGACTGGACTAACAAGAACGTCAACCCGGGTAAGGTCGTTGCCTTGGGCGACGAGACCGAGGTTATGGTTCTCGAGATCGATGAAGAGCGTCGTCGTATCTCTCTGGGCATGAAGCAGTGTCGTCCCAACCCCTGGGAAGAGTTTGCCGATAACCATCGCAAGGGCGACAAGGTTCGCGGGTCCATTAAATCGATCACCGACTTTGGGGTGTTCATCGGCCTGCCAGGTGGCATCGACGGTCTGGTGCATTTGTCTGATCTTTCCTGGAGCCTGCCGGGCGAAGAAGCCGTGCGCAACTTCAAGAAGGGCGACGAGGTTGAGGCCGTGGTGCTGGCTATCGATACCGAGCGTGAGCGCATTTCGCTGGGCATCAAGCAGCTTGAGGGCGATCCCTTTAACAACTACGCCTCTTCACACGAGAAGGGTGCCATGGTCAAAGGCGTTGTCACCAGCATTGATGCCCGTGGTGCCACCATCAGTCTGGGCGGTGATGTCGAGGGCTACCTGCGTGCCTCTGAGATTTCGCGTGATCGCGTCGAAGATGCGCGCAATCACGTCAAAGAGGGCGATGAGGTTGAGGCCATGGTCATCAATGTCGACCGCAAGAACCGTATGATCAGCCTGTCCATCAAGGCCAAAGACACCGTCGAGACCGCCGAGGCGCTTCAGCGTATGCAGGCGGAAAGCGGTGCGGCGAGCGGTACGACCAACCTTGGCGCTCTGTTGCGCGCCAAGCTGGACAAGCCGCAGGAGTAAACCAGGCATACGTACAGCGAACCCGCACGGCACGCGTTGATTGCGACGTGTGCCGTGCGACCAGCACTGCGCGTATGACGGTTAGTTACTGGTTGCGTACCCATGAGCCCCGCTTCTGCTGATTCCATCGTGTTGGCCGAAACTGCCGCAGGCGAAGCGTCAGCAGCTGCTGTCACCAAGTCGGAGCTCATTGCCCGTCTGGCTGAGCACTATCCGCAGTTGGTCCTCAAAGACGCCGAGTTTGCGGTCAAGACGATTCTTGATGCAATGGCGCGCACACTGGCGGAAGGTCACCGCATTGAGATTCGTGGGTTTGGCAGTTTTGCGTTGTCGCACCGACCACCGCGCATTGGGCGAAATCCCAAATCGGGCGAGACGGTCATGGTGCCGGGCAAACGGGTACCGCATTTCAAACCGGGCAAAGAGCTGCGCGAGCGGGTCGATGTCGGGCCTGCGGCCGCAGGCAGCGGCGCCTGAGCCCGCCGGCAAGAAACCATCATGCGCATTATTGCCTGGATTTTCTACGCGGCCCTGTTCGTATTGGCTCTGGCATTTGCGCTGCTGAATACTGAGCCCGTTGATTTGCGGCTGTTTGCCGGACAGGTTCCTCTGCGTGCGCCCCTGGTGGTATTCCTTATGTCATTTCTCGGCCTGGGCGTTGCCCTGGGTCTGATTGCTGCTGTTCCCAGTCTGTTTCGCCAGCGACGCGAAATCTCTCAGTTGCGCAAGGAGCTCAAGATCGTGGGCGCGCGGGCTGCACATCCCGAGGTGACCCCTCTGGTCGATACGCAGTCGGCTCCCGTGGCTGGGCCCGAACGCCTGCCGCGCTGAGCGGCCCATGGATTTTGACTTCAGCTGGCTGCTGGCTCTGCCGCTGTTTTTCGGGCTGGGCTGGTGGGCCGCACGTCATGAGCGAAAGCGTGACGAACGCGACCCGCAGCTGCCGACTGCGTATTTCCGCGGATTGAATTTTTTGCTCAACGAGCAGCCCGATCAGGCAATCGATGCCTTCATCGACGTGGTGCGTCTCGACCCCGAGACTGTCGATCTGCATTTCGCGCTGGGTAATCTGTTCCGGCGGCGCGGTGAGACCGATCGCGCCATCCGGGTTCATCAAAGCCTGGTTGACCGTACTGATCTGCCCGCGCGCCTGCGCGAAAGGGCGCTGTTCGAACTGGGTCAGGACTTTCTCAAGGCGGGTCTGCTCGATCGTGCTGAAGCGGTGTTCGCTGGTCTACGGGACGGCACCTATGCTGCTCAGGCGCTCAATGCCCGCCTGGAAATCGCGCAGATGGTGCGAGATTGGCCTCAGGCGATTGAGCTTTCTGCTCAGGCGCGTCAGGCGTCGGCATTGCAGGCGACCGAGCCGGTAGCGCATTTCCACTGTGAACTGGCCGAGAGCAGCATGACTGCCGCAGCTGGGCCAGATCGCGTGGCGCAGGCACAATCGCAGTTGGATGCCGCTGCACAGGTGGCGCCTGGCCATCCCCGCATTGCCATGCTAAGAGCGCGTATGGCTTTGGCCGCCGGTCGCCCCGAGCAGGCGATTGAATTCTGGAGCACTTTATTCCGAGCGCAGCCCGCATTCGTTTCTCTAATTGCAGATGACTGGATGCAGGCGCATCGTGCGCTTGGGCGCGCCAGCGAAGGTTTGACCGCGCTTGAAGCGGTGTACGGCGAGCATCCGTCCATCGATTTGTTCTGCGCCCTGGTATCGGCGAGACTTGATCGAGATGGCTCAGCGGCAACGCTGGCCTGGGCGCATCAGGCGCTTCGGGATGTTCCTTCGCTGGTAGGACTTGAGCGCCTGCTTGAACTGCGAGCGCTTGAGGCCGACACTACGGCGCGCGAAGAGCTGCAACTTATCGGTCATCTGGTACACGCTCAGGCTCAGCGACTGTCGCGCAGGATCTGCCGACACTGTGGCTTTAAGGCTCGTCAGCATTACTGGCAGTGCCCCGGCTGTAATCGCTGGGATACCTACTCTGCGCAAAGGCTTGAAGACCTGGGTCGTGTGTGAGGCTTGGCAAGGGCAGATTGCGAGGTCTGGCTGATTGGGGTTTCGGGGCTTGGACGGGCCTTCAACAGCGCTGCGTTGATCGCTTGACCTGGCCCGCTGCGTTAGACCTAGGTCTGCCGATAGGTCACGATCTGGTTTGTACAGGCAGCCCCGGCGATGCTGCGCATATGAATGATCGACCGGAACTGATCGATGCCCCTGGCCTCACCAGTCTTATTGGCCTTCTGGTGCTGATCATGCTGGCGTCACCCGCGCATGGGCGGGCCCCATCGGCGCCGGCATCGGTTGCAACAGTCTCGGCCACAACGGGCTCGTCGGCGGGGTCCGAGGCAACGGCGTCTGTGGCAAAACTCGTTGACGCCAACCAGACTGATACCGATGGTCTGCAGCAGGTGCGCGGCATCGGTCCGGCGATTGCCGTTCGCATTGTGCAAGAGCGCGAACGACGAGGTCTTTTTCAAAGTCTTGATGAACTCAAGACCCGGGTTCCCGGCATCGGTCCCAACAATCTCGCGCGCATGCGTGCGGCCGGACTCATGGTCAGTGCGCCGCCAGCCATCACGCCGATCGAGAGCGCCGCACGCGACAGGGTCCACATGGTGGTCGGCAATCGCCTGTATCGACCTGATCCGCGCGCAGGTGGTCGATTGATTGAGTTGCCATCGGCGCAGGCGATAATCCCACGATGACGCACGCAACTGATCCCCATCATCCGCAGGGCCCTTTGGCGGCCGATCGAACCGTAATCGGTCGCTTGGCGCTCTACTGGCGATTAGTGCGTCTGCACAAACCCATCGGTACCCTGCTACTGCTGTGGCCTACTCTATGGGCGGTCTTCCTGGCCAGCCCGGGCTGGCCCGAAGCCTATGTGTTGTTTGCGTTCTGTGTCGGCACGCTT
>JBDLQY010000051.1:0-10616 GCA_039800325.1 Pseudomonadota bacterium | reverse complement strand
AGCGGCGCTTATCGCACGCAGGCTTGTTGGGATGAATGTTTGTCGGCGAGCGGTAAGCCACCGCTCGCTCATACGGCTGCGGTCCGGCCTGCGGCCGGACTACCCTGCGCTCGGAGCAGTCTGCCGGAGCGCCCCGAACTCGGCTGCTCGCGCAGCCTCAGACAAGCGGGGCGCTAAGGAGTGTCCGGCGGACTTGCTCGTCGCTGGGCTTGCCGAAATCGCTCGGGTGGCTTGCCCCCTCGCCGCCACCGGGTCCTCGACCGCAGGTGGTACACGTGCGATTGCTCGGCACTTTTCGCTCGCCGCCGCTCGGCGCTCCGCCACAGGCCGAGTCTTGATGTGCGAGCGGCGCTTATCGCACGCAGGCTTGTTGGGATGAATGTTTGTCGGCGAGCGGTAAGCCACCGCTCGCTCATACGGCTGCGGTCCGGCCTGTGGCTGGACTACCCTGCGCTCGGAGCAGTCCGCCGGAGCGCCCCGAACTCGGCTGCTCGCGCAGCCTCAGACAAGCGGGGCGCTCAGGAGAGTCCGGCGGACTTGCTCCTCGCTGGGCTTGCCGAAATCGCTCGGGTGGCTTGCCCCCTCGCCGCCACCGAGTCCGCAACCGCAGGCGGCGCATGGACGAGCGCGCGGCGCTGACCGCTCGCTGTTGGTTGGTAATGAAGATTTAGCGGCGAACGGCAAGCGGCCTGCGCGCATGCCGTGCATTTGAGTCGATCGGGGTGATGGCGTGTGCGGCGAAGCGTGTGTCACGGTGTTGGGGGCGGGTAGGGCGCGGGGCGGGAAGCGCTTTGCGCGATTTTGGCAAGCCGAGCGAGGGACAGCTTCGCTGGGGGTTCTAGCGCCCCGCATGTTTGAGGCCGCCGCCTCGGCGGCCGAGTTCGGGGCGCCCCGGCGAAGGGCCCGAGCGAAGGGAAGCCTGTCCGCAGGACAGGCCGCAGACTATGAGCGCACGGGCGCTTACCGCCACGCGCCTGAACCCAATAACGCAACTGAAGCGCACGGGCGCCTACCGCCACGCGCCCAAACCCTTCACACCGAACGGGGCGCTTACCGCTACGCGCACGAGCTTAGCCCCAGACCTCCTGCGCGGTCTCAACCACCAGACGAAGCTTGGCGCGCTGCGCTTCGACAGCGATATTGTTGCCATGCACGGTGCTTGAAAAACCGCACTGGGGTGACAGGCACAATTGATCAAGCGGCGCATAGCGTGCAGCTTCGTCAATGCGTCGCTTGAGCGTGTCCTTGCTTTCCATCTCTCCGAACTTCGTCGTCACCAGACCAAGCACCACAGTCTTGCCCTTGGGTAGAAAGCGTAGAGGGCGGAAGTCGCCCGAGCGGTCGTCGTCGTACTCGAGAAAGAATGCATCAAGATTCATCTCAGCCAGCAGAGCTTCAGCCACAGGCTCGTAATTTCCAGCCGCCGCATGGGTGCTCTTGAAGTTACCTCGACACAGGTGAATTCCAAGCGTCATTCCGGCAGGCTTGTGCGCAACAACCTTGTTGATGAATTTTGCATATCGATGTGGCAGTTCATTGGGATCATCGCCTCGCGCCCGCGCTGCCTCGCGCATGCGTTCGTCGCACAGGTAGGCGAGGTTGGTGTCGTCCATCTGAACATACGTACAGCCGGCCGCCGCCAATGACTTAAGTTCGTCACCATAGGCGCGGGCCACATCATCATAAAAATCCGGTTCGAGCTCGGGGTATGCGGCCTTGCTGATACCCGCACGACCACCCCGAAAGTGAAGCATCGTTGGCGAGGGAATCGTGACTTTGGGTGTGTGGCCCGATGCCACCTGAGACTTGAGGTAATTGAAATCAGCCAGCTGTATGGGGCGTACGTGTTCAACCTTGTCAACTACGCGGATGGTCGGCGGCGCAAGCTCTTCTGTGCCGTCGGGCTTGCGCACGGTCACTGGGATATCGGTCTTGACGCCGCCCAGCTGGTCGAGAAAGTCGATATGAAAATACGTACGGCGGAACTCGCCATCGGTAATAGACTGCAGTCCTACATCTTGTTGGAACTTCACAATTTCGGCAATCGCGCGATCTTCGACCAGACGCAACTGCTCGGGCGTTATTTCGCCGCGCGCCTTCTGCTCGCGCGCGTCTAACAAATACTTGGGACGAAGAAAGCTGCCAACGTGGTCAGCGCGAAAGGGCGGTTGGGTGCGTGTAGTCATGACGGGCTCTCCGAAGGCAAACATGAATAACAGTAGTAATCAGTGAGATCCGACCCCCAGCCAGGCATCAAGTGGGCTGGAGTCTTGCAGAAGCTCAGCGCTGGCGGCGCGTAAGGCAATGCTGGCGCGGTCAAGCACCCAGGCCTGATCGGTAACGCTCAATACGAGATGGGGATGTTGTTCGACCACGATGGACGATAAGCCCTCTTCGCGGGCGACTCGGCCAATAGCAGACAAAAGTTCTTGGACGATGATGGGGGCAAGGCCCTCGAGGGGCTCATCAAGCAATAGTAGCCGAGGGTTTAAGGCCAGAGCCCGACCGAAGGCCAGCATTTGCTGCTCGCCGCCTGACAGTTGGGTACCCAGATTGCTGCGTCGTTCGGCCAGTCGCGGAAACAGATCAAAAATTCGCCGAACATCCCAAGGTCCGGGCCTGGCCACTGCAGTGAGATTCTCTAAAACCGTCAGCGAACGGAAAATGTTGCGCTCTTGGGGCACCCAGCCAATGCCAGCGGCAGCGCGTTCATAAGGGGGAAGTGTCGTGATGTCGCGACCTGCCAGTACGATTCGGCCGCTGTGGCGCTTTGCAACGCCCACCAGCGTATCAATGAGCGTAGTCTTACCGGTGCCGTTTCGGCCCAGTAATGCCGCTGATTCGCCCGCGTTCAGGTGCAGATTGATGTTGCTAAGCACCACAGCATCGCCATGTCCGCAGCTTAGATTCTCAACAGTGAGCACCGGTTTTGTCATGGCAAGTGTCTTAACGATGCTCGGTCGCTGCATCGCCCAGGTACACGGCGCGCACTCGTGGGTCGCTAGCGATGGTCTCGGGTGCACCCTCAGTCAGAATGGCGCCATTAACCAGAACGGTAATCTGCTGAGCGAAACTGAAGACCAGGTCCATGTCGTGCTCGATGAGAAGCACCGACACGTCCTGTGGCAGTGCAGCAACCGTACCGAGAATATCTGGTCGCTCGGCGGCGGGTACACCGGCTGCGGGTTCATCCAGCAACAGAACCTTGGGCTTGAGCGCGACAGCCAAACCGATTTCGAGGAGTCGACGCTTACCGTACGGCAACGCGGATGTCGGATGGTCGGCATAGTCAGACAGCCGAAACTGTTCGAGCAGCGCCTCGCTTTCAGGCATCACGGCTGGATCGGCACCCAGGGGACGCCACCAACTGGAACTTTTACCGTCTCGAGCGCTGATGGCCATGGCCAGGCTTTGCAGGGGCGTGAGGCTCATGAACAGCTGACTGATCTGAAAGGTACGCACCAGTCCAAGACGCACGCGCTGGTGCGGCGATAGTCGAGTGATGTCGATACCACTCATCTCGACTCGCCCAGCGCTGGGGCGAAGAACTCCGGCCAGCATATTTACAAGAGTCGTCTTGCCGGCACCGTTAGGACCTATGAGCGCGTGGCGTGCACCCCGCTGCAGACTGAGGGAGACTCGATCGGTGGCAACGATGCCGCCGAAGCGCATCATGAGCTCATGGGTCTGAAGTACAGCGTGTGTCATCGATCGGCGCGATTCGAAGTGGCGGGACGCAACCATTGCCAGGGCCTGAACAGGCGGTCTCGCCCGATGAGCATGAGCATCACCAGAAAGAGTCCGATCCAAAAGGTCCAGTACTGCGGCGTGATTGAGGACAGGACGTCGTGCAGCACCTTGAAGGCGACTGCACCGATAAGGCCGCCCCATAGCCATCCTGCGCCGCCGATGATCAGGGCCAGCATGACATCAGCACTACGATGAAAGTCGAGTACGTCTAGCGATGCGAACCCGGTTGTCTGCGCGAGTAATGCGCCGGCAGAGCCGGCGAGAGCGGCACCTGCCGTGTACACCCAGGCAAGGCGAGCGTTGACCGATATGCCCAGCGACGACAGCCGGAGGCGGTTATCGCGCAGAGCCTGTAGCGAGATTCCGAAGGGCGAATGAACAATCCGCCGAAGCAGAATAAACGCCATAAATAGCACGGTGAGGCTGTAAAACGATGCGGTACGGGCGGTGAGGTCAAACTCAAAGAGGCCCGCGACAGGGCCCATCACGACACCCTGCAGTCCGTCTGCGCCGCCCGTGATGGTGTCGAAGCGGTTAGCCAGCTCGACAAGTACCAGGGCAATACCCATCGTGACCATGAGCCGGGTGAGATCGGTACCGCGTACGATCATGGGGCTGGTTAACGCGCCCAGTGCTGCGCCTGCGAGTGTGCCAACCAGCAGGCCTAGTAGCGGATCGGGCATCACGTGCTTGGCAAAGAGGCCAGCGGCATAAGCGCCGGTTCCAAAGTAGGCGGCGTGTCCCAGCGAAACGATACCGGCATAGCCCAGTACGAGATCCAGCGAAAGTGCAAACAGGGCTAGGATTGCAATCTCGCTGATCAGTGCCGCATGCTGTGGTAAGGCTATGGGCGCTGCCCATAGCAGCAGCCAGACGCCGAGTTCCCAGGACCGCCTGCGCACTCCGGCCGTGAGACGGTTAACGGATGGGCGCGCCAGCGCCTCACCAGGGACCGATTCCGTGCCCGCTTGGCGGCGAAAACCGTTCATCGCGTGCCTCCCCGACTGAACAAGCCCTGCGGTCGCCACAAAAGAATGGCGATCATGAGTACGTAAACAATGAAGCCGCCGAGCTTGGGTACGTAGTACTTTCCGAAAACATCTGCCAGGCCCAGCAGCAAAGCCGCGACCAGTACGCCCGATATGGAACTGGTGCCGCCAACAGCGCACACGATCAGAAAGTAAATCATGAACTTGAACGGGAAGCTGGGGTCTAGACCGAGGATGTCAACGCCCAAGGCGCCACCCAAGCCAGCCAGGCCGGACCCCACCGCAAAGGTCGTGAGAAAGATACGATTGACAGGAATGCCCATTCCCGCCGCGACTCGGGGATCGTCGACTGCGGCTCTGAGACGAGCGCCAAAGCGGGTACGGCTCAGGGTCCATTGCAAAAAAATGGTCAGCACAACGCAAACGACGATGATGAACAGGCGATACCGTCCCATGCCGATGCTCAGTGCGCCCTCGCCCATTTCAATACGGCCACGCAGCCATTCAGGTGTCTGAATATTGACTTGCGACGACCCCATGACGAAATCGACTGCAGCAACCGCCATGAAGGTAAGCCCGATGCTGAACAAGACCTGATCGAGGTGGGGCTTGGCGTACATGGGGCGATAAAGAGTGCGTTCAAGCAAGGCCCCCAAGCAAGCCGTCATGATGAAGGCGACCGGCAGGCAAGCCAGAAAAGGCCAGCCCATGCGCTGCATGAGTACGACCAGAATGTAGCCGCCGGCCATCGCAAACGCACCATGGGCCAGGTTGATGAAATTCATCAGACCCATGGTCACGGCCAGACCGAGCGCCAGAACAAACAGCAGCATGCCGTAGGCAATGCCGTCAAAGACCAAAGTGAGCATCAGGGATTCTTGGCGTCTAGTGCGTACGCGCCGGGCAAGCTACCCGGCGGACGCACTCGCAAACGACTTACTTCAGCTTGCCCGGATCTTTCATCTCTCGAACAGCGTCGAACTCGATGTTCCAGAGCTGGCCGTCGCGCCGCTCGACTTTCCGAATGTACATGTCCTGAACGATATCGCGGGTTTGCGCATCAATCAGGACCTGACCACGCGGACTTTCGAAAATCTGTCCCTTCATGGCACTGAGAAGCTTTTCACCGCCAGCACCCTTCGTTGCTTCAAGGCCACTGTAAATCAGGCGGATGCCATCGTAGCCGCCGACAGCCATGAAGTTAGGGCGAAACTTGTGCATGGCTTGGAAAGCCTCAACAAATTTTTTATTTGCGGGGCTGGGGTGTGCGGCCGAGTAATGATGTGAGTTGATTACGCCCAGAGCAACGTCACCCATATCATTGAGCTGGTCGTCATCCGTGACGTCTCCGGTTGCGATCAGTCGAATTCCCGACTTATCAAGCCCACGCTCGCCAAACTGCTTCATGAAAGCCGCACCCTGGCCCGAGGGCAGAAATACGAACAGCGCATCGGGCTTGCTGTCACGCACTTTCTGCAAAACGGGTGCGAAATCCGGTGAGCGCATCGGGGTGCGTAGCTTATCCATCACCGTGCCGCTGTTCAGAAGAATCTGATTGGTGAAGAATTTTTCGGCGTCGTAGCCCGGGCCGTAGTCAGCAACCAGAGAAATCACGCGCTTAATGTTGTTTTTGTTCGCCCACTCGGCCAGGGCTACAGAGGCCTGGGGTAGCGTGAAGCTGGTCCGCACAATAAACGGTGAGGCTTCGGTAATACTGGAGGTCGCTGCTGCCATAACGACCATGGGGGTCTTACTTTGCGTGGCAATTGGGGCCGTGGCCATGGCCGACGGGGTAATGCCGAAGCCGGCCAGCGCAACGACTTTGTCGTTGACGACCAGTTCTTGGGCCAGGCGTCGGGTGGCATCCGGCAGGCTTCCATCATCCTTGACAATGATTTCAACCTTCTTGCCACCAGCGCGATTGCCATTCTGCGAAACCCACAGTTTGATTGCCGCATCAATCTGTCGGCCGGTTGAGGCCTGTTGACCGGTCATTGGAAGGATGACGCCAATCTTGACAGTGTCGCTCTGGGCCTGTGCCGTGCCCGCGGCGAAGATGATCGCCGCTGCTGTCAACCAAGTACGTGCGAATTTCATGAACGGTCTCCTGAAGGCCATGCTAGAAAAGTTGCTATTGTGCCGTGTGTTGTGTGGCGTCTATGCCTAAGCCCCTCTGGCGCTACACTGCACACCCACTGACGGAGGATGTATGAGCGTTTTCTCTGTACCACTGGTGCGCCCTGTCCAGGGCTCATGGACGCGCCTGGGCAGTCTACTGGCGTCGGGTCTGTTGTTGCTGTCAGCTCTAAACATGGCAGCGCCCGGTCACGCCAGTCCGGGCGCGCCGCCCGCCGGCGACGCCCAATACACGCCCCAGCTTGGGCAGCCTGGCAAGGATGTCATGTGGCTACCGACACGTGACGATCTTGTCGAGAAGATGCTTACTATGGCTGAGGTTGGACCAAACGATCTTGTGTATGACCTTGGCGCCGGCGACGGCAAGATCGCCATCGCCGCGGCCTTGCGTAATCGTGCCCGTGCTGTCGGTATTGAATACAACCGGGAGATGGCGGCCCTCGCCGAGCGCAACACGACGCGAGCAGGCGTGGCGGATCGGGTCCGCATCATCCATGGCGATATTTTTAAAGAGGATTTTTCGTCAGCGACGGTGTTGACGCTGTATTTGCTCGAGGAGCTTAACTTTCGTCTGCGGCCCACCATTCTGGCTATGAAACCAGGCACCCGCGTGGTGTCAAATACTTTTGGCATGCAGGACTGGGAGCCAGACGAAACGGCAGTGGTTAATGGCAACACCGCGTACTTGTGGATTGTTCCGGCGCAGGTAAGCGGTCGCTGGGAAATTGAGGCTGCAGCGCTATCAAGCGACACGCGTGAGAAGTACATGTTGCAACTCGATCAGCAATTTCAGCGCGTGGGCGGAAGTCTACAGGCTGCGGGTGCAAGCCAGGCCTTGCTTGGGGCGGAGCTTCGAGGGTCAGAGTTGCGCTTCAGGTTTCGCGACAACAGCGGAACACTCAGGTCGGCGCGACTGCGGGTCAACGGCACCGCACTGCAGGGCGTGGTACTCGTAAATGCAGGGCAGACTGATGTCCCAGTACCCGTCAGGGGTCTGACCGGACGGCGCGTCAGTGACTAAGACGCGCCGCCGAATGGCACCGCGAAATCAGCTCAGATCACGGACCAGAGCAGCCTTGGTCTCACTGCTGACAGGCGATAGGCTTGCGGTGTAGTTGACATGGTCAACGCCAATCGACAGTGAAACGCCGTATTTCAGAGCCGCAGCCATGTCCTCAGTCAGTTCGAAGCGCAGAAAATGCACGGATGACGTCTTCTCCGCATTTTCACGCTCGAGATCCTCATCGGCGATTGCATATACCCTGGGCGATCCCTCGACCTGTACCCAGGCGCGATCTTCAATACCGATAAGCTTGGCAAGCTCCTGGCGGCGAATCGTGGCGTCTTCGTATTCGATGAGCATGGTTGCCTTGAAGTTGCGACCATCAGGAATCAAGGGGTTGTAGGCCTCGAGCTCGTGCTGAATTCCTTCTTCTTCGAAGATTTTTTCGATTCGAAGCATTTCCTGAATCTGGTAACGCACGGTCAGCTCGTCTTCGAATAACAGCGTCACGTGCTGACCGAGATGTACTGTTCGCGGCTTTTTGTGCTCTATCACCGAGCGGCGAAACTCAGGGCGCGCGCGCGAGTAGGCTTCCAGAGTCATCAGCGATTCACGGGTAACGGGTGGCATTTTGATCGCTCCGTAAAAAAGTGAGGATGAGGGCGTGAGGTTTTGTTCGAAAACTTCAGGTAAAGCTTTGTCAGGACAGTCCGTAAGCCATGCGTAACAGGGTTAGCGGGTGGGCAAGCTTGTCGTCCACATCACGACCCGACTCGCGCATACCCTGCTCGATGTGATGCCCGGCCAGTTGGCAGTCAGAGGCGATCCATTGAGGTTCGCCCGAAGGGTGCTCTGCCATCTGCCGGAACACGGGCCGCCCAATTTTCATGGCGTTGGCATGAAACTCTTTTTTGACTCCCCATGTGCCGGCATGGCCCGAACAGCGCTCGACGGTATTCACAGCGGTGTCTGGGATCATCTCGAGCAGTTCTCGGGTTTTCTGTCCGATATTCTGCACCCTAAGATGGCAGGCAATGTGATACGAAACGGCGCCCAGCCCCAACTTAAAATCCTTGTTAAGTAGGCCGTCCTTGGCGCGGGATACCAGATACTCAAAGGGATCAAACATCGCTTTCTGCACCGCCTTGACATCTGCATCATCCGGGAACATCAACGGAAGTTCTTGACGGAACATGAGTCCGCAAGACGGGATGGGGGCCACGATGGCGTATCCCTCGCGAGCCAGTTTTGCAAGCGCGGGAATATTTTTTTCTTTGAGCGCTTTCACGCCTTCCAAATCGCCCAGTTCAAGCTTAGGCATGCCACAGCAGGCTTCCTTTTCAGCCAGCACGTGCGGAATCTGGTTGTGGTCAAGGATCTTAATGAGGTCGTGCCCGATCCCGGGCTCGTTGTAGTTGATGTAACAGGTCGAAAAAATCGCGACTTTGCCAGGCGTACGTGATCCATCTCGAACCGGGTGTGGTTTCGATGCTGCGGCGGTGGCGCGAAATTTTTCGCTGGTGAATTCAGGTAGCCAAGCTTTGCGGTCGACTCCCATATGCTTTTCAAGCAGACCGCGAGCGCTGGCATTACGGTTAAGTGCATTGACCAATGTGACCACAACCGGAATACCCGCCAGCGAACCATTGCGATCGGTTGAAGCCAGTTGGCTATCGCGAAATCTAGTGGGCGTGCCCTTTCTGAACTGAATCGCCTTGGCCCGCAGCATCAGGTGCGGAAAATCAAGGTTCCAGGGGTGGGGAGGTACATACGGGCATTTGGTCAGATAGCAGACATCGCACAAATAGCACTGATCGACGACTTTCCAGTAGTCCTTTTTGTCGACACCGTCGACCTCGCCCGTGCTGCTTTCATCAACCAGATCGAAAAGGGTGGGAAACGATTGGCACAGACTCACGCAACGGCGGCAGCCGTGACAGATGTCGAAAACCCGCTCCATTTCCTTGAGGGTCGACTCTTCGTTATAAAAGTCGGGGTTGAGCCAGTCGAGCGGATGCCGGGTGGGAGCTTCCAGCGAACCTTCGCGAACGGTCATGACAGTCTCGCTTGAGCAGGGGAGGGTGATGTTCTTAAAGCAGTGTGGGCGCGTTGAGAGCCTGAAACAACAAGGGGGCACCCAGAGTGCCCCCTTGGACAGTAATACGCCCGAAACTACAGAGCGTTAAGACTGCCGCTCAGTGGGCTCAGGCCAGTTGCTCGAGGGCCTTCGCGAACTTGTTGGCGTGCGAGCGCTCGGCCTTGGCCAGCGTCTCAAACCAGTCAGCGATCTCGTCGAAGCCCTCGTCGCGGGCGGTCTTGGCCATACCGGGGTACATGTCGGTGTACTCGTGGGTCTCGCCAGCAACCGCTGCTTTGAGGTTATTTGCCGAACTGCCGATGGGCAAGTCGGTGGCGGGGTCGCCTACGACGGCCAAGTAGTCAAGATGACCATGCGCATGACCGGTCTCACCTTCGGCGGTGGAGCGAAACAGCGTGGCAACTTCGGGATGACCTTCAACGTCGGCCTTGTTTGCGAAATACAGATAACGACGGTTAGCCTGACTTTCGCCGGCGAAGGCGTCCTTCAGGTTCTGGTGGGTTTTCGTGCCCTTGAGATTCGGCATGACGATCTCCTGCTGTTTAATTCCTAGGGTTGGAGAAAGCCTTCAGGATCACAACGCTGAGCGTTCGCAGACCCTTGGAAAGCGCCGCGACTCTAGCAGAGGCCAATTACCCCT
>JBDLQY010000050.1:0-7760 GCA_039800325.1 Pseudomonadota bacterium | reverse complement strand
GTACGTTGTTGTAGCCAACGCGTAAATTAGCGATGCCCGTGCGCTCGCGTTCGCGCCGCTCGAGCTCTGCCAAAAAGTTGTCGCAGCCGGCATCGATGGCCTGTAGCTCGTCGAGTTCGGGATCGAACCCAGGGCGAATGACGCCACCGTCGCGGGCGAGAGCGGCGGGTTCGTCGAGAAGAGCCTGTGCGATGGGCTGCCAGGCCCTGTCGGGCACCTGCAGCGCCTCGCATATATCGGCAAAGAGCTCTCGTAGAGCACTTGGCAGATAGGCCAGGCCCTCACCGCCTGCCGACCCTGTCAGCATCTCCCGCAGCTGTGTAATCAAAGGCACGGCATCGCGCAGAGCGGCCAGTTCCCGGGGGCGCACAGAGGCGACCGCAATACGCGCTGCGATGCGTTCAAGGTCAGCGATGAGTGCGATACGTTGATGCAGAAGGCTATGCAGCTGGGCGAGGCTTTCAATGCGATCATGACGCAGCGATACGAGCTCAGCTGCGCGCAGCGGTGTCAGTAACCAGCGCCGCAGCAGGCGTCCTCCCGCTGGGCTTGCGCAGTGGTCGAGCACGCGCAGTAGGGTGGGACCGTCATCTCCGCGCAGGGTCTCGACGATTTCAAGGTTGCGACGAGCCGCTGCATCCAGCACCATGAATTGATCACCGCGATAGACGCGAAGGCCTTGTACATGCGACGGGGAGCGACCCTGTGTGCGGGTGACATAAGCCAGTAGCGCGGCAGCGGCGCCCTGAGCCTGCGGCAGGTCGGCCGCATCAAAACCTGCGAGGCTCTGCGTACCCAGCGCCTGGGCCAGCGCCGGGCCGGCACGGTCAGTGTGCAGATGCCAGTCGGGCACCCGGGCAATGGGTGCAGCACCCAGTACGGCCGCAAGCTCGGGCGTCAGCCGTCCGCTTTCAGCCAGTACCAGTTCGGCTGGGCGCAGGCGATCAAGTTCGCGTGCCAGAGCCTCAAGGGATAGTTCGGCCAGCCAACACTCACCACTGGCCAGCGCCATCCAGGCGAGTCCCCAAGGCATGCCGGTACGGGCCGGCATATGGAGTGCCGCCAGCAGTCGATCTTCGCGCTCGGGTAGCAGCTGCGCATCAGTCAGCGTACCCGGCGTGACGATGCGAACCACCTTGCGCTCAACTGGACCCTTTGAGAGCGCCGGGTCACCGATTTGCTCGCAGACAGCGACTGATTCGCCCATACGAATGAGTCGCGCCAGATACTGCTCAGCGGCGTGGTAAGGGACTCCGGCCATACGTATGGGCGTGCCCGCTGATTCGCCTCGTCGTGTCAGCGTGATGCCCAGCAGTCGAGCAGCTTTATCGGCGTCATCATGAAACAACTCGTAGAAGTCGCCCATTCGATAAAACAGCAGCACGTCTGGGTATTCAGCCTTGATGCGCAGGTACTGCTGCATCATGGGCGTGTGTGCGGAAAGATCCATAAGGGTTAAGTGGCGTTCAGTACCGCGCAGATCGGCACGAACCGGGATTGCTCATCGCGTGCGTTTAAATGAATTGAACGCCCGGTGTTACCGATCGCACCGTTGTGTCCATGTACCTGAAAGACCGGACGTGGCTGACCGTCACGTGTGACGGTGCCCAGCCCGTTATCGCTGATCCTCTGTTCATCAGGGCGAAAGTTAGTGAAAGTCGCCTGCTCGACCGCCTCGCCCCTGAGGTACGGAAAAGATACCCGTGCGAGACGAGCCAGTGGCGCGGCATTCATGCGGGCAGCCAGTGTAGCCGGTGAGTCAGCCTGAAATTGGCCAACACCGGTGAGATATTCGCTTTGCGCCGTGCCCTGAATGACACCGTTATGAGAAAAAAACACGCCCAGGTCAGCATCAAACCAGGCGCGTTTGAAGCACTGTTGACTGAGTTGCGTGCTTTGCTCGGCACTGAGGTCTTTGGCGGCAAAGAAGCCATTCTGTTCGCGATAGTCGCGGTACTCAGATACCTCGCTATTTTGCAGCAAGGAGCCCTGAACCTCTTCGAATACATCATGGTTGCCCAGAATAAACACCACACCTGGCGCGCCGTCAGCTCGCTGGGTTTCACTGCCCGAAAGCCGCTCGATCAGCCGACCCAGCGCTGGTTTATTGTTTGACAGCCGATCGTGGAGCAGGTCTCCCATGAAAACCAATCGACGGCCGTCGGCGCTTGGGTGTACTTGAATTTCGTTCAACAGTGCATCAAAACGATCTGCGATGGCAGGGTTAGACTGATAGGCGATCCGATCGGCCTCGAACATGGAGGCAGACTCATCGTGCATGAGTGAAGCGAGTTGCTGCGTGCCGGCCGCGCTGAGACTGAGATGACCCGATGCGATGGCCGAGATCAGCACCCGGCATAGGCTGCCATCGGCATCGCCCACCACATGCTGTACCGGTGCCGTGGCCGACCGAACCAGCTCGGGCGGGTTTAATTTAGGCGGGGCTAGCAGATGCTGAAATAACCGCGCGGTATATTTTTTTTTCTCATCCGTGGCTGTTGCATCAAGCTCAGTCTTCAGCGCTGTGAGCTGGGCCTGGGCAGTACCAAACAGTTTTGCGTGGCCGGCACCGAAAGGGCCTTCAAGACCTTGTCCTGGCACCGCAGGAACAATACCTTCCAGGGCAAGTCGTGCCACGGGCTCAAGGTTGAGCCGTGCTGTGGGTGTCAGAGCGCGTCTGTCGCTCGTCGGGCTGGCGATCCCCTCCAGGGTGTCGACCAGCCTGACAAAGCTTTGCGTACCCAGACGATTGCCGCTTCGGGCGAAATAGGCCTGCAGGGCTTCATTCAGCGCAGTCCTGGCAGCGGGCGTGAGCCGCTCAGTGTAGGCATGATCAACCAGTGATTGAACCCATTGGCGCGCATCAGATTTATCACCCCATCGCCAGCGGCTTTGCGCTTCAAGATGACGTTGGCCGTTAGTACGCCGAATTCGCAGATAGCCAGGGACGATACTGCCGTCCTCGCGTACCAGTTCAGCTCGCATGTTTTTTAAAAGCGTGCGTGCGGAGTCCGGTTCGGAAGCGGCGTCCTGACCGTTGGCTAGCAGGGTGCGGCCGCGCGCCCGAATCGTTTGATCGGTGATATCCATTCAGACCTGTCCGAAAATAAGGTGGCTGCAGCGCATTATTGCAGCGACGGGCGTGTAGGCCTAGCCAGGTAGCGCGAGCAGATCCTGATGACCGACTCGAAGGCTTAGTTCAGACAATTCGAGCTGCGCGCTGCGCACGCTGAGCCACTCGCGGATAGCGATCTGAGCTTCGGGATGGACTTCAAGGGCCACAGCAGCTTCATCGCTCAGAAGTGTCTGTAAGAGCTGGCGACTATGGCCATCCAGTTGCCAGTCGCTGGGCGCTGTACGCACCTGAAAACCGCGTGCAGATAGTCGCGCGCACAGGTCATCGATGGCGGCAGGGCCAAGAGACTCGCCAAAGCCTTTGTCCCCGGCCTGGTGGGTTCGAAAGGCGCGCTGAATGAATTCGTCGTTCAGGTGGGTTGGATACCATTGCCGACGGCCGTCGACGGTGAGCGTGGCCAGCAGCGGGCGAGGGGTCTGCGCCAGCCACGCAGCCAATCGATCAAGCCAGGGTGCGGACACCAGATCGAGAAAGGCCGTGGTGACCACTGCGTCAAAGTTCTTGAGTTCAATTGACTCGAGTGACTGAGCGAGATCGAGCCTGCGGGTTCGGATTTGCCAACGACCGCGAGGGCTTTGAATGTCGACGTATGAAGCCTGGAAACTGACCCGGTGACCCAGAGCCTGCGCCCAATCACCAAGAGCCTTACACGCATGTTCGAGCAGATGGGTATCCCAATCGATTAAAAGCCATTGCTGGTCACCGTCGATCAGGGGTGCCAGAATGCGCAGATTGGCTCCCGTGCCACCGCCAAGGTCGATCAAGCGTCGCGGGGCTCCGCCAGGCGCGCTCAGCGCACCGATGAAGTCATGAGCCAACTGCGGATCGCGTGCGTGTCGGTCGGCGGGCTCGCGAAGTGCCAGCCAATCGGCGTTAAAACCACTCATGCAACAAACCTCTCAACCTGTTGTAACCAGTACTGAACCGCCTGAGGCCAGGTGGCCAGACGCTGACCTGCTGCGCGCGAAGCAGTCGCGAGCTCAGTTCGAAGCTCAGTCTGTGTGATCAGCTGACGGAGCGCCTGGGTTAGTTCCAGAACATCACCTGGGTTAATCAGCAGCCCTGCCGGCGCCGGTACCGTCTGCGGAATGGCACCGCCGCGGGTAGCGATGATGGGCAGGCCCCAGGCCAGGGCCTCGGCAAACACCATCCCGTAGCCCTCATGGAAAGAGGGCAGTACAAAGATGTCTGCCTTTGAGTAGGAGTTTCGTAGCCGTTCGTCACTGACCTCACCGATCAGATGAACGCGATCCTGCAGCTGGTGCCGGTTGATGAGTCTTCGCAATTCATCGCTACAAACGCGGTCGCGCTCGAGACTGCCAATGCAGGTGAGGGTCCAGGGCAGATCGCGTAGCGAGCCGAGGGCCTCGATCAGAAGGCGATGCCCCTTTCTGGGCGTGATCGTACCGACCGACAGCAGCGCAACAGGGGTCTGCGGGCGGGCGCTTCTGGGGGTCAGCCAGGCTTCGGGTACTGGGTCAGTGCCCGGAGGGGCGACTGACACCCGATCGTCATCGAGCCCCGCTGCGCGAACCCGGTGCGCACTGTCTTCACTCGGACAGATGACGCCCCGCAGGGTTTTCCAAAGTTGCGCTTCAAGTCTTGCCATTGCCTGCGCTTCTGAAGGCGATAGTCCGGTTTCGGCGGACAATGGGTGATGGACGAAGCCCACGACGCGCAACCGTGACGCATGCTTTGACAGCGCGTTTGCGAAACCGGGCAGGGCCAGGCCGTCAATAACCACCAGGCGCTGATCAACGCGCGACCGAAGGGCTGCCTCGCAGGCTTCGAGCGCGGCAGCGTCCACGCTTGGGAAGGTACCGGCAAGCTCGATCAGCTCAACGGTATGGCCCTGATCGCGCAGATCCATGACTACGCGATGATCAAAACGATAGCCGCCGGTTAGCTGGTCAAGCCGTCCCGGTACGACAAAACTCAGCGTTGTCATGGGTGGGTGAGGGAGCCCTCGAAACTGGCCCAGGCGACTGGGGATTCGCGCAACAGCACTTTCATCGAATGCAGCCTGCCCGCAGTGCCCGGTCCGATATCGCCACGCCCGACCCTTGATTTGAGACGTCGGAAGATTTCGCCCGCCATGAACTCAGTGGTGGTATTGCAGTTTTTCAGTTCGGGCACTTCATCGAGGTTACGGTAATTGAGCTCGGCAAGTACTTCCCGCAGCACCTGTAGCGCAAGACCAATGTCGCAGACCAAACCGTTCTCATCGAGCTCGGTCCGGCGAAACTCAACCTCGACGCCGTAGGTGGCGCCATGAAGCTTTTGTGCCGGGCCGAAAATGGCGCCCCGAAAGCTGTGGGCAATCATGATGTGATCAGACACGGCCAGTGCGTACATTGATGGTCTCCAGAGAGGGCAGGATTGATGTTGATAGCCGACGTTAGACGGGGTCAGTCGTAACTGACCACTTCGCATAGGGTGCCGTCCGGCGCCGTACTCAGACGGACCATGGTCTGTGGCAGGTCATGGAAGCGGCTGCGGCGACTTAAGAGATGATCAAACACAGGCTCTTGTAAGAGATTCATCACCAGCTCAAGTCTGCGGCGGTAGTTCCAGCGGGCGCGCTGCGTTGTGGCAATCGTACCGACTTGCGATGAACGCAGATTCAGTCGGCGACTGTGGAAACCCTCGCCCAGTGGTACGGATACGGGGCGGTCGCCATACCAACTCAATTCGAGCACGGTTGCCTCAAATCCCGCCAGACTCAGTGAGGTCGCAAGTCCCGCGCTGCTCGCACTCGTGTGAATAACCAAATCAGCGTCTCGGCTGGCTGCCTCCGGCGTGCTTCCTCGACAGCCCAGTTCTTCGGCCAGCGCCTGACGACGCGGGTCGAGATCAATCAATTCAACCTTCACGCCCGGTATGCGCGCCAGAAGTGTTGCCACCAGACAGCCAACAACACCAGCCCCTACGACGGCCACATGGTCACCCAGGCGTGGCGTGGCATCCCACAGGGCATTGACCGCAGTTTCTAGATTGGCCGCCAGTACGGCTCGTTCGGCGGGCACTGAGTCGGGAATAGCGGTGACCGCAGTGCTGGCGACCACATAGCGATCCTGATGTGGATGCAGGCAAAAGACGCGTTTGCCCACCCATGATGGATCTCCCGCTTCGACCAGACCCACCGAGGAGTATCCGTATTTCACTGGTCCCGGGAAATTACCGATCTGGTGCGGACAGCGCATGACCTCATGCTGGCTGGGCGGCACGCGACCCTGGAAAACCAGCGACTCGGTTCCACGACTGATACCGCTCGCAAGGGCTCGTACCAGAACCTGCGAGGAATTTGGCTCAGTCAGTTGTTCAGGACGTAATTCACCACGACCGTCTCCGAGTGACCAAAACGCACGGGCCAATCGATCAGGCATTGAACACACATTCAATCATGGTGTCGGTACCTAGGGCGATACGGCGAATATTGGGCCGAAGGCAGTCGCTAAGGTCGTGAATTTCAGGAAGCGCAATGCTGGGACGGCCTGAACCCATGATGACCGGCGCAATTGTGATCTGAAGACGGTCAAGGGCACCTGCGCGAAGAAAGCGCGACACCGTGGTTCCACCACCCTCAACAAAAATCCAGCGAAGCCCAAGGCGGTGCAGCGTTTCGCGAATGACAGTCGGATCGAGTCCATCGGGGTGCCGTGTAATCGGAACGATGCGCGCATGGCCCAGATTCGTATCAGCGCCGGCCCGATCGCTGGCCACCAGCAATAACGTGGGCGCAGCCGCGTCGGTGAATACTTTCTGACTGCCGTCCAGCCGCCGATCAGCGTCGATCACCACACGCACCGGATTTTCGCCGGCACATCGGCGAACGGTGAGCTGTGGATCATCATGCAGGACAGTTGCCGACCCCACGAGTACTGCATCAGCCAGTGCGCGCATGCGATGGGTATGCAGCAGGTCTTCCTCTCCGCTGAGCCAGCGCGATACACCCGAGTGGGTCGCGATACGTCCGTCCAGGCTCTGGGCAAGATGCGCGACCGCATAGGCGTTGCGCGCGCGAGCGGCCACCAGAGGTCCGTACAGTTCAAACAGGTTTCCCGTGCCCTCTAGCGTCGAGCGACCATGGCGAGCCTGCAGAAGCAGCTGCCACGTCTTGTCGTCGTCGTAGGCTCCCACAGGCGTATCAGGCAGCACCTGCGGGACCAGCTCACGCAAAGCTTGCGCGTCCTGCGGGGTCACGGCATTCATCGGAACTCCGTCGCTGCGGGTGTGGTCGAGAACTGCTCGAAGACGTGATCTGGCGCACTCAGGTTGTGGCGCGAGGGCTCAATTCGACCGAAACGGCCGGATGCAGCTCGAAAGCGGTCAAACTCCATGATGGGAAAGCGCTGCGGATGACCCGATGCGTTGTTCCATTGCGCGATGGATGCATCTGAGTTGTCAGTTGTGACAAACATCGAGCGCAGTGCGGCGAAGGGGCTGTCAGTGGTGGAGGCGCGCTCAAGCTCCACTCTGAGTTCGGTTTTTTCGCGGGTATCGCTGACCACGCTCAGGCGCCCCCTAGAGGAGTCGGCAAACTGCAGATCAAAGCGCAGCCCCTGTGGGTTAAATCGGAGACTTCGAAACCTGACCAGGGGCCTGCCGTCTTCTTCGATGGGGC
>JBDLQY010000049.1:0-23575 GCA_039800325.1 Pseudomonadota bacterium | reverse complement strand
TGATCAATAACCTCACAACTCAATCTCCTCGCCAGCGGTATATGTTCACAGAACTGGGTTCGCGCTATGCTTCGCGCCGCCATGATAGACAACACGCTACAAAGCCTCTTTGCGCCCATTCTCGACGCGGTTCGCGACCATCGTGACTGGGCAGGTCCCCTGGTATTTCTGCTTACCTTCGTCGAATCTCTGTCGATTATCGGTGTCGCGGTTCCGGCCACCCTGCTTTTGCTGGCAATAGGATCTCTGGCTGCAGCCGGTCTGGTCAGTTTGACCGAACTGTGCGTGTGGGGCGTGGTAGGCGCAGGCCTTGGATATTGGGTCAGCTATGAAGTCGGGCACCGATACGCGCAACGGATCGAATCGATTGGCTTTCTAGCTCGCCGGCCCGACTGGATCACTCGCGGACATCAGTTCTTCGAGCGCTGGGGTGCACTGGCCATCGTCGTCAGCCGTTTCATACCCCTGGGTCGCGCCATCATTCCGCTAATGGCGGGTGCCATGGGTACGGGTCGCCTGGGATTTCAGTGGGGAAACTGGGTGTCAGCTCTGCTCTGGACGCCACTGATGCTGGCCCCCACCTCTATCGGTGTAGAGCTTGCCGGTCAGCTACAGACAGCCTCGCCACAGACCCGCGCCATTCTGATGATTGCCATGGTTGTGGGCGTTTTTCTGCTGATCAAGCGCTTTCGTCGCTAGGGGCCGCAGGGTCTGCGTCGACGGCGCAGCAGGCGGCTGAGACAACGTCAACTCGGTAAGGGCGGTTTTGTGCGGTATAAATGCCGCCATTGCGCAATGAACCCGCGCCCGACCCTGAGAGACGCTCATGGCACTCATCAACTACCTGACTCGTATTCAATTCGATTTTGGATCGCTCAAGCTGCTACCGGACGAGCTGCGCGCCCTCGGCATCAACCGGCCTCTGATCGTGACGGATCCCGGCGTCGTGCGTGCTGGCATCGTCGAGAAACTACGTGCAGTTCTACCCGCGACTGTATCGCTAGCTGTGTTCGACAATACACCCGCCAATCCCACCGAAGCCGCAGCGAAACTGGCCCTGGCGGCCTACCAACAAGGCGATTGCGATGGCGTCATCGGTCTGGGGGGCGGTTCCGCGCTCGATCTGGCCAAGGCGGTGGCACTGTGGGCCAGCCATGGCGGAGACTCCCTGGCCCCCTACACCCTGGTTGAAGGCGGTGTCAGCCGAATCCGCGCCGACATCGCTCCCGTGGTAGCCATCCCAACGACTGCGGGAACTGGCAGTGAAGTGGGCCGCGGCGCGGTCATCGTGCTGGACGATGGACGCAAGCTTGCGCTGATCAGCCCGCACATGATTCCCAAACTGGCGCTGTGCGATCCAGAACTCACCCTGGGTCTACCCGCTCAGGTCACAGCGGGTACGGGTATGGATGCCATCGCTCACTGCATAGAAACTTTCCTGGCGCCGGCCATTAACCCCCCCGCTGAAGCGATCGCATTAGACGGGCTGACCCGTGCCTGGCATCACCTCGAACAGGCGGTCAAGGATGGCAACAATCGCGAAGCGCGCTGGAACATGATGATGGCCGCCATGGAGGGCGCCATGGCCTTCCAGAAGGGGCTGGGGGCAGTTCACGCTCTAAGCCATCCACTGGGGGCGCTTAAGTCCCCTTCGCTGCACCATGGCACCCTCAACGCGATTTTTTTGCCACCGGTCATTCGCTTTAATGCGCCGGCGGTCGGTGACAAGATCAATCGGCTGGCCCGCATCATGGGTTGTCGTGAACATGCGGACGCGGTCGCCGATGCCGTAGCCCAGCTCAACGCCCGTATCGGACTGCCTGCTTCCCTGTCTGCAATGGGCGTAACCGAAAACCTTCTCGACCCTATCGCTGACCAGGCCCCGCGCGATCACTGCCATCTCACGAATCCGCGTAAGCCCACACGCGAAGACTATCGAGCCCTGTTGCAGCAGGCGTTTGCCTGATCGCACGTGTCTCGCGATCGAGCGCGGGCATCGCGAGTGATGGGTTAGGGTCTATGCGAGGCCTTTTCGCGTTTTTCGCAACGGTTCTGGCCACCTGCGGCTTGCCCTCAAACCATGCACTGGCTCAGGCACAGATGCAGGTTCAGGCGTCGGGCACCGTCCAGCGACCCGTCATCGCTCTGGTGTTGGGCGGCGGAGGCGCTCGCGGCGCGGCTCATGTGGGCGTCCTTAAAGTGCTTGAACAGGCCCGCGTTCCAATCGACATCATCACTGGCACCAGTGCCGGCGCCATCGTCGGAGGACTCTACGCTTCGGGCCTTAGTCCGCAGGATATCGAACGGGTCATCGACGAGATGGACTGGGACGCCCTGGTGCGAGACGGCCCCGAGCGTTCGCGACAGTCGCAGCAGACACGCAGCACAGCGCGCTCGTTCATCTCACGCGAAGTGGCGGGCGTACGCGGACTCGAAATCAACGCGCCCACCGCCTTGCTGCAGGGGCAGCAGTTTGACTTCGTGCTGCGTAACCTCACGCTGCACGTGGCCGACATCACTGATTTCGACCGGCTGCGCATTCGATTCAGAGCTGTCGCAACGGACGCGGTCACCGGATCACCCGTGGTCATGGGGCAAGGCGATCTTGCTCGCGCCATTCGCGCCAGCATGTCAGTACCGGCTGTTTTCGCGCCGGTAGAAATCGATGACCGAATCCTGGTCGACGGTGCGTTGTCCAGCAACCTACCCGTTGCAGCTGCAAGAGCGCTGGGCGCCGATGTGGTCATCGCCGTCGACATCAGCACGCCGCTGCGTACGCGCGAAGGACTCGGCTCGCTGTTGGGCATGATGGATCAACTGTCGGGCTTTCTTACCGCTCGAAATACGGCTGAACAACGCGCCCTTCTGCAGGTCCATGACATTCTGATCGAACCCGATGTATCGGCATTAGCGCCCTCCGATCTTCAGCAGGCCGCTAGAGCCGTACAACTGGGCGAGCAGGCCGCACAAATGGCTGTAGAAAAAATTCGCGCACTGGCCGAACGTCGCAACAGGGACCCTGCTTCCGGGGACACGCAAACCGCTGGTTCCGCCGCTGCGACAACCACGATGCAAACCGCAGGTCAGGGCCCTGACACCACAGTCACCCGCAATCTATCTTCGAAGCCGAAACCTTCCCTGGTCTCAGTCGATCGCGACACGTCAAGGTCACCGCCAGGCGCAGGCCATCCGCCTGTGATTCGATTCGTGCGCTTCGAGAATCGTTCCGCCATTGACGAGTCGGTTTTGCGTGCACGCCTGGGTCAGCTCGAAGGTATGCCCCTTGATCTGCAGCGCCTCAAGCTGGGACTCGATCGTCTGTACGCGATGGAAGTGTTCGAGAGTGTTCGTTACCGCCTGGTGGAAGAAAACGGCGAGCGCGGTCTGATGATCGAAACCATCGCCCGCTCATGGGGGGTCGATGCGCTGCAATTCGGGCTCAGGTTATCGAGCGAAGCGCGCAGAGGATCTGAATTCGATCTGGGCGCCGCCTACACCGCACGGGCGATCAATGCGCTTAACGGACAATGGCGCACACAGGTTCAGTTCGGTCAGACCAACGCGTTCTCGACGCGAATCTACCAGCCTCTGGATGTGTCCGAGCACTGGTTCGTCGATGCCGCTGTCTCTACTTTGCGTACCAACCGTCAGCTGTATCGGGACGGCACTGCAGAGGCCGAATACAGCATCGGTCACTATGGGGCCGAAGTGGCGATGGGTGTCAATTTTCAGCGACGCGGCGACCTGCGCGCAGGGCTGCGTCGTTATCGCGGCTCCACCCAGCTGGTCACTGGCAGCATCGACCCCTATCCCGGCTACCGCTTCGAGCAGGGCCAGCTCTTTACCCGAACCCAGCTTGAGACGCTTGACTCATCGAGCTTTCCGCGCCGTGGCTTTCTCGCACGCGCAGAATACCTGGGTTCACAGCCCGACCTGGGCGCAAGCGCAAGCTTCGAGCAAATTCGCCTGCGTCTGACCGCAGCAAGCAGCGCTGGGCCGCATACGGTCATCGGTCAGCTGTTTGCCGATAGCACCTTGTCGGGTCTCGCGCCCATCGAAAGTCAGTTCGCAACTGGCGGTTTATTCAGCCTGCCTGGCTATCCCGCAGATGCCCTGGTCGGACAGCATGCGGGCGGTGTGGGGCTCACCTATCTTTACCGGCTTGCGCCCGGCAGTCTGTTCCCACTGTACGCAGGAGCCTCTATTCATGCGGCGAATGCATGGCGAGAATATGCCGGCGTCAGTCTGGATGGCATCCTGCGCGGCGAGTCGCTGCTGCTGGGCGCCGAAACACCGCTGGGTCCGCTGTATCTTGGTCTGGGCCATGGCAGCAGCGGCCGTCACGTTATTTACTTCACCCTGGGCAAGCCCTGGTTCTAAATCTGATTCAAGCGTTCACCACCGCCATGATTCTTTACGCCAGCACTATCTTCGTCAGCGCCTTCATCCTGTTTCTGGTTCAACCCATCATGGCCAAACAGATCCTGCCCTGGTTCGGGGGATCAGCCGCAGTCTGGACCACCTGCATGGTGTTCTTCCAGGTTGCCCTGCTGGTGGGCTACGCCTACGCTGATGTCAGCATCCGATGGCTAAGGCCGCGTGCACAGGCCCTGCTGCACATCGGTCTACTTGCGGTCAGCCTGGCCGTACTGCCCATCATTCCGGCGGCTAGCTGGAAACCGGCCGGTGACGAAGACCCCACCTGGCAGATTCTGGGTCTGCTGATCGCCACCATTGGTCTGCCCTATCTGCTGCTGTCTACCACCGGCCCTCTGGTGCAGGCCTGGTTTGCCCGAAGCTTCGAATCGAGCAAAGTCTATCGCCTGTTCGCGCTCTCAAATTTTGGTTCGCTGCTTGCGCTGATCGGCTATCCCTTTCTGGTCGAACCTTGGATCAGCACACGCCTGCAGAGCTGGATCTGGAGCGGTACCTACACCCTCTTTGCCCTGCTATGCGCGGCCTCGGCGTTGTATGCACTGCGCCAGGCAGGCGCAGGCTCAACGACGCTGGCGGCGACATCTACAACGCCAAACCCCGCAACCGCGACGCCGACACCAGCGATGCATACGTCTTCGGCCTCCACAGCTGGACAAGCGCCGGGCTTCGCAGATCTGCTGACCTGGCTGACCTTGTCCGCGCTGGGCTCGGGTCTGCTGCTGGCGGTGTCCAATCACATCACTCAAAACATTGCCTCGGTTCCCTTTCTGTGGCTGCTACCACTGACGCTTTACCTGATCACCTTCATTCTGTGTTTTGAAGGCCGCGGCTGGTATTCGCGCAGCCTTTTCCTGGGCCCACTGGCAGTTAGTCTGATTGCGATGTCGTGGGGACTGTACGGTGACGGTTCGATCATGGACGTTTTGATCGAAATACCGCTGTACTGCGTCGGTCTGTTTGTCTGCTGCATGTTCTTACACGGCGAACTCGCGACCATGCGACCTGAGCCTCGTCACCTCACTCGCTTTTATCTGATGATCTCGCTAGGCGGTGCCGTGGGTGGCTTGCTGGTGGGAATCGTTGCACCCAGGGTGTTTAATGGTTTCTGGGAGATCGGTGTGGGCTTGCTCGCGACCGCACTCGTCGCGGTGCGGCTGCTACGGCACATGCCGCGACCGATTCAACTGACGGCCCTGGCCGTCACCATCATTTGCGCCTGGTATGTGGCGCAGTACATCAAGGCCTCGACGGGCGATGTTCAACTGATGTCGCGCAACTTCTATGGTGCACTGTTCATCAAGAACAGCGGCCCGGCGACCGATCGCGAAGCCACCCGCAACTTGACGCACGGACAGATCTTGCACGGACGACAGTACCTGCACAGTACCCGCCGACTGGAACCCACCACCTATTACGGCCCCGGCAGCGGCATCGGCCTTGCCCTGCAGATCAGGCGCGCGGAAGGGCCGGTGAAAGTGGGCGTCGTCGGACTGGGTACCGGCACGCTAGTAGCGTGGGGCCGGGCTGGCGATACCTATCGCTTCTATGACATTGACCCCGACGTGATCGCAGTGGCGCGTTCGCATTTCAGCTATCTCAGCGACTCAAAGGCGCGCATTGACACCGTACTGGGTGACGCCCGACTGCAACTTGAACGCGAGTCGCCTCAGCAGTTTGACATTCTGGCCATTGACGCCTTTTCAAGTGACTCGATTCCGGTGCATCTGATCACCCGCGAGGCACTGGCGCTATACCAGAAGCACGTCACTGAGCGAGGCATCATTGCCTTTCACATCACCAACCGCTTCCTGGATCTGGCCCCCATGGTTGCCGAGCTTGCCGCTGAGGCCGGGCTGCAGGCCATTCTCGTTCCCCATGTTCCGGGCACCGACGACAACTCAGCCACCAACAGTTCAGACTGGATGCTGCTAACCCGCGATACCGCACTTGCCAACCACTCAGCGCTCAAGGGCCGTACCGGACAGGTCGCGCGCATGGCGGGTTTGCGCCCCTGGACGGATGATTTCAGCAGCCTTTATCAGATACTCAAGTAGCCAATGGCCTGGAATGCATAATGCCAAGGCGCTGACGCGTTTGTGTATGCCGTCACGCCTATTCACACACTCGAATGGTCGGGCTCCGATCAGGAAACCTTATGGCTACACGGCGGATTTCCCAACAGTCTGCTCGCGCGAAGTGATGGTGCCAGCCTGCGATGACCTGCAGGTGGACAAGCGTTATCTGGTGTACCCAGATCAAGAGAGCTTTCCCACCCGTCACGGCACGCAGGTGATCGGTCTGGCTGAGTTAATGAAGCGGCTCGCTGCCCAATCGCAATAAGCCGCGCCATCCCCTCAACAGCCGCTTTACAGCCGCACTACCCGCTTGCGTCTGACCGCCCAGGCCACCAGCGCCGCCAAAATCACCACCAGCGGCATCAATGCGATATTTACAAACCGCGTGAAGCTTTGCAGCGCTTCACTATCGGCTCGCAGTTCGCGACGCACGTCTTTCAGCTCACGACGCGTCTCGGCTGAGCGTTTGCGAAACTCATCAAGCTCAGTTTGCTGCTCAGCACTTAAGCCCGAACCTGCCGCGGCGCCACGCGCCTTTTGCAGCTCAGCCAGGCGTTCACGGGTTTTCTGCAGATTCTCTTCGAGCTCAGCGATGCGCCCGATGTAGTCCTGAGCCGCCTGAGCCTCCATCTGATTGATGAGCGTAAACGGACGCGCCAGCACCGCGCGGGCGCGGGCACCCACCAGATCGGTGGCACCTGCGAACTGATCGACCAGAGCCTGAGCGAAGGCAATGTTGCCGTTGGCAGGAACCACCACGCGCTGACCGAAGACCTCACCAATCTGCACAGCCGCACCGTCCTGCAGCATGTCACTGTCACCCACCAGCACGACGGTCGCCTCGGCGGTCGCCTGCGCGAGCCGTTCGGTCGGCCCCTCTTTAATACCCTCGGGGTAGGCAGTGGGAAATTTACCCGTCAGTCGAATGGCCAGCGCACGTTCTTTGCCCTCGGGCTTGAATCCCCGTACCGCACGCTCACCAGGCTCGGCCGCTTTGGCACCATCGACCAGCGCAGATACCGGAGACGAGCGCAGCAGAACCGTTCGGGTCAGGCCCTGCACGGGTGTGCCGTCAAAGACACCGGCAAACGGAACCAGCAGGCGGCCCGCGTTTTGCGTGGCGACCTCATCGGCATTCAGAGCCTCATCCTGCAGCGTGAGCACCGCCGGCATGGCACGCGGCCCGCTACCGGAGAGGTAGCGCAGATCAGCCAGAACCTTGTCCTCCTGGAACTCGACGCCCCAGGCCTTGAGCAGGGGCTGCAGGCTGGATGCACTGCCACCCTGCATGCCCATCATGGCCGACATGGGATCGAAATACGCCTTGGGATCCAGGAAAGCAATCATGCGTCCGCCACGCAGCAGGTACTGATCGATGGCGAACAGATTGGCCTCATTGAGCCCACGCGGATGAATGACCAGCAACGCCTTCACATCAGCATCAATCGTCTTGGCATCCGGCGCAATCTGCTTGAGCTCAAAGTCGCGTTCAAGTTCGCTGATGAAGGCCCACTTTTCAGACGGTGGCATGCCCATCATGGGCATACCGCGCGAGCCAAACGCGGGCATGGGCGAGATCACGCCTACGATCGGTTTAGCCGGCGTGAGCGCCCGCGCAATCGCACGCGACAGGTCGTATTCGAGCAGTCGCTCTCGCTCAGCGCCCAGGGCCGTGATTACGACACGCTTTTCGCCTTCGCCGATGACCACGCCCAGATAAAAGCGATCACCGTTGGGTAATTGCTGCGGCTCGATACCGTCAAGTTGAGCCGCATCTTCGGCGTCAGAGTCGGGCTGCGGATCGAGCTTTTCAACGATGAGTCTGCCGCCTGAATCATTTTTCATGCGGGTCAGCGTGTCTTCGACACGACGCGAAAACGCGCGTACCGGCATGGGGATGCTCTCGTCGGCGGAGGCATAAAGCCTGACCTTCAGAGGCGTCTGGATTTTGCCCAGCAGACTGCGCGTGCCCTCAGACAAAGTGTTGACTTTGCCCTCAGATAGATCAGCACGTACAGGCACTCGGGCCATCATCACATTGGCTACGACCAGCACGGCAGCCAAAATAACGACCATGCCCACTGAGCGCGACGCGGCCCGTTGAGCGCTGATACGTGCGGCTGTTGCATACAGCGCCAGCACAATGATGGATCCGAAATAGACCAGATCACGCAGATCAATGATGCCCTTCTGGAAACCGTCAAATCGGGTCAGCACCGATAGACCTGCCACCGTCTCCATCAGTGCGGGGCCGCCCCAACGACCCAGGGTATCAATGACAGGCTGAGAACCCGCCAGGGCCAGCAGCAGACACACGGCAAGCGACAGAATGAAGGCCACCGCCTGACTGCGGGTGAGTGACGAGCAGAAACCTGCAATCGCCAGATAGGCCCCACCGACCAGCAAGGCACCGAAATAGCCCGCCGCGATGACGCCGTTGTCGGGCTCACCCAGCCAGTTGACGGTGATGATCAGCGGAAAGGTCAGCGCCAAAGCGATCGCCACAAACGCCCAGGCCGCCAGAAACTTACCCACGATGGCCTGGCGGGGCGTCAGAGGCAGCGTCATCAGCAGCTCAAGCGTGCCCAGCCGTTGCTCGTCTGACCATAGCCGCATACCGATGGCCGGCACGATAAACAGAAACAACCAAGGCACCCAGGCAAAAAACGAGGTCAACGCGGCTTCGCCACGCTCGAAGAAACCACCGAACGAAAAGGTGAAAAAACCGGCCAGCAGCAGATAAACCACTAAGAACACATAGGCAACCGGCGTTGACCAGTACGCCGAGAACTCGCGGCGGATGATGGCTGTTTGCGGGGAACTCATGATGCACTCCCGGCCTGGGCTTCGGCAGCCGCAGATTCAAGGTCGCTACGGGTAACGGAACGGAAAAAATCATCAAGGCGGCCGCTGGAAACGCGGCTGCGCAGCTCGGCCGGCGTGCCATCGGCAACAATGCGACCGCGATCGATCACGATGGCCCGGGTGCAGACCTCATCGACCTCCTCAAGAATATGCGTCGAGAACAGCACTGCGCGGGTTCGCGCCATATCGCGAATGAGCGCTCGCATCTCATGCTTCTGGTTGGGATCAAGGCCATCGGTCGGTTCGTCGAGAATAAGAACCTCAGGGTCATGGATGAGCGCCTGCGCAAGGCAGGTTCGCTGCCGGAATCCCTTGGATAGGGTCTCGATCGGTTGACCCAAAACCGTTTCAAGGTGGCACTGAGAAACCACCCGCTTCAGCGCCTCACGGGCCCGCTCGCCACTAAGCCCGCGCACACTGGCGCTGAAGCGCAAAAAGGCCAGAACGCTCATATCAGGCCATGACGGCGCCGATTCGGGCAGGTAACCGATACGGCGCTTGACCTCCATGGGCTGCCGGCCGATGTCAAACCCGCAGACCTGGATGCTGCCCGCACTGGGCGCCAGGTATCCGGTAATCATGCGCATGGTGGTCGATTTACCCGCGCCGTTAGGGCCTAAAAAGCCCAGTACCTCGCCCTTGGCCACCGAGAAAGAGATGTCATCGACGGCACGCTTAGCGCCAAACCGCCTGGACAGATGTTCAACCTGGATCATGAAATCCTCACTAGTGTGCCGGCGGCAAATTCAGCGCTGGCCGAGCGCGATATGGGGGCGTACCACCCGGTTTCAAGGGGCCGGGCAAATTTCTTTAAAACACCTCATCATTCGATGGGAAAGCATCCAGATCACCTGTGGAGTCATGTGCATGAAAATCGCCTCAATCCGGGTTCATGTCCTGCAAAGCCCGCTCGCCCAGCCTTTTGCTTTCTCGCAGGGCTGGGTTCACCGTCGCTCAGCCACTCTGGTTGAAGTGACGACCGACTGCGGGGTGACAGGCTGGGGGGAGGCCTTCGCCCAGGGCCTGGAACCCCCCCAGATCGCAGCCGCGGTTATCGAGCATGCACTGGCTCCGCTGGTGATTGGCGAGGACGCGCTGGCCACCGAAGTGCTCTGGCATCGTCTGTATCACCACAGCCGCGACTACGGACGAAAGGGCTCGGTCATTGCCGCCATCAGCGCGATCGACATGGCGCTCTGGGATATCGCCGGCAAACACTATGGCGTGCCGGTGTATCAATTGTTGGGCGGCGCATTTCGCACCCGGGTGCAGCCCTATGCCACGGGCTTCTACCGCATCAGCGGTCAGGGCGAAAGCGCACGTCTGGCCGAGGAGGCCCTCACCCACCACGCTGCCGGATTCAGGCTGATGAAGGTGAAGCTTGGATATGGCGTCGATGACGACATAGAAGTGCTGACCGCCGTTGCGCGGGCCGTCGAGGGTCGTGACGTGACCCTGATGGTGGATACCAACCATGCCTATGGCCGGGCTGAGGCGCTGCGTCTGGGCTATTTCATGGACGATCTGAACCTGCGCTGGTATGAAGAGCCGGTGGTACCCGAAGACATCGAGGGTTACTGCGAGCTGCGCGCCAAGCTGCGCACACCTATTGCCGGCGGCGAAAACGAACACACGCTATTCGGCTTCCGCGAACTTCTCGGTCGACACGCGGTCGATATCGCTCAGCCCGACCTGGGCTCATGCGGCGGTATTAGTGCAGCACGCCATGTAGTCGCCCTGGCCCAGGCCCATGGCATCGAAGTCAATCCGCATGTGTGGGGTTCGGCGGTTGCTCAAGCCGCTTCGCTGCAGCTGATCGCGGCACTGCCGACCGCCCACCACTCGGTATTTGCCCGCGACCCGGTGCTTGAATACGACCGCTCGCTACACCCTTTCCGACGTGAGCTGGTGACGGAACCGGTTGATCTGATCGATGGCTTCGTGCCGATCCCGACCAAGCCTGGCCTTGGCATTACGATCAGGCCTGAAACCATTAGCCGCTACCGGGTAAACTGAGGTGGCTTCCAACCTATGAAGTAGCTGCCACGCTGAGCAGCAGCCACCAACCTTGAGAGACTCCCATGCACGACTTTCGCAGCGATACCGTCACGCGGCCCACCGCCGCCATGCGCACTGTCATGGCCCATGCCGAGGTGGGCGACGATGTCTATGGCGATGATCCCTCTGTCAACCGGCTTGAAGCCTTCGCAGCCGACATGCTGGGCTACGAGGCCGCCGTCTTCGGCACCTCCGGCACGCAAACCAACCTGATGGGTTTACTCGCACACTGCGAGCGCGGTGAGGAGGCCATCGTTGGGCAGCAGTGGCATACCTACCGCTGGGAAGCCGGCGGCATGGCGGTACTGGGCTCTATTCAGCCACAGCCGCTTGAGCATGCACCCGACGGAACCATTGCGCTAGCCGCCATTGAGGCGGCCATCAAGCCCGACGACCCGCACTACGCACGCACTCGGCTCGTCTGCATGGAAAACACTACCGGAGGGCGGGTGCTGCCCATGGATTATCTGCGTGATGTGCGCGCTCTGGTCACGCGGCGGGGACTGTCTACGCATCTGGACGGCGCGCGTCTTTTAAATGCCGCAGTTGAAGTCGCTCGAAGAC
The DNA here is from genome assembly GCA_039800325.1 of Pseudomonadota bacterium. Taxonomy (GTDB): domain Bacteria; phylum Pseudomonadota; class Gammaproteobacteria; order Burkholderiales; family Burkholderiaceae_E; genus SYIM01. Next base: position 11,576 of record JBDLQY010000049.1, on the reverse strand, counting down.
GCGCCAGTGGCGAGCGGGCGGGCGATACTCGCGGCGATCAGCACACCGATCCCCGTCTGGTGGCTCGTGAAATCTGCATTAACTTCGATTCGGTTTCGATGTGTCTGTCTAAGGGACTGGGCGCACCCGTGGGCTCACTGTTGCTGGGCTCAGCTCCATTCATCACGCGTGCCCGCCGCTGGCGCAAGATGCTGGGCGGCGGTCTTCGTCAGGCGGGCATTCTGGCTGCGGCTGCTCACCATGCGCTCGAGCATCACATTGATCGCCTGGCCGATGATCACCGTCTCGCGCAGAAGCTTGCCAAGGGACTATCCGACATTGGCGCGGCAGCCGGCGGCAAGCTGCGGCTCGATATGCCCCACACTAACATCTTGTTCGTCGAAGTGGCCCCGGATGTCGCAGCTGACCTGTCGACACACCTCAATCGTGCCGGCGTGCGCTTAAACACACGCGGCGGCACGTATGGTGCCCCGGCCGTGCAACGCTGGGTGACGCATCTGGATGTAAGTGACGCCGACGTCGACGCGGCGCTGAACGCCGTGAGGGACTTTTTTCGCTCATCAAATACGCGCTCTGTATCCCAGCAGGTTTCGGCCGCTTGACCGCATTCAGTCGCTTGCGCGACTTCGCCAAGCCTGCGCGAGCAGGGCCAGCAGCACCGTCGCAAAACCGAGGGCGTCAGCCACGGTACCAGGATAGACCAATGAAAAACCTGCGATAAACAGGCACGTCCGCTCGAAACCCGTGCACTTGCGCCACATCCAGCCCTGAAACGCACTACCCAGCGCGGCAATGCCCACCAGAGCCGTCACCGTCACGTAGGCAATCGATGCCCAATCGGCCTTAGCCGCCGCATCGAGCGAGCCGTACAACAGCAGCCCCGGACCGGCTGGATCGATCACGAACATCAGCGGAACCAGAAAAGCGGGCATGGTGTACTTCCAGGACTGCAGCGTAGTCCGGTAGGGATCACCCCCCGTGATGGAGGCCGCCGCAAACGGTGACAACGCCGTGGGCGGCGAGACCTCAGAAAGCACGGCGTAGTAAAAGATAAACATGTGTGCAGCGTACTCGGGCACTTTAAGGGTGATCAGGGCCGGCGCCGTAATCACCGCACAGATGATGTAACTGGCAGTCACCGGCACAGCAAGGCCAACAATCCAGACGATCAGCGCCGTGTAAACCGCCGTGAGCAGCAGCGAGTTACCCGCATACTGCAGCACGATGGAGCTGAACTTAAGACCCAAGCCCGTCAGGGTGACAACACCCACGATGATGCCCGCGCCCGCACAGGTCGCCGCCACATTGAGCATCTGACGCGCGCCATCGTCCAGGGCTCTTGTGAGGCGAGACTGAAAGAGGCCGCGCCACCAGGGCTGGCGGCCGCGCAGCCAGTCATACGACAGCATCGCGCTGTCGGACCGCAAGAGACTGCTGAAAAACGCCACGATGGTCGCCCAGAAAACCGATAGCTCAGGCGAAAAGCCCATGACCATGAAGGCGACGATCGAGACCAGCGAAAAGAAGTGAAACCAATAGCGCCGGGCAAGCGTCCAGGCCGACTCGACGCGTTGAAATACGGTGTCCTTCATGCCGTACTTGCGAACATCGATCTCTACCATGACGAACAGCGTGAAGTAATAAAGGCAGGTTGGAATAACCGCCATGACCAGCACGTCAAAGTACGAGATCTTGAGAAACTCGGCGATCAGAAAGGCCGCCGCACCCAGCACGGGCGGAGAAATAATGGCGCCAAGCCCGCCAGCTGCCAGCAGTCCTCCGGCAGCGTCCTTGGCATAGCCCACCCGTGCAAGCATGGGAGCGGCGACTGCGCCGATAGTGACGGTAGTAGCCACTCCGGAGCCGGATGGCCCACCCAGCAGAAACGACGCCAGCGTGACGGTACGCCCCGCACCCACGGGCTTGCCACCCATGGCTGCAAAAGAAAAATCAAGGTAAAACTTGCCCGCACCGGAGTGCTGGAGAAAAGCGCCGTAAATCGTAAACAGAACGATGAGCGTGGACGACACGGCCAGGGCCGTTCCGAAGATACCCTCGAGCGTCATATACATGTGTCCGACCAGACGCGGCAGCTCGTAACCCTTATGTGTCCAGGGTGGCGGCAGGTAAGGACCGAAAAACGCATAAGCCAGAAAGCACAGGGTGATTACCGGCATGATCCAACCGGTGGTGCGTCGCATGGCCTCAAGGATGAGCACCATCAGCCCGACGCCAAAGACGATATCGAGATCTTCAGGCGTGATCGAGCGATCAAAAAAATCATCGCCGCCCAGAATGAGATAAGCGGTTGTCGACACCGCGGCAAGCGCCAGCACCCAGTCCCACCACATGACCCGATGCCGATAGCGTGTCGCTACCGGAAAAATCAGAAAGGTCAGAAACAGAACGAAGGCCAGATGGGTCGAGCGAAGGTGCTCGGGACGGATGATGGCATAGGCACTGTACAGATGGAACAGCGACATAGTCACCGCCACCAGTGACACGAATACGGCGAGCGTACCCACCAGGCGGTTGGTGGCCCCCTCTTCGCGTTCAACCAGTGCTTCGGCTTTGGCCAGCGCCTCAGCGCTGACCTGAACCTCAGCGTCGCCGACGCGGCCGGCTAGCCCATCGGCGCGCTGTGCAGCCCCGGCCTCAGGGCTGGATTTTGATGCCACGCTCGGCCAGGTACTTGACGGCCCCCGGATGCCAGGGCACCGGCGATGCGTCAGCCTTCTGACTCTCGAGCTTGAGGTTCTCGGCCTCTTTGTGGGCAAGAATCAGCTCGTCACGCTTTTCAAAAATAGTCTTAACGATGTTGTAAGCCGTCTTCTCATCCATATCTTTGTGCGTGACCAGCTTGTTCATAACCGATGCCTGTCGGTTATCGGCATCCATGCCCTTGTAGACGGTCTTGGGAATGACGTCTTTGACATACAGGTTGCCGTACTTCTTGTTCATGGCGTCAACCAGATCGGCATGATCGATCATACGAAGCTTCATACCAGGCGTGTTGGCCAGATCGGTCACCGCACCCGTCGGCAGTCCACCCACCCAGAAGAATGCGTCGATCTTTTTATCTTTGAGCGCAGCCACCGATTCGGCGACGCCCAGCCGCTCGCGCTTCATGTCTTTGTCTTTGTCGAGCCCGGCCGCCTCGATCAGACGAAACGCCATGACCTCGGTGGCGCTTCCGCCCGAGCCCGTCGACACCCGCTTACCTTTGAGGTCACTCATTTTGGTGATGCCCGAACCGTCAAGAGCCACTACATGCATGCGGTTGGGATACAGCACCGCCAGGGTCCGCACCGGTATTGGTTTGCCCTTGAACTTATCCTCTCCATTGAACGCATCGAGGGACGCGTCAGCCATGGTAAACCCGATGTAAGGCTTGCCAGTGCCGATGAGCTGAAGGTTGGCGACCGATCCGCCCGTGACTTCGGCTGTCGCCTGCATGCCGGGCACATGCTTGGATAAGGTCGCAGCAAGACCACCGCCAAGCGGGTAATAAACACCACCGGTACCACCGGTTCCGATAGAAACATTCTGAGCCGATGCCGTCGACAGAGCCATCGCACTCATGGCGGCAGCTGCCAGGCCAATTAATCGCCGCATACTAAGTCTCCTGCTAATGGAATTAAGAACCTGTTCGAGTATGCCAGACCGCCTGGCGCAAACCACAGCGCCCCGCAGCCTGGCCGGGTTATCCCGGCGCGGGGCTGATCAACGCCACCAAGCCCGTGAGGCGCGACACGCCGGCCAACAGATCAGTCCGAGACGATCGCTCGGACTGATCTGCTGGGACACGCGCCCGAGCGCGCCCCACCGACTAGTCTGCCTGAATGCGCGCCTGGGCGATCACCTCAGTCCAGCGCTGAATCATGCTGCGCATCATGGCTCCGGCCTCGCCAGCGCTATTGGCGATGGGTACGAAACCGGCTGCGGCGAGCCGCGGCGCCAGCTCAGTACTGCGAAGCGCACGTACAAAATGCTCGTTGAGGCTGGCCAGTACCTCAGCTGGCGTGCCAGCCGGTGCATAAAGCCCCCAGTAGGTATCGGCATCGACGCCCTGCACGCCCTGCTCGACAAAGGTGGCGACCTCGGGCATGGCGGGGCTGCGCTGAGCGCCCGTCATAGCGATAGCCCGAAGGCGTCCCGCCTCAACATGGGGTTTGGCCGTGCTGATACCCGCGAATTGCATATGTACATGGCCGGCCAGCAGATCGGTCATGGCAGGGCCCGTACCCTTATAGGGTATGTGGGCAATATCAACCTTGGCGGCAAGCTTCATCAGTTCACCGGCCAGATGGGTCGAGGCGCCGTTGCCGCCCGAGGCGTAGTTGAGACTGCCCGGCTTGGTGCGGGCAATGGTCAGAAGCTCGCGCAGGTCTTTGGCGGAAACCGAAGGATGAGTAACCAGTAGAACCGGCGCCGTCGCCATCATGGTGACCGCGCTGAGCTCGCGCGCCGTGTCGTAGGGCAGCTTTCGCAGCCCCGGATTGGTGAGAAGCGCGCTGTCAGAGGCCAGTAGCGTGTAGCCATCCGCCGCAGACCGAACGACCTGTTCGGTTCCCAGAACAGATCCAGCCCCTGGCTTGTTTTCGATGACCAACGTCTGGCCCAATGAAGCGCCCACAACCGGCGCCAGCATACGCACGAGTATGTCGGTCCCACCGCCCGGACCATAGGGCACCACGATACGGATCTGTCGATTTGGATAGGCCTGGGCCCGGGCCATACCCGTACCTGCCGCAAAACCGAGCGCAGCCGCGCCCGTCAGCAAGCGGCGACGCGATGAGCTGAGATTCATGTGACTCGTCATGATTAAACATCTCCCAGAAAAAACGGAAATCGAATCGGGCAGAACACAAGCGGCGGCCGAGGACGCCCTGCCCCCCCTGCAAACGCCGGTCTCAGGTCAAGGCCTGGCCGACGTCGCCGGATACCGCGCCATTGTCCTGCAGGAAATCCAGCAGGGTTGTCACACAGCGGTCAGCGTAGCCGTCGCAGATGTTGTGGGCCGCCGTATCCACATAGTGCGTACGACTGTGGGCGATACGCTTTCGCATCTCCTCGTAGGCGCTGGCGTGACCGATACGCTCGCGGCCCGCGGCAACAATGAGCGTTGGTGCCTGTATCGCCACCAACTCCTCCATGAAATCATGCGTGCACATGTGGCTGACAAATCGTGCGATAAAGGCGGGATCGTTGCTGCCGGCCTGCTCGATGAACCAACGAACAAGTTCAGGCGCCGCCGTTGCATCAAATCGCTCGTCGATAGTGTCGGCCAGAAAACGCTTCAGACCCACTTCCTGAACCCTTGGTAGCCAGGTAAGCGCATGGCTGTGCTTAAGACCAGGTGTTGCACCAAACAAGGCCAAGGTCTTGACGCGCTCAGGCGATTCAATGGCCAAGCGCTGCGACACATAACCACCGGCGGAATTACCCACCACATGCACAGCGGGAAGCTCCAGACGATCGAGCAACTCGCGCACGTCATCAACCAGGTGGGCGAGCGAAAACGCCTGATCAGCTGCGGGAATCTGCGAGCGGCCATGCCCGCGCAGATCCATGCGCAAAACCCGATAGTGGGCAGTCAGCCTAGGCATCCAGCGAAACCAGCGCTGTGACGAACCCATGGCCGCGTGCAGCAACAGTACCGTATCGGGTTGCGACCAGGGCGCGGTAAAGGAGTCGATTTGCCAGGCTATGGACAGGCCATCCCGGTTGATGAAGGTCTGCATGGTGTCCTCGTGCGCTTAGCGCCCAGTGCTGGGCTTGAAGGGATGGCGGCGCGCGTACTCGGCTGCCGCCGCCTCCATCGTCATGAAATGGGCACCCTGCTCAGCCAGCTGCCGCAGCAACTCCTCAAGAATGAGCATGCGATGACCGCGACCAATGACGAACGGGTGGAAGGTGTAGGTCAGCACACCCCACTCAATCCTTCGCCGCATGTACTCAAAGTCGCCCAGCCAGTTGTCGAGTACCGACCTCGCATTCATGAGGCCAGGCAGAATGGTTTGTGGCGTGCGCAAAAACTCAAAGTGCGGGTAGTCATCCAACGACCAGCTCACCGGCATTTCGATCAAGGGCGTGGCCTGGCCGAACTGCAGCGGCTGCTCAAGCGTCACGACATCGCCCTGGCGCACACGGTAGGGCGTGTAGTCATCCCCCATCATGCTGCTGTCATAGACGAACCCATGCTCGAGCATTAATTGCACCGAGTGGGGACTGAGGTCCCACGACGGAGAGCGATAGCCTCGCGCCGTCTGACCGGTCAGCTGGCGAATGCATTCATTGGCTCTCACCAGCCCCGCAGCCTCCTGGTCGCGGGTCATGTCGTTAGGGGGTACGTGGGTCCACCCATGGTGAGCAATTTCATGCCCGGCCTCAAAAACCAGCCGCGATTGCTGGGGATAGGTCTCCAGGGTGTGCCCGGGAATAAACCAGGTTGTTGGGACCTTGTACTCACGCAGCAGCCCCAGAATACGGGGTACGGCCACAGGGCCGAACTCGCCGCGCGACATCGGCGTGGGCGAGGTCAGTTTTCGGGCAATGAAGCCCGAGACTGCATCAAAGTCGAAACTGATGCAGACCATGCGTTCGGACATGTCAGTCATCCTTGCGGCAAACAGACTCTTTAAAGACGCTGATCATCCCCGATTCGCGACTCGAGCGAAAGCGTTTGTCTCGCAAATCAGGCCAGCACGGCCCCAGCCCGGCAAAACCCACGTTGATAAGAACCCCCCCATAAGAACCGCTCCGGCGCGATCTGCCCCGCTTTGACACCTCCCGTCGCAGGTGTAGGTTGACACGGGCTCTTAAGCCAGCCAAAAGGGATCACGGATGCGGCAGCCGATGGCGCGCGCCGCCTCGACCAGATCAGCCCGCGCCTGGCGGCGCTGAGCGGCGCTCATGTCCCGCTCCATCCAACACAGTGCGATGCCCAACATGCGCCCGTGCGGAGCGCCAACGGCCACCGCCGCCGCGCCAATACCCCGACGCGCGGTGTCGACCAACTCGGCCCAGCGCCGTTCGCGCGATTGCTGCAATTCCCGTAGCAACTGGGCGCGGCTCATCGAAAACCCCAGCGGCGCATGGTGAAGCCGGTCGGGCAGACGATCAAGGAGCTCCTGCGAATTCAGACGCATCAGCAAGGCCTTGCCGATCGCCGTCACATACGCGGGCAGACGGGTACCTTCTGACACGACATAGCGCACGGGCGTCGGACTCTCCCGCACTCGCAGTATCAGGGTGTCCAGCCCCTGCAGGCAGGCCAGATAGCCGGTTGCAGGATGCCGGCTGACCAGCCCGCGCAGGCGATCCTCGGCTGCATCCAAGGCAAGATCATCGCTGCGAAACAAACGCCCCAGGCGCTGAAGCTCAAATCCGGCCTCAAAGCCGGCATGGCGCGCGCCGCGCTCGAGGAGGCCGTGACGGGCCAACGTAGCCAGCAGCCTCGACGTCGAACTCTTGGGTAGGTCAAGTGCCTGCGCAACTTCGGTGACTTTCAGACGTGGCCGATCTGCCGACAGTAAAGCTAGCGCCTGGAGACCCTTTTCAAGTGAACTCATAGCAAAAATGTCCCATATTGAGCAACTGTATTGTTCTACCTGGAACAACATTGTCGCAAGCGCAGAAACGGCGTACAAATTTCGCTGACGCACTGCCGATGCCGACACGATGGCGCGGCAGCTAAGAGCGCCCGATCACACAATCGCCCTACACGGAGGAGACCATGTCCGACTTTGCCTCAGTTTCACCGCAACGCCGTCAGCTTTTGGGAGCCACCCTGGCGGGTGCCTCGCTCGCGGGCGCACCCTGGGTTGTAAGGGCTCAGAGCCCGCGCATCATCCGCGTTGCCCACCATGTCAGTCTGCAGTCCGAACAGCACAAGGCGGCAGAGAATTTCGCGCGATTGCTCAAGCAGTACACCAACGGCGCTATCGAAGTCCGAGTGCTGCCAGCCGCACAGGCGGGCGGTCAGCGCGAGATCATTGAATCCGTTTCGCTCGGAACGCTTGAGATGGGCTACGGAGAGTCAGGGCTGTATGCCAACTACCTTTCACGTTTCGGCGTCATCGCCCTGCCGTATCTGTATCGCGATTTCGGTCACTGGGAAAAAGTCGTCGATGGCCCGATCGGAGCGGGGCTTGCCGATCAGCTGCGCCAAGCGGCAGGTCTGCGCATCGTTAACTGGATGACCGCTGGCTACCGCGACACCTATCTGCGCACCAAGCCTATCCGCATGCCCGAGGACTTTGCCCGCGTGAAGATCCGTCTGCCTGAAGCGCCGCTGTTTGTAAAAACCTTTCAGGCGCTCGGTGCGCAGCCAACGCCCATTCCAGCCCCAGAAATGTATTCGGCGCTGCAAACCGGTGTGGTCGACGCCATGGAAGGCAGCCCCGAGGTCGGATTCACGTTCAAGATTCATGAGGTCACCCGATATCTCTCACGCACCCGGCATATCCTGCTGGACGGAAGCTTTGTCATCAACAACAGACTCTACGAGGGTTTGCCCGCTGAGCAGAAAGCCGCGATCGATCGCGCCGCACGTGAAGCGGCCGCCACGCAACGCAAAGAGCACTTCGAGCGTGAGGCCTCCTGGATGGATCGTTTCCGCAAAGAAAGCAAGCTTGAGATCAACGACGTGAATCTGCAGGCTTTCGCGGACAAGCTCACGCCTTTGCATAACGAGTTCGCCACGGCGGCCAAGGCCACTGACGTGGTCGCCGCCATCAAGGCAGCGTAAGTAGCGTGCTGCGAGCGCTCGATGCGCTCATGAGGGGAGTCCGCCTAGCCTGCGGACTCGCCTTCATGGCTTTTTGCCTGCTCATTCTGGTGCAGGTCATCAACCGTTATGCCCTGGGGCTATCTTTATTCTGGACAGAAGAGCTGGTGCTGCTGCTCTTCGTCTGGTCGGTTTTACTGGGCATGCCCGCAGCCCTCTGGTGGCGCGACGAAATTGTCGTTGACATCATCAGGCTGCCAAGCTCACTCGACGGCGCACGTCTACTGCTGGTCGACGCGTTATCCATCGCTTTTTTGCTGGCGCTCACCTGGAGTGGGTTGGCTTTCATGCAGCGGGGCGGTATTTCACTCTCGCCGTCCCTGGGCCTGCCGCGCTCGTGGTTCTACGCAAGCATTCCGCTGGGGGCTGTGCTGAGCGTGCTGGCGCTGGTTGGCCGTATGGCCAAGCCCGCATCCCCCAAGTCTGACCACAACGCAAATGCTGCTGTCGCTCACGATTAGCCTGCTGATTCTGTTGCTGTTGGGCGTACCCATTGCATTTGCACTGGGCCTGGCAGGCGTGATCGCTTTGCTGCTGAATGGACAGGTACCCCTAATCGTTCTTGCACAAAAAGTGTACGGTTCGCTCGACAGCTTCCCGCTGCTGGCGATCCCACTGTTCATTTATGCAGGTGCCGTCATGAACGAGGGCGGCATCACCGCCCGAATCGTTGACCTGGCCCGCGCCCTGGTGGGCCACCTGCGCGGCGGCCTCGGGCAAGTGGTCATTTTCACCAGTCTGGTTTTCTCAAGTATCTCTGGGTCGGCGGCTGCTGCCGCGGCAGCCGTAGGCGGAATGCTGCTACCCTCAATGAAACGAGAAGGCTATGACGAGGCCTGGTCTGCCACCGTCGTGGCTAGCGCAGCCATTCTCGGCCCCATCATTCCACCCAGCATCTTGATGGTGATCTACAGCTCAATGACAGGCCAATCGGTCGGCGCCTTGTTTCTGGCGGGCGTGCTGCCAGGGCTGCTGATCACCGGCACACTGATGGCCATGACCTGGCTGATGGCCTCACGCATGGGCGCACGATCACGACACCGGGCCTCAATCGCAGAAATCGGTCGCGCACTGCTTCGGGCACTGCCAGCACTGGTCATGCCGATCATCATCATCGCCGGCATCCTGAGCGGTATTTTCACCGCCACTGAGGCCGGCGTTATTGCCTTGGCTTACGGCATTGCCTACGGATTCATCACGCAAGAACTCGACTGGAGAACCCTGCTGCGGCAAACCCTGTCCTCGGCGGTGGTGTCCTCCAGCATTCTGATCATCCTGGGAGGGGCGGCACTGTTCAGCTGGATACTCACCCGCGAGGGCGTGCCAGCCCAGGCTGCCGCCTTCATGCAGTCCTGGGTCAGCAGCCCAGCCGGTTTCATGATGGTGCTGCTCGTGCTGCTGTTTGTGGTGGGTATTTTCATTGAACCCATCCCGGCCATGATCATGCTGGTGCCGGTGCTGCTGCCCATCGCAAACGCTTACCAGATTGACCCCACCCATTTGGCAATCGTTATCACTGTGGGGGTACTGCTGGGATCGTTATCACCACCAGTTGCAGTCCTCGTGTTGATCGCCTGCAAAATTGCTGGCATCGATGCACGACGCACCAACCGGCCACTCTTGCCCATGTTCGCAGCGCTGCTGCTGGCACACTTAATCATCGCCTTCTGGCCAGAGCTTTCAACCTGGCTGCCAAAGGCCGCGGGCTATCGAAGCTGAAACCTCAAATCGGAGAAATTCATCATGTCGCGAATTACCGAAGTATCAGTCATCCCTTTTCACTTTGACGTCAAAGATCTTGGTCTGGGTGGGCATGCCGCCATGGGCGTGAGCAACCTGCAATATGAAAAAGGTGCTTCGCTTCGGGTCATGCGCTATGCGGTCCGGGTTCGTACCGATGACGGTTTGACCGGGGGTTATGTCACGCACTGGGTGGGAACGCATGGCGCGCTCGGTCAGACCTTGATGCTGGCTCCTCACCTGCTGGGGCGTGATCCCGAGCAACGTGAACTCATCTATGACGACTTCAAGCGTGAGTTGCGTGCCTATGACGGCATGGGACACGGTCCGCTGGACATTGCGCTGTGGGATCTGGTCGGCCACAAGTACCAGATGTCAGTGGCCACCATGCTTGGTGCCTATAAAGATCGCCTGCCCACCTATGCCAGCACCCATCACGGTCAGGACACCAAGGGAGGACTGGATTCGCCGCAGGCCTTCGGTGAATATGCCCTGTCATGCGTTGAGCGCGGCTTTCATGGTTTCAAGATTCACGGCTGGCATGACGGCGACGTGCGCCGAGAAGCAGCCACGCTGCGCGCGGTTCGCCTGGCAGTCGGCGACCGCATGGAAGTCATGTACGACCCAGGCTGCGAATTACGTACCCATCTGGATGCGCTGCGCCTGGGCCATGTCTGCGACGAAATCGGCGCCTTCTGGTACGAAGATCCCTACCGCGACTCAGCCCGATCGTTGACCGGTTCAAAAATTCTGCGCGAGAAAATCAAGACACCGCTCATGATCACCGAACATGTGCGAGGCCCTGAAATGAAGGCCGCCTACGCGGTCGCCGGCGCCTGCGATATGTTCCATATCGATCCCGAATATGATTTGGGCATCACGGGCGCCATGAAATGTGCGCATCTGGCTGAGGCGCTGGGTATCGACGTGCAGTTTCATGCCTGTGGTCCGGCCCACCGAGCCTGTGTGGCAGCCACCCGCAATACCCACTTCTATGAGATGGCGCTTACTGGCCCTGACATGCCCAACCTGATTCCCCCGGTTT
>JBDLQY010000048.1:0-9293 GCA_039800325.1 Pseudomonadota bacterium | reverse complement strand
GGTGGCCGCGGTCTTCAGGAACCGACGACGCTGGGGAGCTTTTTTGAGTTCGGACATGGAAGGTCTCCTAGGGTAAGAATCAAGTCGCGGGAACATAACTGAAATCTGCTGCGGGAGCGAGTGGTTCCCCGATTAACCCAGTAGCCAGCCGGGCTAAGTTCCAGGCTTACTGCCAGCCCGGGGGATGCGCACTGGACCCCAACAGGCGTTCAAACTGTGCCGCCATCTGAAACACCAGCGCATCATCGTGACGCCGCCCGACAATCTGCAGGCCCACTGGCAAACGCGCCGAGGGGCCAGTCGGCAATGCTGAGGCTCCACTGTCAGGCGGTTGGGCCAGACCCACCGGCACTGAACAGGCGGGCGCCTGACAGTAGTTAAACAGGGGCGTGAAAGCAGCATGACCGCGCGCGCCCACAGCCTCGCCGCCAATCTCGGGTGGCCCAAGCTGTTCGACGGGCCAGGACACCACTGGTGTCGTGGGACACAATAGCAGGTCGTAGCGCTGAAAGAAGCGGGCATAGGCGGCGTAAATTCGCTCGCGCAGCAGTAGCAGCTCGGCAATGTCCTGACTGGTGTAGGTGTTGCCCAGGCGAATCTGTGCAGCCAGATCAGGATCAATGCGCGAGGGATCAGCGGCAAGGGCCTGCCCGTAAAGGGCTGACAGACCCGCATGCTGAAGCTTGAGCAGCGGATATTCGCGCGCCGAGCCCGGCCATTGGGGAGCGGCTTCGTCGATCTGATAACCGTCGGCTGCCAAGCGCTCAATGGCCTGCGCAATCACGTCACGCACCGGCTTATCAATCGGGAAGCCGCAACCCAGGTCCATGCTGAAGGCAATACGCAGGCCACGATCAGGCGGCCGCTGAATCGCATCAGTGGCACGTTGAGCATGTCCTGGCTGTGAGCCCCAGTCGACATGCTCCCAGCCGCGCAGGCTGTCGAACATCAGCGCGGTGTCGGTCACATCACGCCCCAGTTGCCCGATGACCGAGAGGCCGAAGTTGGGTTCTTCGAAGCCAGGACCGTAGGGCACCACGCCAAACGTAGGCTTCATACCCACCAGGCCACAGTGTGCGGCTGGACGTCGGGTTGAGCCACCCGCATCGGTGCCCAGGGCCAAGGCGCCAATACCCGCCGCAAGCGCTGCGACTGCGCCACCCGACGAGCCACCTGGAGTGCGACGCGGATCCCAGGGAGAACGCGTAATGCCATGCAGCAGGTTATTGGTGAGTCCTTTGCAGGCGAACTCGGAACAATTGGTGATGCCTACCATCACCGCCCCCAGCGCCCGCAGCCGCGACACCACCCAGGCATCTTCCGGGGCGATGAAGTCAGCAAACAGTTTGGAGCCCTGTGTAATGCGGCGACCCTGAACCCAGAGATTGTCTTTGACCGTGACCGGCACACCCGCCAGCGGCAGGTCTTGTCCTGCTTTCAAGCGCTGGTCGACGCTGTCGGCCTGGGCCAGCGTCCATTCGGCATCAACACCAATCAGGGCATTGAGTGCAGGGTTTACCTGCGCAACGCGAGCGAGCGAGCTTTCGGCGACCGCTCGCGCACTGAGCTCGCCCGAGCGGACTCGCGCGGCAATATCGCGCGCGCCCAGCTGCCAAAGATGCAAAGCCATCATGCCGCTCCCATCAGGGCTTACAGAGGGGGGAACGATGCCCACGACCACGCACCGCCGCGGGACTGGGCCGATCACAGCGCAGAAACTGCCCGCGCCCCGGAGCGCCCAGATACTGCCCGTCCTGCCAGACCCACTCGCCCCGCGATAGCGTGGCGGCAGGCCAGGCCTTGACGGACATGCCCTCATAGGGCGTGTAGTCGACATTGTGGTGTAACTGGGCATTGCGAATGGGGCGCTCGATACCGGTATCCCAGACCACCAGATCGGCATCGGAACCCACCGCAATTGTTCCCTTACGCGGATAAAGACCGTACAGCCTCGCCGCATTGGTCGCAGTGAGCGCAACAAAGCTGTGCACATCGATGCGCCCGCTCATGACGCCGTAAGACATCAGTAGCGGCATGCGCGTCTCAAGCCCCGGTATGCCATTGGGAACCTTGGAAAACGGCGCATCCGTGCCATGGGCCTGTTTGCCGTGCGGACCCGCGTAAGCGAAAGGCGCATGATCGGACGACAAAACGTGAAAAGTGCCGTTTTCAAGGCCACGCCAGATGACATCCTGATTGGCCTTATCTCGCGGCGGCGGACTGCAAATGCACTTGGCGCCTTCAAAGCCGTCGAGGTCGAGGTTATCGGCCGTTAACAGGAGATAGTGCGGGCAGGTTTCCCCATAAATTTTCAGGCCTAGCCCCTGCGCCGCCCGAATCTGCTCAACCGCCTCGCGACCGGACACGTGCACGATCAGAATAGGGACGTCGATGAGCTCGGCCAGCGCAATTGCCCGATGGGTGGCCTCGCGCTCGACCAGCATGGGCCGGGAATGCGCATGGTAGCGCGGCGCTGTCAGGCCAGCCTCCAGCAGCTGCTCTGTAAGCCAGCCGATACAGTCCGCGTTCTCAGCGTGAATCATGGTCATCGCGCCCTCACGGCGCGCCAGAGCCAGCAGCTCAATGATCTGCCGGTCATTGAGCTTCATGTCGTCGTAGGTCATGTAGACCTTGAACGAGGTATAGCCCTCGGCGACTAGCGCGGGAAGTTCTTTGCGCAAGACCTCGGGCGATGGGTCGCTGACGATGAGATGGAAGGCATAGTCGATCGCAGCCTTGCCGTCAGCACGCTGGTGATAGTCTTCAACGGCGGCCCTAAGCGACTGCCCCTTAAACTGACAGGCAAACGGAATCACCGTGGTGGTACCGCCGCAGGCGGCCGAGCGGGTGCCGGAAATAAAGTCATCGGCCAGTTTTGAACCATCAGACATGGGCTGGTCCAGGTGGCAGTGCCCATCGATACCACCCGGTGTCACCAGACGGCCGCCAGCATCGAACTCGCGCGTGCCGCGATCCAGATCGTGCCCAATCGCCACAATCTGGCCATGACGAATGCCGATATCGGCCTGGTAACGATCGGCCACTGTGGCCACGTCGGCATTTCGGATCACCATATCGAATGGAGCACTCACGTAAAAACCTCCCGGTTGGTTGATTCGATAAACAGTCAGCGGGCCTGGATGGCCGTTGGCGGGCAGTGCGCCAACCAGTGTCGAGCGATGGACTCACGCGTGGCGACCCAAACCCCTGCGCGCCGGCTTACATGATCGATGACTCGGGCCAGCCCGGCCATTCGGCCAGGACGACCGATGATGCGGGTGTGCAGACCTACCGACATCATGCGCGGCGAATGCTGCGATTCGCGCAGCAACCACTCGAACGCATCGATCACGTAATCGGCGAAATCACTGCCACGCGCAAAAACAAACGGATCAAAAAATTTCATGTCGTTGGTGTCGAATGCGTACGGCATCACCAGGTGCGGGCGCCCTGCAACCTCGCGGTAATACGGCACATCATCGTCATAGGCATCGCTGTCGTACAGAAAACCGCCGTGCTCAACCAGCAGGCGACGCGTATTTACAGAGGGCGAACTCTTGGTATGCCAGCCAACCGGTGCGCGCCCGTAGAGACGTTGAATCGTCTGGACTGCTCGCGCGATGAGGGCTCTCTCATGCGCTTCCTGCATACCGGCATGCGACTCCCAGCGCCAGCCGTGGCAACACATCTCGTAGCCACGCGCCGCGGCATCCTGCGCAATCCAGGGGGTTGCCTCGAGCGCGCGGGCGCAGGCGTTAAGCGTGAGAGGCAACCTCGCCTGCTGAAACAATTCTGTAATGCGTCCGTAGCCAACTCGAGCACCATAGTCGAAGTGACTCTGCAGGCACAGGTCGGGGGCTCCCTCGACGGCCTGGTTGACCTCATGCCGCGATTCGTTGCGCTCGTCGCCGCTGGACAGCGATAGCTCGGCGCCCTCTTCCACATTCAAGACGAAAGAAACCGCCAGCCCCGCACCGCCAGGCCAGTGAATATTGGGGTACTGGTGCCGGTAGCCGGCAAGGTCACGGTGCAGCGTGTTCATGGGAGGGGCAGCCAGCGCTTGGGATAGTCAAAGGGGTCAGACAATTTGCGCAATGTTTCTATTGTGCCGCATCATCGTGGGCTTCAAGATTCACACCCGGTCTGACATGAAGCGAATCCGCCTGGGCATGCTTACGCCCTCATCCAACACCTCGCTCGAGCCTCTGACTTACGCGATGCTTGCGAACCTGCCGGATGTGTCAGCGCATTTCGGCCGATTCCGCGTGACTGAAATTTCGCTGGGTTCTGGTTCACGCGGTCAGTTTGAGCTCGAGCCCATTCTGCAGGCGGCCCGGCTGCTGGCCGATGCGCGCGTCGATGTCATTACCTGGAATGGCACTTCGTCCGGTTGGCTGGGCTTCGAGACCGACCGGAAACTCTGCGAACGCATCACCGAAGAGACTGGCGTACCCGCCTGCACCGCAGTTCTGGGGTTTAACGAGATCATGGAGTTGGGCGGACGTCGTCGCTTTGGTCTGGTTACGCCCTACCTGAACGAAGTGCAGACCCGCATCGTTGACAATTACCGGCGCGAGGGCTTCGACTGCGTCGCGGAACGCCACCTGGGTATTCAGGTCAATTTCGAATTTTGTAATGTCAGCGAAGAAAGCCTCTCGCGCATGAGTCGCGAAGTGGCGCAGGCCAGCCCGCAGTGCATTACGTTTTTTTGCACCAACCTACGCGGAGCGCAACTGGTTCCAGCGCTCGAGTCTGAACTCGGTATTCCTGTGTACGACACCGTCGCCACGGCTCTCTGGAAAGCCTTGCGTGTAACCGGTGTGGATACCGCACGGGTCAAGGGATGGGGCAGTCTGTTTCAGGAATTCGCTTGAAGCAGCGCACACTGCTGCTGGTCAACCCGAACACCGATATCCGGGTCACTGAGGTCATGGGCGACATCGCCCGTGACGCCCTGTCCAACCTGAATGCGAACACCCAGTTTGAGATTGTCACGCGCACCGTTGATCGTGGCGTAAGCCTGATTACGCATGAGCAGGCATTGTCTGAGGCCGCGCAGGCGCTGATGGATAGCCTGGGCGAGCTTGACACCTCCAACCTCGCCGGCCTGATCATTGGCGCCTTCGGCGATCCCGGACTGATGCAGCTTCGCTCAAGACTCAAGGTCCCGGTGACGGGGCTGGCCGAGGCCTCCATGGCGCTGGCCGCTGCTTCGATCGCCCCCGGTGGTCACTTCGCGGTCGTGACGACCACACCAAAGCTTGCCGACTCTATTGTTGCGACCGCATGGGGTTATGGCCATGCGGACTGTTTTGCGGGCGTCGAGCTGACGCCCGGCGATCCCGCCTCGCTCATGGCTAATGCCCAAGCGCTCGAAGACGCCATGTACGCCGCCTGCCTGCGTGCCATCGACAAACGCGGCGCCAGCGCTCTGGTCATCGGCGGTGGCCCTCTGGCCCAGGTGGCTCGCGCCTTGGGCCCGCGGCTACCGGTACCAGTGATTGCGCCCATCCCGGCCGCGGTAAGGTACGCGGCCCAGCGCGCCCTGGTAGCACAGCCTAACTGAACGCCATCCCAATAACCCTCTGGGCGCGCACCAGGCTAAAGCGTGTCGCACCAACGGCGTGCACAATGCATGCACGGAAGGCGGCCGCTCGGCCCAGCCAGGCCGCATCGGGTGGCACGTGGATTGCTGATTAACGCGGCCCTCAGAGACGCCCGGAATCCACCGGGTTACCGACCTGAATTCGAACCAGGAGAAATCCATGACAGTCAGCTCCGCCTCACGCCGCCGTGTGCTTACCGCCGCCTCTGCGGGCGCCGCCTCGCTGGGCTTCCCAGCCATCATCCGCGCGCAAACCCGCGAAATGGTGATTGGCTGCGCGTCAAGCCACCTCACCTTCCTGCGCCCCAATGTGGTGCCCAGCTTTGAGAAAAAGCACAACGTCAAGATCATTCTGGAAGGCACTCGATCGCTCACCAATCTCGAAAAAATGGTGAACAACAAGGCCAAGCCTTATCTGTCTGTAGTGATGATGGATGACCCAGTCATGCTGCTGGCCGTCAAGGAAGGGGTCATCGAAAAAATGACGCCCGCCAAGGTAGCCAATCTTGCTCAACTGAAGCCTGAAGCCATTCACCAGGACGGCATGTGGGCCAACTATCAGCAGCCCTATACCGGCATTGCTTACAACACGCAGAAGGTGAAAACGCCTCCCACCTCCTGGAATGATTTGTGGAATCCAGCGCTCAAAGGCCGAGTGATTATTCCGGGCCTGCAAAACACCGAAGGGCTCTCAACCTTCTTCATGGCTGGTGCGGTCGCCACGGGCAAGCCGCCCAAAGATGCGCAGTACGAAAACGATGCGGCCTTCCGCAAACTGCGCGAACTCAAGCCCAATCTGCTCACGATTTATTCCCAGATGACGCAGGCCTTTAATCTGCTGGAACAGGGTGAAGCCTTCATGATTGGCGGCGCGCTCAGCTCGTATGCGCTCATGCGCAAAAAAGACGGTGCACCGGTCGATATGGTCACGCTCAAGGAAGGCTCCATGGGCATGCCCTCGGGTATTGCCAAGGTTACCAACGGCCCGCATGCCGATCTCGCCCACGCGTTTATCAACGATATGTTGGGTGCGTTCCAGAGCGAGCTGGCCACCCTGGCCTACGCGCTGCCCACCAACAAGACGGTATCGCCGCCCGCGGGCTTTCCCAAGGTGGAGATCTTTGTCCCCGACTGGGCCAATGTTTCGGCCAAGCGCAAAGAATGGGTTGAGCGCTGGGACAAGGAAATGGCTGTCTGATGCCGTCTCATGTTCCTTCAGGCGGGGGCAACCCCGCCCACGCGTATCTGCAGATGCGCGGCGTATCGAAGTCATTTCGCAGCACCTCGGTCATCGATGGTCTCGATTTCGCTATAGACCGCAACGAGTTCGTGTCTCTGCTGGGCCCTTCGGGCTGTGGCAAGACCACCATGCTGCGAATGATCGCAGGGCTGCTGCCGGCTGACCGTGGTGCCATTTTGCTGGACGGTGCTGACATCACCCGCATTCCGCCCCATCGGCGGGACGTGGGCGTGGTTTTTCAAAACTACGCGCTCTTTCCGCATCTAAGCGTTGCCGAAAACGTCGCCTTCGGCCTCGAGGCGCGCGGCGTATCGCGCGATGAAATTCGCCGTCAGGTACCCGCGTCGCTTGAATTGGTCCGCATGACCGAATTCGCCCAGCGCCCGGTGACCGCGCTGTCGGGTGGCCAGCAGCAGCGCGTAGCAGTCGCCCGCGCGTTGGCGGTCAAGCCCAAGCTGCTGCTGCTCGATGAGCCCCTGTCGGCGCTGGATCGCAAGCTTCGCGAAACCATGCAGATCGAGCTGCGGCGCATTCTGCGCGCGCAGGGCATCACGGCCATCTTCGTCACTCATGACCAGGATGAAGCGCTGGTCATGTCCGACCGAATTGCGGTCATGAATGCAGGCCGCATCGAACAGATCGGAACACCTGCCCAGATTTATGAGCACCCGGCCAGCGCCTTCGTGCTGGAGTTCGTGGGTTTATCGTCGCGGCTGTCCGGAACCGTCACTTCCAGCGACGCAGCCGGCATCACGGCCGATACGGCGGTCGGCGCCCTAAAGGCGTCCGCAGTGTTCACCCGAGGCTCACGCGTCATGCTTGCCGTGCGCCCTGAACATGTAAGCCTGGGGACCGCGGGCGACGGTGATAATGGCGTCGCTCTCACCCTGGAAGATGTCGTCTACCTGGGTTCAAAAACCCAGCTTTACCTCAAGGGCAGTTCAGAAGACGCGCGCATCACAGTCGAGCTCACCGGGGCAAGCTCCATCCCGTCGCCGGGCAGCACCGTTAATCTGCGATGGGCTGTTCGCGATACGCTCGTCTTTCCGGCCTGACATCCCATGAGTGCTGCCCTGGGCGCCTCTCGCGACCGCATCAGCCTGCTGGCCCTTCCAGCCACACTCTACATGGCGGCGGCATTTGCCATCCCGCTGTTTTTGCTGCTGATCACCAGCGTCACCACGCCTCAGGGGCTTTCGCTGGCCACCTATCGTGAGTTTTTTTCCGACGCATACAGTTGGAAAGTGCTCGGCAACACGCTGGAAACGGCCCTGAAGGTTACCCTGGTGTCTCTGATCATCGGCTACCCGATGGCCTTCGCACTGGCGCGCTCGAGCGGCATCACGCAGGTGATTTTGCTGATTGCCCTGATCCTTCCGCTGTCGGTTGGCGTGGTCGTCAAGGCCTTTTCGTGGTCGATTCTGCTGCGCTCCAACGGCATCCTAAATACTGCGCTGGTCAATCTGGGCATTGTCGAGCAACCGATACGACTGATCTTCACTGAAGTGGGCCTGCTGATCGGCGCGGTCAATGTGTTTTTGCCATTCATGGTTCTTCCGATCTACTCAGTCGTAAAAATGATCGACCGACGCTATGTCGAGGCCGCCTCTACCCTGGGTGCGAGCCCCTGGCACAGCTTTAGAAAGGTCACGGTACCGCTGACCATGCCAGGCGTGATCGCCGGCGTGTCCTTCGTATTTTCGATGGCGGTTTCCATGTACGTCATACCAACCCTTCTCATCGGCGACCGCTATCAGACGCTGTCCACCATCATCGCGCGCTCGTTCCTCTTTATGCGTGATCGCCCGCGCGGTGCGACCGTAGCCGTAGTGCTGCTACTGATTGCATTAGCGGTCGTGTTTCTAAGCGCTTGGCTGGCGCGACGCTATCGGAGAAACGCGTGACGCCCATTGAGCGAACCGCCCGTGTAGCCGTATGGACCATGGCGGGTTTTGCCGTTCTATTTCTGCTGGCGCCCTTGGTGGTCACCCTGATGGTGTCGTTTTCGTCATCGCCGGTGTTTACCCTGCCGGCCCCCGAGTGGTCGCTGCGCTGGTATCAGCGTATTCCGCGCCTGGACAGCTTCTGGTCTGCGTTAAGCCTGTCGCTGCAGGTCGCTGCCATCTCAACGGCGATCTCGCTGGTTTTGGGAACGCTGGCCGCCATCGCCATCGAGCGCGGCAGTTTTCCCGGCAAAGAAGCGCTGACCACCTTTATGGTATCGCCCCTGATGATGCCAGGTCTCGTGGTGGGCGTGGCCATGGTGCAGATGATGCGCGAGTTCGGCCTGCGCGACGCGTACATCAGCCTGCTGATTGGTCACGTGGTCATCACCATGCCCTACGTGGTGCGCAACGTGCTGGCAGCCCTGTCGCTATTTGACTTCAGCCTGATAGATGCGGCGCGAACCCTGGGTTGCTCATACCCGCGCGCCATCGCTCGTGTGAT
>JBDLQY010000047.1:0-18498 GCA_039800325.1 Pseudomonadota bacterium | reverse complement strand
GCCATAGAGAATCTGCTACAATCCGGCGCTTCCGGAAACGACCACACCGTTTTCGACCTGGAGAGGTGGCAGAGTGGTCGAATGTACCTGACTCGAAATCAGGCGTACCGCAAGGTACCGTGGGTTCGAATCCCACCCTCTCCGCCAGAAGATTCTTTCAAATCTTCAATTCTTCAATTCCCTTCTTGTAACTCATTGATCTGATTGATTTTTTTCAATCCGATCGCTGTGTGGTTTTGAAGAAAGTACCCCGTCAGAGGGCCTTCCCCCAGACTGAGACGGTGTTCTGCTCAGAACCACTTGACTGAGCGAGTTCGAAAGCCGACTTTCGATCCGTACCTATTGAACTCGCTCAAATTCGCGACTGGCCCAAATTCCAAGGGGTTGACTGGTCCTCAGGTTGTAATGCTCTGCACCACTGACAAGTAGTCAGCGCCTCTGGTCTCAGCAAAAATATCCAGCGTCAGTGTGAACGCCGCCTGCAATACCAGTCCCACGCCAATACCCGCAGCCACGTCGTGACGCTGGAAGAAGGCAATCATTCCGACCCCCATAATCAACAGCAGCATTTCGATCGATTTGTAGATCGAAAAGTTTTTCATGACGGTCTCCATGCGTGCAGTCTCCTCGGCTTTAAGGGCTACAGGGTTCACCTGTAACTGTGCGCTCAAGGTGGACACTTGCGAGTCGGTTCGGAGATAGACGGTGCCACCCACCACAATCTGCATCAATGCAATCACCACCAGCGGATAGGCCATGGACTTTAGACGGTGCCCATTCATCCATAGCCACAGGCTGAAACCAATCGCTAGCAGCCCGACGACAACAAAAATGACACTCTCCTGCTTCTCGGCGACGAAGTAGTCGCTCATGTTGTTCATCATGGTGAGACCTTATGCGACAGGCTTGATCAACATCTTGACCACTTTGGTGGCCAGATCGCGCGGCGTAAAACGCATGCTTTGGGCCATGACCCAATTGACGACGCCAGGGATATAGACGCGCTGTCCGCGTTGCATGGCGCGGTATCCCAGTGCTGCAACTTCTTCCGATGTGGGCAGTTTTTTTCCCTTGATCAGAGCCGAGTTACCAAGGTCTGCCTTTTCTTGAAAGCCCGAGGCAGTCGGACCAGGACAAAAGGCTGTGACGGTGACGCCCGTGCCTTCCAACTCAGAGGCAATCGCCTCAGAAAAGCTCAATACGAAAGACTTGGTGGCGCAGTAAACCGCCATGTAGGGTCCTGGCTGAAAGGCTGCTGTTGAGGCGGTGTTCAGAATCTTCCCGCGCGTCGCCAACAGATCTGGCAGGAACAACTTTGTCAGCGCAACGACCGTGTTCATGTTGAGCTGCATCATGGCCAGTTCAGAAGCCAGCGAAGAGTCTTTGAACTCACCAAATACGCCGTAGCCAGCGTTGTTGACCAAGGCGGTCAGCACTTTGCCGGACTTCTTGATTTCGGCATGCAGCTGCTCAGCGCCCTTTGGGCTTTCGAGGTCTGCACCGATGGAGGTGACTTGAATCTTGAAGCGGTGTTGCAGGTCTGCGGCATGTGCTTGCATCTTGTCGACGCTACGAGCGGCCAAGATCAGGTCATAGCCGTTCTTGGCAAACTCTTCGCACAGAGCCTTGCCAATGCCGCCAGAAGCGCCGGTGATCAAAACGACTGGGTTCGATTTCATGGGTTGGTTTTCCTTTGGGTGAATGGTCGAAACATATCGACGGATTGGTGAAAAAAAGGATTTACCTACAGGCGATCTCGCTCTGCTCAATCAGCAACTTCAGGCGACCAATCGGCTCATCCCACAACAGGCTGTAAAAGTTTTCTCGCGACTCGCGCGCAATACTGACCATGCCAGCATCTTTGAGCACTTTCAGATGATGAGAGATGGAGGGGCGTGAGAGATGCATCAGGTCGGTGATTTGATTCACATTCAAGCGCTCATGCTCGGCCAGCAGCAAGACGATCTGTTGCCGAGCAGGATCACCCATTGCGTGGAACAGGCTCTCGCACGCGCGAAAAGTCTTGGCCACGTCATCGAGGGTCCACGCCTTTGAGGTCGTCATTTCTTTTTCGTTGATAAGTTGAATCGCATCGACGAATGGTAGCACGAACTCTGAATTTTTGAACGTCCAACCGGCAAGCTCCGACTTCGAATCCCCGACCCCACCAAAAACAGGGGGCCTGAAAACTAAGCGAGTTAGTTGAACGAGCCCTTTTGGGCCACCAACTTCTCGGGGGTAGTTCGAAACCGGAATTGGTGGGCAGAAGCCAACCTCACCCACATCAGCAGAGATGGCGCCTGTTGCCGCCTGGTATCAGCATCAGGCGGTGTGTCTTCCAGCGCCCTGCCGCGAGGAACTTGCAGGCGACAGCTGCTCGCGCTGCAACGAAGTCCGGTCATCTGATGACAGACCTTCAAGCCAGGGTGCCAGCTTCGCAAATCGAGTTGCGAAGCTCAAGGTAGACGGCGCACAGGGTCCGCCTGCCCGGGCTGATAGATCCACGTTTCACCGGAATTCCTTCCAATGAGGGTGAAGTCGCTAGGCGGCATCTTGAAATAGAAGAACTCAAGACTGGCGCCAGGCGGTTGCTTGAGTGCATCTGCATCGCGTTCTTGCGCGGACTTGGGGAAAGCATTCAACTCGGTGAGCGAAGCGGGCAAGCTTCCATGCGCGCGCACATGTTCGGCGATTGCTGTGCCGACGGAGCGCACACTTTCCGAAAGCGGTGGTGGCGCCCGCTGTCCCCAAAAGTGATACGCCCCCAGAGCCGCCAGCGCACATCCACACAAGACGACGATCGACGCCTTGGGGAGCAGGCGACCGCGCCGCGCCGCTTGCGGGTGCGTCGAACCATGGGCCGCGCGGTTCGTAGCCGGCTGAGTGGGCTCTCGCGGGTGCTCGTGGGCGAGACTGCGAATCCTCGCGATGCTGTCGCTCGCATCCGGCGCGCTGTTCCTTTGTGGTCCTTGGTCTGAAGTCATAGCTGCGCGCATCGGTTGCCGTTGATGCGCCATCCTTCCGAGCAGACATTCACGCAAGTCTGGTTTGCCGCGACCAGAACCTGATGCGGCTTGCACTGCGGGAGCGCGGGGGCCGACGGCTGAGGCGGAGCCATCTGGGTGGTTGGCGCGAGCTCACACTGTGTGCCGCGCCGCACCCATCCCGGATTGCAAACGTCATTGCAACGCCCGCCGAATTCGACCTGATTCGGCTGACAAGCCGGGCGACTGCCCGGTGTCTGAGCGTCAGGCGCCGAGTTGTGCGCCATCACATGCGGCATCGGCTGGCTTGCATCCTTGCAGCTGGATGGCAAGTAGGCTGGCTCGACCCACTTTTCACCTGCAGCATAGCCCTCGGCACTGACGCAGTGCCACCCGCCATCCGCGCGCCACTCCAGTGCAAGTGCTGCGCGCTTCCCCAGGCCAGGAATGTTGATGCTGGCCACGATCGCTCCTGCAGCGGGCGAGCCTGCGGGTGCAGTCTGCCAACGGACCGAATGAACGGCGTCGGCCGCCTTTCCAGACGAAGCCAGTAAATCGGCTGCCACAGGCTGCCCCGCGGTCAGGGCCTCTTGCACGGTAGTTCTCGCGGCATCAGCAGCCGTCAGCGCTTCGGCGATGCGGCTTCGCGTAACGTAGGACTGATACGACGGAATCGCCAGCGCCGCCAGCACTGCAACGATGGCGATACCCACCAGAATTTCGATCAGCGTGAAGCCGTACGTACGATGTTTCATGCGGTCTTCCTTTGATCGTGTGGCGCAACTCATACGTGATGCCCCATCAATTGAAGAAGTGCCTGCCGCATCGGCTCGGCCGTTGACTCCTGCGCTGTCAGAACACGAATACGTTCCGGCAGGAGTTGCTCGTCATCCGGCGCAGCCGTTGCACGGACAAGCAGCAGTGGCAAGCCTGCCCACGGACTGGCATTTGCCATCGTTTCCAATGACTCCCGCAAGGCATGCCCGCCGGCCGCTTCGATCAAATGCGCGTCGATGACAACCGCCATCACGCCAAGTTGCTGATCCAGCGCCTCGGACGCAGCGGCCACGCTGTCAGCGCAATCCAGCTGGTAGGGCACGGCGCTTCGCACCTCGTCTGCAAGCAGGGGGTCGGTCGACACAACCAGCACCCTCAAGCGCCGGCCGGCGAGAACCTCCTCGGCCAACTCGTCACGCAGCGTCCCGGTGTCGACGCCGTGTGACTCGGCGAGCTCGTACCAGAACCCCATTCCCATCGCCCGCTGGGCTTCCGCTGGCGTGGTCTCCCCGGCCCGGATCCGGGCCTCCGCACTTCTGGACATGAGGTGGTGTCTGCCGCCCACTGCGGCAGTCAAGGCGCGCAAGCTGTGCTCGCCTGTCTGGATCGCGTGGCGAAGCTCGCGGGTTGTCTCGAATATCTCAACGATCGGGAGCCGGCCGCGGAAGCCTGTCATGGCGCAACGCTTGCATCCCTGCGCGCGGTAGCGCGGATAGCTGCCCGTGAGCCGATGAAACTCTTCCTCGCCCGGACGATAGGGAACGGATGGCGCGACGCGGCATGCCTCGCAGAGTTTGCGCACCAGGCGCTGGGACACAACGCCAAGCAAGGCGTCGGCAAGGATCGCAGGATCAAGATCAAGGTTAAGAAGCCGCGGGATCGTTCCCATGGCGTCGTTCGTATGCAGGGTCGACAGCACAAGGTGGCCTGTCAATGCGGCTTGCGCTGCAACGCGTGCGGTTTCACCATCGCGAATTTCACCGACCAGCACGATGTCCGGGTCTTGCCTCAAGATGGACCGCAAGGTGTCGGCGAATGAACGCCCCTGCTTTTCGTTCGCCTGGATCTGCGAGATACCTGGCAACACGTACTCCACGGGGTCCTCGATCGTCATGATGTTCACATCGACGGTGTTGAGTTCCGAAAGCAGCGCGTACAGGGTGCTCGTCTTGCCAGAGCCCGTCGGGCCAGTCAACAGGACCATGCCTGCGTCACGCAGCACCAGGCGTTGCAAGGTTTGCTGCTCGGCCGTAGAAAAACCGCTCGACTGCAAAGAGAAATTCCGGCTTTGGTCAAGCAGCCTGCAAACGATGCGGTCGCCGTCATATGCCGGAAGAATGGACAGCCGCACGTCAATCATGCGGCGTCCGTATCTCAGGCGCAGTCGTCCGTCTTGGGGCTTGAGCGGGTTGGGGTCCAGGCCCGCCTGCGCTTTCAGGTAGCGCGCCAGCGCCTCAAGCGTAGAGGCATTGATGGTCGACACGCGCCGCATGACGCCATCCACTCGCAGGCGGATCGCCCCACCACCCACAAAGGGATGGGCATGCACGTCAGACGCATTCAGATCGAGCGCAGCCCGGAAGATGGCCTTGGCTAGGCTGACGGCTTGTGGCACATTCCTCACCCCATCGTCAGCCAGGAGGTCCACCTCGGGCAAGTCGCCGACGGATTTGCTGCGGTGTTCCTGAGAGAACAAGCGCAGCTGCGCGGTATCGATGTCGTCAGGTGCCATGACAGCAAGACGAATCGAGCGCTGAGCCGAGAAGCGCAACGCTTGTAGCTGCTCGAGCGGCAGCCGCGGATCGCTGACCGCAATGACCAGCGTAGCTTCGTCGTGCGACACCGGCACCAGGCCTTGCTGGCGGCACATCCTTTCGGGCAGGAGGCTGGCTTGAGAAAAATCAATCTGCTTAGGGTCTACAGCATCGAGCCCGTTCGTCAGCGCAACGGCTGCCGCCAGCTCGCGCGGTGTAAGGCCGCTCGCCCTCGCGACCTGAGACCAAGCCATCTGCAAATCATCTGCAAGCGCAATCGGTTCGGTTGGAACCGCAGCCGGGCGTACCCGACGAGCCGCCTCCATTAGCCAGGCATGATCAGTCATCGTGGTTCACGGCTGAACGTCAGTAATGGCGAACCATCATCCGCACTGAGCGCCAGACGCCCACCATCAAATCGCCACCGGGCGGCGCGTGCAAGCGCCTCAAGGAAACGACTCTCTGAGCGCATCACGTCGGGCTCGCACATCTTTCGGGTGGTTGCTGCAGGCGCCATGGCGAGCGCGCTGCCGGTCGCGCCTGCCTGTGTACCGGCCACATAAGAGTTACACCCAGCATGCCCGCGCAAAGCGGCGTCCTTGAAGGTCAGGGATATCGACGAGTTCAATTGTGCCTGTTCACCATCGCCCCAAGTGCGCAGGACCCAGTTCGGGCCGCCGATATCCGCAAGTTGAACAGGGCGTGGCTGTCCTACAGCCATCGACCGGTCTTGCCCCACAGCGTAAGCAAGCGTCACCCATTCCGTTGGGCAGCAAGCCGGGTCGCCGGGGCCGCTTCGAACCATGTCCACGAGGATACGCTGACCATGGATTTGCACCTGCTTGATCTGCACCCGGTCGCCCAGTGCCCACGTCTGGCGACTGACCGGACGGCCGTCGCGCCGCTCCAACACGGCCAGATAGTGAAACACGCCAGAGCCACCAAAGGAGGCCGCCAACACAACCGCCGCTTCGGGGTGCGCGCCACCTGCCGCCTCTCCGGTGGCCAGGGTGTCGTCCAGCAGCATCACGGTGGGCTTGCTGGCTGCCCCAGGATCGAGAGGTTGACCAGTCCATTTACCTTGGACCAGATGAAACTCTCCGGGGATTCCTTCCACGCCGCCATAACGTGCGCCGCGCACGTCATCTAAAGCCCACTCCGCTGCCAAAGATGGGGTGGTTAGCCCGGCTCCACTCAGGAGAGCCAACGCGAACATCCACTGGGTACGGCGCCAGCAGGTACTTCCGGTGATGGCCGCGTTGGCGACTTCCTTGCGGGTGCTTTGCATTGTTGGAACAGCATCTTATCGCCAGGTGTGCTTGCTGGTACAGCATAAGACTACGGCCGCGCCAAAAGGCCGCCTTTTTCGCCGTCCGAGTCTCTTTGCTCCCGTTTTTCTCTGCCGGTCTCTTGACTGTCAGCAGACGAGGCCCAGCATCTATGCGGTTTTGCACCGGGGCAGTTGTAGTTTGGAATTGGTGGGCGGTGCACAACATAACTATCGCAATACCCACACCAACGGCGCCACCAGACCTCCCGGGGTGTTGAGTGTTGCTCATGACAGCGTTACATCCGTACGCCCCACTTGGGCGTGGCACCATGTAGGCTGCCCGTTGACCGCCTAGCGTGTAGCAATATTGCGTAGACCTCTTCGGAGTGACCAGGCTCTCCTCATGAGCTCCAGCTTAGGTGGCCGGATATCTACGATTTCCGGAGGGATTTACTGGCGGCGCGCAGCGATCCTACCAACCTATTTACCGTCCATCCTGAGCCAGCTTTTACTGGACCTTGTTGGAATTCGGCGCGTTTGGCCCCGTATGACTCCGTTTCCGCCAGCACCATAGGCGTCAAACCAGCTCCACAACAGCTTTGAGCTGGGCAGGGCTGCTGTAAAGGTACGTAGCAGTCGTGGATATGTTGCGATGCCCGGCTAGCGCCTTAAGCAGGTGTATGGCGGTGCCTTTGTTCGCGAGATTGGTCAGAAACGAGCGTCGTCCGCTGTGACTGGTGGCTCCTTCCAGCCCAGCCTGGGCATACAGAAGCGACATGGTCTGAGATAGGCTGTTAGGCGTGAATCCGCGCCGCACCGACTTCTGACTGTAGAAGAACGGGTAGCCGCTTTCCACGCATTTGGTGCTGCTAGCGTACCGCTGCAGTTCTTCGCGTAGTCGTTTGCTCACAAACACTGTACGAGCATGACCGCCCTTGGTCATCGTGGCCAGCAAGCGGATTTCGTCTTTAACGCTGCCGTCCTGGTTTACCACGTCGCACCATCGCAGCGCAGCCACTTCCCCTATACGCAAGCCCGCTAAATGCGTCAGCAGCAGCATCGCTCTGTTACGCACTGAGTGTCGGCTGGTTGCAATGTGCGCTAGTACCCGTTCGAGCTCTGCTGCGTTCAGTGTCCTTGCCTGTGCCATCTGCGCGATCTCCTTTGCGTTGCGTGTTGTCCAGCCATTTTGTTTTCTCGTATTTATGCGGGCAACCAAAGTGCGGGCAGCGCGAAAGGACTCTTCCAGATGCCCGTCTCAATCAAAGTGTTGGGTGGTAAGCCGAGGTCCTGGACGAATAGGCTGTGGATAACTTTTGCCCAGTAAATTTCCTCAATGATTTCAACGCTACCGCGGCGAAACAATGGAAATTGCGACTTTTGTTAGATTTTCCTGGAGCGAATGCACTGAAAGAGTGCCCAACGCCCGCAAGCAACGTAGGCGCCCTACAACGCGTAAACAGGTAGGGCAGCACCCGCAGCATGCCCAACTGCGAGATCGCGTGCTGTAGGGCGTTTAAGCGTGTCGCAAGAGCTGAACGCTCAACCGGTCAGCATGGCGAAAGCGCCACAGCGCTACATATCCGTGGCACTTACGCCACGAGCAACGCTGCGCTGCAACAGGGCAAGACGCAAGCGTCAGCAGAGGAGTGGATCGGTGGTATCGACCGGCTGCGCCGGCTTCCTTGTGGGGTGGCGGCCTCAGGTCTTCGCCAAGTCAGAAATTACTATATGCGTGTGACTTTTTCTTGTCTTCACGCTGCCGTGACTTGATCATCTGTGACGCTAAATACCTTGAGGAGGAGAACGCAATCGCTCGCGTCGCAGTCTCATGATCAAGATATCCGCCGACCCTGTTGTGTTGCACGCTTTGACGCTTGCGTTCCCCAAGCCCAAAGCCGCAGCGCAGCGTGCACTTGACAAGTACATCGCTGTCCTGGAGCAGATGCTTCACGCTGCGATCCAGCACGGGCAAACCCCGGAGCAGCGAAAGTTCGACCTGTACAGCATCTCCCTTCAGCAGCTCGCGAACAAGGGAGGACAAATCGGCCCAGACAAGATACGCCTGCACAAATGGCTATCAGACAACAACCTGTCTCTGGTCGAGAAGGTTGTCACGGGCTCGAAGTTCACCAAGCAGAACTCCCAGGTAAAGCTAAGTGCACTTGCTTCGCTGCAGACTGTCTCTACCGACGTCGCTCAGTCTGTCTCACATGCGGACTCCGATGCAGCACTGGAAGCCGCGCTTCTGGGAAATCAGCAGTCCCGGCTTGCGCTCTTCAGGTTCCTCTTCCCGGAATTCACAACGCAGTGGCGCGCAGACAAGCTTGCCGAGATCTTTGACCTTGTTCCAGTAGACAAAGAGTCGCTTAAAGCCTTCGCCTTATGGCTCACCGACGGCGCAAGCTTGCTGAGCACTAGTCAGCGGACGCATCTCGCCCAGCAGGCCATGACGATTCTGAGCATTGCAGACGTCAACAACGGGTACTTCGTCCAGCGCAAGAACCCCAGCGCGTTTGGCCGGATGTACTACGACGGTTTGAGCGTGCAGAGCGTGCATAAACAGCTGAGAAGGGCGATGCTTGGCAACTGCTGGGAGTACGACATTCGCAGCAGCGTCGTGGCGTGGAAGATGGGCTTTGCGAGGAATCTGCTCATCGACATGGGCATACGACCCGATGTCAAGGCGTACTTTCCGATGTCTTTGCTGTATCTGGAGGACAAGGCGGACTTCATGGGAACGGTTCGCTACTTCACGTTTCAAGAAGACAGCGCGGTGCCGAAGGACTTCCAGCTGCCGCTACTGAAGCAAGCTTTCACCGCCATCAGCTTCGGCGCACGTGCGGCAGGTAAGGGCTGGACTGACGGGTCTGGTAACTGGGTCAATCCAGCTCTGGTAGATATCCTGAGGAACGCTGCCGAGCGAGAGCGCTTCCTTTCGGATGAAGTGGTAAAGGGCTTCATCGCTGAACAGAAGATGCTCGACCAGTACATCTTCGAGAAGTTCATGCAGTCCTATCCAGATCTTGCAAAACTCACGATCCTGCAAACAGAGTCGGGGAGAGTGAGCAAGGCGAAGCTACTTGCCTACCTTTACCAGCATGACGAAACGTCCACGATGGATATCGTCCGTCGCGTAGCGGCGGAGCATGGGCATCGTCCCATTGCGAACGTACATGACGCGATCTTCTTCAAGAAGCGATTAGGGGCAGATCTCAAGCATCACATCGAGCTAACGCTGCGCGAGCAAACAGGCAACCCGTACTGGCATCTGGCTCCGAAGAGGCTGGAAAGGTTCACGCCACGGTCGCTTGATGAGGAACGCCAGCAGCGCGAGCACACGGACTGGATCAAGCACGAGGAGTCGCTTGCAAGAAGTCGTGTGACGGGCGCTGGTACAGCCAAGGATTGATCGCCGGTTTCAGAGTCCGTTCAATGCGGCGGGTCATTGCAGTTCGGTTGCTCTATCGGAACCCTCGAAAATAAATTGCTGATTCCTGCAACACATGAAGGAGTAGCAATGTCAGGAATCAGCGCCCTTAAGTTGGTCGCGACCAAGCGGCAGCCCTCAGCAGATCCCAAAGTTCATCGTCGGCGAAAGCTTGTGAGCAAGATTGGTGAGCAGATCCAGTTCGCAAAGGCACGCAAGGAAGGAACAACGTTCGCTCCGATGCGATTCAAGACGATCGCTGACCAAGAGACTGGAGCGAGGCGGACAGTTGAGCTGCCAAAGCGGGTCAGGCCATGGTGGTGGCTGGGAGACGACGGGAAAACGTACCTGTGCATCAAGTACGGAGCGAAGACCCTGGAACTACAGAAGGGCAAGAATGCGATCGAGGCGCAAGGTCTTGACGAAGTCATAGCGACGTTGGAGGTCGTCATGCAAGCGGTCGATCGTGGCGATCTAGACGCGCAGATCGAAACACTCAGTGGATATGTGAAGCGTGGATTCAAGCGGGAGACGCTCTCGCTGCGCAAGTCCGCTTCCGTCTAGATTCAACCTCCCCACAGGACCGGCCAATAAAGGCCGGTTTTTTCCCTCTGACGATAAATATAAGAAAAGGAGGCCAATCATGCGATTTTTCGAGTTTGTGAGTGCAGAGGACCAGCTGGCGCTGTGGAAGCTCATCTCTGACAACGTGTGGGCTGCACTGACGAAGGGGACCTCAGGCGCGGCTGCCCAACCGGTGGGAGCATCAAGCGGGGCTTCGCCTTCCGTGGTCGCCAGCGCTGCACGTAAGAAAGTGACCCCTACTACAAGGGGCACCCCTAAAGCACCCGCGTCTCCGTCTTCCAAGCGTGGTTCAGCAAAGCGCGCTAAGGCCCCGCAACAGCCAAGACAACGCTCTGCGCCCAAGCCTGCGCAAAGAGTGCCATCTCAACAGCTCGGTTCGGGCCTGCCGTCGGTTGCTCGCAGGCAAGCTCCTAAGCCCTTCACGCAGCCCCCGCAGGCAGAGCAGGATGCTTGGCTGACAAGTGCCATGGCAAGGATGCGGGCACAACCCATCACTGGGCGCAAGCCCCATCAGGTTAAAGGCGCTGCTTCAGGCCAGGTAGCGGACCTGCCGTCATGAGCAGACTTTTCGCAGCTTCTGTTTCCTGGCGTTGCCACAAAAATCGCTTAAATCAGCAAGAAAACGCGGTTTTTCGCTCAAGAGTGGGATGTTTTTCACGCCGCCGGCGACGGGGATGACAGGCATAGCAAAAATGGCTTGTAAGCCCCGCCAAAGTCCAACACGGGCGCGGTTCCTGCTAAGCCTGTTGAATGTCCACAGACAAGACTCACAGCCAAAGCGGGTTGGCGTCAAGGTAGTTGTAGGCCCGAAGTTGTCGGTACGAAGCATGACAGTGAAAATTTGGACGGCTGCTTCGACACAACCGCGTCAGGCAGCGCAGCCGGTATTTTCTTCGGTGCTATGACCACGAGCCCTTTTGTTGGGCGATCGATCAGTCTATCAGCACGCCGCCCACGTGAAACGGGTACGGCCCCTCAAATTCACCTACCGGCAGGGTATGGGTGACTAGGCCGGTATGCGTCGTCCACGCATGGACGCGTAACCCTCCGGGCTCCAGATTCCATTGGGACACTGCTTCGGGATGCAAATCGAGTACAACTTGGTGGGCCGGCGCTGGCGAGGTCGACGCGATCGTGCCGCCAAAGCGCACGTCGATTGCCCGATGCAGGTGACCGCAGATAACACGCTCGATGTTTGGATGCCGGGAGATGATCTGCTCGAGCTCCTCGCGCCCCTGCAGGAGTCCGATCTTGTCCATATGGCCGATGAGGGTCGTGAAAGGCGGGTGGTGCATGGCAATGACAACCGGCCGGTCTGATACCAAATCCAGCTCGCGTGCCAGCCAGTCCAGGCGATGTGCGTCAAGCGCGCCATGACTTTGTCCTCGGACAGTCGTGTCTAGTGCGATCAGTTGCAGATCACCAATAGGTACCGAGTACTGCAGGGGTCCTGAGCGGCCCAGGTAAGCATGTTCCGAAAAGGCGGAGCGCAGGTTATCGGCTTCGTCGTGATTCCCGACAAGTAGGTAATAGGGGCAGTTCAGGCCGTCCAAGAGGGCGCGGAGATGCTCGTATTCCGCGGTGCGCCCAAAGTCAGTCAGGTCGCCCGTCAGCACCACTGCGGTGGGCGGTTGCGGGCAGCGCGCGATGGTCTGGACGGCCAGCTTCAGATAAGGTGCGGTGTCCAGACGGCCATAGGCTTTGCGTCCGGGCTCGCGGATGTGCAGGTCGGTGACCTGATAAAGGAAGGTGCTCATCACGAGGTTCCGCAGGTCATGAGGACGTGTGGGTCGATACTCAAGGCCACACGATCACCCACGTGCAAGGGACAGTCGCGTGCCACGTCCACGAGCAGTTCGCCGACTTCTGGGGCGGTCACGCGCAGGTGGGTGCGATCACCCAGGAACACGCGATGGCTCACACGCACGGCACTATCCGGCGCTGGCGTGACCTGGATGTCCTCAGGGCGAAGCAGCACGTGGTCTTGCGAATCTTGAGGTGCGCAGGGCAGCCACAGCCCGCCCAGGCGGATGCCTGTCGCGCCACCGTCATCCTGCACGAGGCGTACTACATTGACCCGCCCCAGAAAGCTCGCAACAAAGTGATGGCGCGGCGAGCGATAGAGGTCTTCTGCGGTACCGATCTGGATGACCTGCCCCGACTGCATGACCGCCATGCGATCAGCGATGGACATGGCCTCCTGCTGGTCATGAGTGACGTGGATAGCTGTGATGTGCAGACGGCGCAGCAACTCCGCCAGTTCGTCGCGCAGAGATTCCTTGAGTTTGGCGTCGAGTGCGGTCAGCGGTTCGTCTAGCAGCAGTACGCGCGGGCGCACCGCGATCGCGCGTGCCAGGGCTACTCGCTGTCGCTGGCCGCCCGAGAGTTCGCCGGGGCGCTTGTGCTCCAGCCCCTTCAGGCGTACCAGCTCGATGAGGTCACCTACGCTGCGGCGCACCTCGGTCTCGGAAGTACCGCGTATGCGTAGGCCATAGCCGATGTTAGCCGCCACGTTCATCTGTGGAAACAGCGCGTAGTGCTGGAAGACCATACCGATCCCGCGCTGTTCGACCGGCACGCGGGTGACGTCGTCATCGCCGAACAGGATGCTCGCGCCCGCATCGGGCGTCTCCAGACCGGCCACGATGCGCAGCAGGGTGGTCTTGCCGCAGCCCGAGGGGCCAAGCAAGGCTAGCACCTCGCCCGGCTCGATGTCCAGATCGGTGGGCTGCAGGCCGCGCGTGCCGTCGGGGTAGGTCTTCGCGCACTGGCGGATGGTGATGGGGGTGCGTTCAAGTTCCATAACGCTTCTCGGCTAGGGATGCGGCGAGTTGCAGCAGCCATAGCAGCGGCAGCACGACGACGAGGAAGACCAGGGTGTAGGCCGAGCCGATCTCTATGCGCATCGATGCGTAACTGTCGGCCAGGCCCACGGGCAGTGTGCGGGTGAGCGGTGTGTGCAGCATCCAGGTGAGGTTGAACTCGCCGATGGACAGGGTGAAGACCATCAGCGCGCCGCTGACGATGGCCGGAAAGACCGCTGGCACCAGTACGCCCATGAAACGCTGCGCGAACGACGCACCCAGGGTGGAGGCGGCCTCCTCGAGCGCGATCAACTCGTGGCGCCGAAAAGCTGCAGCTACGGTGCGCACCATGAAGGGCAGGGTGAAGACCATGTGCCCCACCAGAACGAACAGGAAGCTCTGGCGGAATCCGCGCAATTGGCCGTAGGCGAGGATCAGGGCCAGCGCGGTGGCTAGTCCCGGCACCGCCACGGGCAATGTCATCAGTTCCTCGAACCAGGCTGTCCAGCGCCGGCGCGAACGGGCTAGCGCGTAGGCGCAGGGCACGCCCAGAACGATGTTCCCGACGACAGCCGCCGTCGCGATCAGGATCGAGGCCATGACGGTCGAACCGTAGTTCTCCCAGACCTCTCCTAGCCAGCGAAGTGTGAAGCCACTGCGCCAGCCGGTGCTGTAGTTCTGCATGAGGCCGGCGCTGACCGATAGCAGCACTGGCCCGATCATGAAGACGGCGACTAGCAGGGTCAGGCCCAGCAGGATGGGGGCTCCGCGTGCAGGGGAGTGTGCGGTGGACATAGTCAGGCCCCCAGTGCGGTGGTGCCGCCCAGGCGGCGGGCGAGGGCCAGAGCCGCCCAAGTCACCAGGCCCAGCGTGATTGACAGCGAGGCCGCAAGCGCGAAGTTGGCGTAGTTGGTGAATTCGTTGTAGATGGTGATGGGAATCACCTCGAACTTGCTGGCCAGCGTGAAGGCGGTGCCGAAGGCACCCATGGCGGTGGCGAACACGATGGCGCCGCAGGCCAGGGTTGTGGGTGCGAGTTCGGGCAGCCACACGTCGCGGATGATGTGCCAGCGCGAGGCGCCCAGCGAACGCGCGGCTTCCTCGAGCGCGCGGTCCATTGCTTCCGCGGCCGCTGCG
The DNA here is from genome assembly GCA_039800325.1 of Pseudomonadota bacterium. GTDB lineage: Bacteria > Pseudomonadota > Gammaproteobacteria > Burkholderiales > Burkholderiaceae_E > SYIM01. The sequence continues at coordinate 3,757 of JBDLQY010000047.1, read as the reverse complement.
TAGGAGGCGATGGCACGCGGCAGCGAAAAATACAGGTAGGCTAAGAACAGGCCTAGCAGGCCGTAGGCGAAAGTCCAGCGGCCCAGGCCCAGCGAGTCGGCCAGCGTGGCGATCGCGCCTTGCCGCCCTCCGAGCAGGATGACGAAGAAGCCGATGATCACGCCTGGAAACGAGAGGGGTAGCGTGAGCAGCGAGATCAGCACGCGTCGCCCGATAAACCGGGTGCGCGCCAGGAAGATGCCGACTGCGGCACCCAGCACCAGCGTGAGGGCAGTGACAGCCAGCGACAGCAGAAGTGTGTTGAGCAGGCTGGTAAGGTACTTGGCCTCGGTCAGAACGACGAAGTAGGTCTGCCAGCCCTTTTCAGCGGGCAGGGCGATCAGTCGCGCGATCGGTAGCAGCCAGAACGCAGCGAAGAAGGCGACGGCCGGCGCTATGCACGCCAGCTGCCACCGGACCTTCGCCGCGCCGGCATCGCCCGCGCGGGCAGTCACGGGCGATGCGCCGCTCACCTTACTGGACTTCCTTCAGATAGCGGTCGGAGAAGGCCTTCTGCACCTCGGCCATCTTTCCGTAGTCGACGGTGCGCGCGCGAGCGTACTCGCTGGCTGGGAGGAAACGTGCTTGCACGTCCTTCGGGATGGCGCTGGCGCGTACCGGGCGCAGGTAGGCGTTGGCCCAGATCGCCTGGCCCTCGTCGGACAGCACGAAGTCCAGCACCTTACGGCCGTTGTCGGCGTTGGGCCCCTTATTCACTAGGCTCATGACGTAGGGGACGACCAGTGTGCCTTCGGCCGGAATCACGAACTCGACGTTGGCCTTGTCTTTGTACTTGGCGCGATAGGCGTTGAAGTCGTAATCGAGCAGGATCGCGATCTCGCCCGAGAGCACCCGCGCATACGAAGTCTGCTTAGGCACGATCGGGTCGTTCTTCTTCAGGGCCTTGAAGTAGTCGATCCCGGGGCCGAAGTTATCCAGCGTTCCGCCGCGCGCCTGATTGACGGCGACCGCACCCACGTAGCCCACGAAGGCCGACGCAGGATCCAAGTAGCCAACGAGGCCCTTGTATTCGGGCTTGAGCAGGTCGGCCCAGGATCGCGGGATCGGCTTGCCCTTGAGGGCATCTACGTTGACCATGAAGCCCAGGGTGCCAGAGTGGATGGTGAACCAGTGGCCGTCGGGGTCCTTCAGGCCGTTGGGGATGTCATTCCAGGCGGCTGGCTTATAGGAGGTGACCACGCCTTCCTTGCGGGCCTGAATGCCGAAGGTGACGCCCAGGTAGGTGACATCGGCCACGGGGCTGGCTTTCTCGGCAACCAGCTGGGCCAGCGATTGGCCGGAGTTCTTGTTGTCTGGCGGAACGGTAATACCGGTTTTGGCCTTGATGGCGCGCAGCTGAGAGCCCCAGTCAGCCCACTCGGGTGGGCAGTTGTAGCAGATGGCGGTTTGGGCTACGGCTGCCGTGGCAGCGAAGCCCAGGGCCAGCAATCCGGCCCGGGCGATGGTTCTCAAAGGCTTGAACATGGAGTACTCCTTCACAGTTGACGGGCCCGGGGTCGGGACCTGGATGGACGGCCCGCTGGGGCCCGTCCGCACGATTCGCCAGCCCGAAACTGGTGGGCTAGCATCACACTCTCACGTGGCGTCGGCCGTTTACGGCGCTCGATTGCCTGAACTAGCCACTGCACGGCCAGGCGGCCAGCTTCATGATTGGGCTGCACAACGGTGGTGAGCATTGGCATGGTGTCCAGACCCAGAGCGATGCCATCGAAGCCCACAATGCTGATGTCCTGTGGTACGCGCAGACCTGCAAGTTGTGCCGCGCGCAGGCAACGCAGGGCAAGTAGGTCGTTGGAGCAGACTAGGGCGGTCGGTCTGTTGTCGGACTTCAGGTGGGCCACAACCGCTTCGATGGCCGATTCCATGAAGGGAACCTCTAGCAGGCACGGCCCCTTCATCTGCGCGCGCTTGAGGCCCTGCAGGAATCCTTTGTATCGCTGCTGCGCGCGGTCCGAGGCACTCATGGGCCCGCTGACCATGGTGAGGCGTCGATGCCCCAGGGCTACCAGCCGCGCCACCACCTCAGCGACCGCCGTTTCACTGTCGCCGCTGACACAGGGGTGTTTTGGGTGGCGGTTGTAAAGCAGCACATAAGGCATACGGGCGCGCTGCAACTGCTGCAGCGCCTGTGACGTGCTGGGGTTGGAGACCACTAACAGCAGACCGTCGACGCTCGCGCCCTGCATCAGGGCGACACAACGCGTTTCCAGCGCCGCGTCATAGTGCGTAGTCATAGGGAGGATGGCGTAGCCGGCTGCATGCGCTGCCTCGGCCACGCCTTCTAGACATTCGGCGAAGACTGGATTGGTCAGGGTCGGCATCAGTACGCCCAGGACCCGGCTGCGACTAGTGCGTAGCGTGCGCGCGCTAGCGTTGGGGAGATAGCCCAGTGCCTTTGCCATGCGAAGTACTTTTTCGCGAGTAGCGGTTTTGACCTGTTGCGGCGTGTTGAACGCGCGGGACACTGTGGCGACGGACACGCCGATCTTGCGAGCGACTTCTTGAATGTTCACGGGTGGCGCACGATGTAATCGATTACAGTTTCCGCGGATTTTGTGAAGTCCTGATGACAGTTGTCATGCGGGCAAACCCAGGGGGGTATGCCAGGCGCGATGCAGTTCGTATCGCCGGCCTCGCCAAAAACGATGGTGCTTAACCCGAGCAGGCTTACGCCGCTTGACCAAGCCTGCGACCTCCAGCCTTGCGGGTGATTTCCCAAACGCAGCACGTTAGGACCCTCTTGCAGCTCGTGCTGAGTTGCTGCAAAAGACCGCGAGGCATGCACTTCACAATGTGAAATTAACGGACCTGCCCCTTCACACGGCAGGGGTCACATGTTCGATCCATGTATCACCCACCAAGCATTTCCAAAGCGCCAGCAACCACCTGGCGCTTTTTCTTTGTGTGGTTTCGAGCTCGAAAAGTAGTATGAGCTGACCATACTACTTGCTCCACATTCGCCAGATCACTGCTTGGGACGAGCAGGGGTCATGCAGCGAGGATGAATGGCGCTGCGTGAGGTGCGCTGCGCTGCCTGCAACACCCTGCTGGGAATGCGCAAGAAGCGACACCCCCAGAGAGCTGGAGGTGTCTACTCAATCCACGCATGGATTCACGCCTATCGGCTGAGGTAGGGCTTCAAAGGATCATTTGCAGCCCATGTGTCGGCGGTACATCTCGGGGTTATGCCCCGCGGGAATATTTTTGCAAGGGTCTTGCGCATAACCTCTCAGGACTTTGTACCGCTGAACCTGCTCGGGCCGCAGCAGGGGAACCGTCTTGTAGTGTTGCGACAGGTGAATGATGCGCAACTCTGAGCGCGCAGATTCGGCCGCAGCAACCAGTTGGCGCAGCGTCGCTGGATCAATCTTGCCCGAGGCAAATGCTGTCTCAATGGCCGACTCGGCTTGGATCAGGCGCTCACCTGCAGGGATAGCGGCCTGCTTCATGCTGTCAAAGAGGGCTTGAATCTTTTGTATCTGGTCTGCGGTGAGCGGGATTTGTTCCCTGAGCTCAAGCAGATGTGCGGGTCCCGGCATGCCATTGAGCTCTGCTGGCAGCGCCAGCCCCCAACCCCCGCCACGGCGCAATTCCTGAATGTCGGCTTCAGAGAGTGACTTGATCTCACGCTGTTGCAGGCCTGCGTAAGGTGTGTGCGCCGCATGGTTGTGTTGCGCGTGGGTGTACAGGGGCAAGC
>JBDLQY010000046.1:0-5416 GCA_039800325.1 Pseudomonadota bacterium | reverse complement strand
ACCGTCTGGAGGCGTAGTGACACGAGGATCGATCCCGATCACCTCAACGCCAAACGCCGCCAATTGCCGCCCGACCTCGGCGCCAATGCCCCCTACCCCAATGATCAGCGCCCGACTTTCGGGCAGATTCAGGATAGCGTCGTCCTCTAAATGTCTTACCCACTGAGCCTGAGTCTGCTGCCGCACGTACGTGTGCAAGTTGCGCGCTAGCGCTAACAGCATGGCGACCGCGTGAATAGCGACATGATCGTTGTAGATGCCCCGAAAGTTGGTGACCTCAACGGGATGCGCAATGAGCTCCTCGAAATAAAAGCCCGGTGGCGGAGCAGCCTGAGGCGACTGCAGCCAACGCAGACTATCAGCGCAGGCAGACAGCAGTTCTGCGTCCAGTATTCCGAAAACGGCCTTGCTTGCGGGCAGATGCACAAGGGCCTCGTCCCTGGAGCGGACAATTTGAATGTCCAGCTGGGGAAATTGGCGCGCAAGGGCTGGCGCCCAATCATCAACCTGGGCATCAACATGAGGCATCATCAACAGTCGTGTTTTCATCGCAGCGGCTCCGCTCGGGGCTTTGTCCAACGTTCATCGCTTAACTCATGAAACTCATCATACTGGCCGGCGATGGTATCGGCCCTGAAATCAGTGACGCAAACATCGCGGTTTTGCAGGCCGCCTCCAAGCGGTTCGGCCTGGGGCTGCAGCTGCAGCACGAACTCACCGGCCATGCCAGCCTGAAACGCTACGGCACGACCGTCAGACCCGAACTGCTCAGCCTGGTTAAGTCCGCTGACGGTCTCATCTTAGGCCCGACAGCGACCGCCGATTTTCAAGAAGAAGCTCGTGGCGAAATCAATCCTTCGCGCTTTTTTCGCAAGGCACTTGATCTGTTCGCCAATATTCGTCCGGCACGAACCTATCCGGGCCTGGCGGGCAAAGTCGGCGACTTTGACCTGGTCGTTGTGCGCGAAAATACCGAAGGTTTCTACGCCGACCGAAATATCGAATCGGGTGGCAGTGAGATGCTGATCACCCGCGATGTCGTAGTGTCGCTGCGCCGTATCACCCGCGAATGCTGCACGCGCCTGGCTCGCTCAGCTTTCGAGTTGGCTATGACGCGTCGCCGTCAGGTCAGCTTGGTGCACAAGGCTAATGTGCTGCGCCTGGGGGATGGTCTATTTCTCGAGTGCTGTCATGCCGTAGCCCGCGATTTTCCCGAGGTGAGGGTCGATGAGTTTCTGGTCGACGCCATGATGGCCCATGTCGTGCGCGCGCCCCAGCGCTTTGATGTCATCGCCACCACCAATATGTTTGGCGACATTCTGTCTGACCTGACCGCAGAACTCTCGGGCAGCTTAGGTCTGGGCGGCTCGCTGAACACCGGGCACCACTACGCCATGGCGCAGGCAGCCCACGGCAGCGCCCCCGACATTGCCGGCCGTGACATCGCCAATCCCATGGCGCTGATCCTGTCGACTGCACAACTGTTAGGCTGGTTAGCCCAACGTCATGGCCGACCCGACCTGGATCTGGCTGCCCGCTCGATTGATCAGGCCTGCGTCGCAGCCATCAGCGCCGGCGAGCTTACTGCCGATGTCGGCGGACGATTGGGCACGGCAGCCACCGGACAGGCATTGGCCCGGCGGATTTTGGCTAGTTAACTTCTGCAGACGACGAGCAAGCGACTGGCGAGGCTAGCCCAGCCAGCGTTTGCGCCGCTTGTAGTGCTTGACGTCGCGGTAGCTGCGCGCACCGGTTGAAGCACCAAGCCCCAGATAGAACTCGCGAATGTCTTCATTGTTACGCAGCTCATCGCTCGAGCCGTGCAGCATGATACGACCATTTTCCATCACATAGCCATACTGCGAAATTCGAAGTGCGGCACGCACGTTTTGCTCGACCAGCAGCACCGACATGTGGCGCTGCGCACAGACCTCGGCGATGCGCTCGAACAGGTCGTGAACAATGCGAGGGGCCAGACCCATGGACGGCTCATCAAACAGCATGATGCGCGGCCGCGCCATGAGGGCTCTGCCCACCAGCAGCATCTGCATTTCACCACCCGACAGAAAGCCAGCGGTTCGGTTCAGCAGACTTTTAAGCGCCGGGAAATAACTGAGCACCTGCTCGAAGTCGTCACGAATACCATCGCGGTCGGTCCGAAAATGCGCACCGACCCGCAGATTCTGTTCGACCGTCAGGTGCTGCAGCACACGACGCCCTTCCATGACCTGAATCGTTCCCTCGCGAACCACCTGCCCAGGGTCGGCATTGGTGCGGTTTTGTCCCTCGATGAGCACCTGCCCCGCCACCACCTCGCCGCGCTCGGCGGCCAGCAATCCAGAGATTGCCTTAAGGGTCGTGGTCTTGCCAGCACCATTACCCCCCATAAGGGCGACGATTTGGCCCTGACCGACATCCAGGCTGAGACTTCTCAAGACCTGGATGACGCCCTCGAACACAACATCGACGTTGCGCAGTGACAGCGCGGGCGTCGCCCCGGGTGAGGCGACGCTGATGCTGGATTCGGCCAAAGCCTGCATACGACTAGGTCCGTACCACGTGGCCAAAGCAGGAACAGCCATACAGTCTTTGCTGACGGCTTCAAGCTGACCATTCTTGACAGTCATCGCCTTGACAGCCAGATTGTCAGTGGGGAATGGCGCATCGCGACGTAATTGCATGGCGGGCATCAGACCATGGAAGTAGTCTGCCGAATACGGACCCGACAGCAGTGCATCGTAAATCGCCTGCCCGCTGAGCTTGCCCGCGCCTACGGCAGCCACTGCCTTTTCAACCGCAGCCACCGCCAGCAGGGCCTGGCCCGCAGTCTGAGCCGCGGTGATACCCCAGGTGCCATTCTTGACCTTGTTGTACTTGGCGAAGATGTCGGCCACTTTGACCGCGGGATCGTTATACGGCGCAAAGGCAAATACCGAGTAAGAGCCCTCGAGATCAGCCAGCGGAATAGCCTTAGCCGCCTCAGTCAGTCCGTTGTGTGACGACGTGACAATGGGAATCTTCAGCCCGAGTTCTTTCAGGGCTTTGGCGGTGGCCACCACCTGCGCAGTATTGGTGCCCACCAGAATCACGTCAGGCTTGGCCTTTGCCATTTCCTGAATCTGGCTGGTGATGGTGATAGGCTGGTTATCAACCCACTGAGAACTCACCACGCTGAAGCGATCTGGATAGACCTTGGCCAGAGCCACCACGCCGTTGACCTGATCGACATAACCAGCAAGTCCCTGGGTGCTGACGGTACCGATACGAATGGCACGCTTTTCGGACAGACGCTCCTGCAGGTAGGCGAACAGACCAGCAAACTCATGCGAATAGGTTGGCCGATATGAGAAGTGCCAACCATCGGCTGTCCAGAGCGGCCCCACCATGGCGGTACCCATAATCATGGGGACCTTGTCGTTGGGCAGCCGCTTCATCAGGCTGACCAGGTCGGGCGTTCCCATGCCCAGAAATACAATGGGCTTGTCCGATGAAAGCACCTGCGGCCAGGTACGAGCGACCACGCTGGGGTCATAGCGCATGTCGTGCGTTTTAATGACCAGATTCACACCCAGATTCTTGCCGCGGGTCTCATTCCACCAATCGAACACCGCCTGTTGGCCCGCCCACCAGCTGTCCATCACGTTGGCGAAGGGTCCGGTGTAATCGAGCGAGACCGATACCGTATAGGTATTCATCTGCGCTTGCGCGGGCAGCATGAAGCCCGCAACGGCCGACGCAAGAAGCGCTCGCCGCGTTGATTGCCAGAGGTTCAGTTTCATCGCTTGTCTCCCTGTGGTTGTGATGGGGAAAGATCATCCCCTGGGGTAAGGCCAGATCCGATACGCCGCTTTGAGCAAGGCCCAGCGATGGGCCAGTCCGAGCGGTTCGACCAGCAACATCAGAACGATGACGCCGCCCAGTACGACATTGGTAAGAGCGAAGATGGTGCCGCCGCTGACGCCGGTAAAACTGGCCAGCGCCTGCGTTCCAACCAGATGTACGCCCTCATGCAGCAAGGTGATGGCCGCCACGCCCAACACGGCGCCCAGCGCGCTGTGCATGCCACCCACGATCAGCATGCCGACATACCACACGGATAGCCACAGGGTGAACTGCTCGGTCGACACATAGCGCACAAAATAGGCATAGAGCGCGCCGCTGACGCCCGCAAACAAAGCACCGGCAAAAAATGCAGTGATTTTGGTCAGAGGAAGGTTCACGCCCATGACCGAGGCTGCGATGTCGTTGTCATGGATAGCCCTGAAAGCGCGTCCGGTGCGGCTGCGCGCCACGTTGAGTGCCGCCAGGTAACAGATCGCGGCAAACACCATGACAAACACATACATGGCTCGCGGGGTGTCGATCATTAGCCCAAACACCGCGGGAGGATCGACCGCCAGACCCGCCGTACCGCCGAACCAACTGTCGGGTAAACGGATCATGACGATGGGAAACATGATCTGCGCGGCGATGGTGGTCAGCGCGAGATAAAAACCCTTGATGCGAAGCGCGGGCAATCCGAAGACAACGCTGACCAGGCCCGACGCCAATGCCGCCGCCGGAATGGTCACCCACCAAGAAAGACCTTGCGCAGCGAGGCTGGCCGCCACAAACGCGCCTATGCCTACAAAGGCCGACTGCCCCAGGTTAAGAAGGCCCGCCATGCCCGTGGTGATGTGCAGGCCCAGCACCGCCACGAGCGTGATCGCACCCAGGGTGATGACGCCCAGCCAGTAATCGCTCATGAATGGGCCCAACGCCAGCAGAACCAGCAGAAACAACACAAGGCTTGCGCGCTGAGGCCCGGTCCGGGTAATGGCCCGCTCGGCTGCATAGCTCTGGAAAAAGACACCGGATGGCAGCATGTCGGTCAAAGCCTCTCGATTTTCTTCCAGCCGAACAAGCCCTGCGGTCTGAACAGCAACACCAGCACCATCAGCACATAGGGAAAGATGAGGGATGCGGCACCCGCCGTCAACGGGTCGAGAAATTTCGATGCCAGCGCCTCGCCAATGCCGATGATCAGGCCCGCTAGGCTTGCGCCACGCACGCTCTCGAGACCGCCCAACAGCGCAACCGGAAGCGCGCGCATACCGATCTCTGCAGCCTGCAGACCCAATACCTTGCCCGAAAGATAAATAGCCGCCGCAAGCAGAGATAAGGTTACGCCCAGAACCCAGGCAACCGCCGTCGCGTTTTTAACTGAAATACCCAGCGATAAGGCTGTGACATGGTCTTCAGCAACCGCAGCCAAACGCAGCCCGGCAGCGGTCTGAGTGAAGAATCGGTTCAGCATCTCAGTGACCACTAAGGTCAGTATCGCGCCGATGAGCAACGCCTTGTTGATCAGCAGGGGCCCGATACGCCAGGCGCCCTCAGGGAAGATTTGCGGAAAAGGCCGCGTCTGGGCGCCGAA
>JBDLQY010000045.1:0-12666 GCA_039800325.1 Pseudomonadota bacterium | reverse complement strand
CAAGATCACGACGGCCTCTTCTCCACGACGGGTGACGAGTTGTGGGCCCTCTTTCAGCGTGAGGTCCACGACCTCGCTGAACCGGCTCTTGGCTTCTTGAAGTTGCCAGGTATGCATGACGGTCTCTATGTCTAGTCAGACCGGTCAGAATCATCGACTATCCGGCTTGGGTTGTCAATGGACGAGGGCTTCATCAATGGCGCCTGAGTCTGCGGGTTGGGAGTTTTCTCCTTCATGGCATCACTCTGCGGCAACGGCAAACGAACGCAGCCACGGATCGAGGTGGGCGATGTCGAAGGTGCCCGACTCGAACATCTGCATCATCTCCGCATAAATCTGCATCGGGGCGCGCTGCAAGCGCCAGCCATTCATGCGCAGGAACACGTCGGCCGCGGCAAAGGCGATGCGCTGGGTTCCGTCCGAAAATGGGTGGTTTATCGCCAGGCTTTCCAGCAGGGCCGCTGCCTCAGCCACGATGTCATCGTAGTAGCCGGTCTGCGGGCGGAACAGTGCCGCCTCCAGGGCCCCCAGGTCACGCACGCCCGGCGCGGCGCGGTAACGCTGCATCAGCACCGCGTGCATGCCGAGCACATCGGCCATGGTCAGGTAATCGTGCGGCACGGTTTACTTGGCCAACTCGCGGTAGAAAGTCAACCCAGCTCGTTCAGGCACTGGACGGTCTACTGGTGGGCTATCTGCGATCAGGTTGGGGCGTTCATCGTCATCAACTCGTAGCTCGTGCTGCGACCACTGGCCTCTGACTTTTTCAAAGCCCCGCGTTCCACCAAGTCGGTGATGTCGCGCAACGCAGTGTCCTGCGAGCACTTACCGATCGCCGCCCACTTGCTGCTGGTCAGCTTGCCATCGAAACCATCGAGCAACTTGTTGATCAGCTTGATCTGCCGATCGTTCATCGGCACACCCGCCCAATGTTGCCAGAACCGCGCCTTGGCCAACACCTGCGCCAGTGTCTGCTCGGCCCCTTGAACGGCCCGAAGCAAGCAGGCTAAAAACCACGCCAGCCAATCGGTGACATCCAGGCCCCCTTTCTGGGTGGCTTCGAGTCGGTCGTAGTAATCGTTGCGCTCGCGCTGTAACTGGGCCGACAGGCTGTAGTAGCGCTGTGCCGACTGCTCGGCGCGTGCCAGCGCCATGTCGCCCACCGCCCGTGCGATACGGCCATTGCCGTCTTCAAACGGATGAATGGTCACGAACCACAGGTGCGCCAAACCCGCCTTGATCACCGGGTCATCATGCTGGTCCACATTGAACCAGTTCAGGAAGTCCAAAATTTCAGCGTCCAGCAAGTGCGCCGGCGGAGCTTCGTAGTGGACCTTTTGCCGATGGATGGGACCAGAGACCACCTGTATAGGGCCTTGCGCGTCGTCGCGCCACTGGCCAACACGTATCTTGGTCAGGCTGCTATAGCCCGTAGGGAACAGCGCGGCATGCCAGCCGAACAAACGGTCAACCGTGAGGGGCTCATGGTGACGTTGCGTGGCGGCGAGACCCATGTCCACCACGCCGTCCACTTGGCGGTCTGTCGGTGCCAGGGCTCCGATGTTGACGCCTAACCTGCGCGCAATAGATGAGCGGACCGAATCGGGGTTGAGCTTCTCGCCTTCGATCTCGCTGGTCTTGAGCACGTCCTCGGTCAAAACGCGCAGCGTAGCCTGGTCTCGCAAATCAAAACCCAGATCGTGCATGCGTCCCAACAGATGACCCTGTGCACGATGCACCTGGGCCAGCAGCGGTGCTAACCGTTTGTGGTCATACGACCAGTGCGGCCAGTCGTTGAGTTGCCAGACATACCTCTTATCTTCGCTTTTCATGCGGAGATTATGGGTGGCTTTCCCCGCGGGATCAAGACAATCACCGCATTTATTGCGTATCTAATGGAGTGAATTCACCGCACAGACGACCTCGAAAGTGGGCGCCAAAGGGAATGCAACCCCTCAAGGAAAATATCTGGCGGTCGGGTGCGCCCATGTCCAGGCAACACCTTTTCCGCAATGGTGACCAATCCAACTTGCTCCAACTCATCAAGGTCGCGTTTGACCGCGCTGTCCCGGTGCAGTCGGGCAGCAATCTCCGTGATCGACCCAGGGGCCTCCTTGACCGCACGGTACAACGCCAAACGGGTTGCCGTGATGAGCTTCATCAGGTCCGCCGGATCACCTTGCCCTTGCGATCAATGAAGGGCGCTAACTCTTCGATGCGGCCGGCCGGGTGCGAGGGTAAACGCCCAAGTACGTCTTTGAGGTAGGCGCATGGGTCAAGCGTAAGGCGATGCTCATTGCGCTGGCGGCGCAGAGGTGGCGCAGAGTTGAATTTATACCTGAACGAGTATAGACTGACTTTCGCTCAGCGCGGGGATCACCATGACGCGGCAAAGTCTCTCAGGGGTTTCGGCGGCGCCGGTGTCCTCAAGCCAGGCTCAGGGTAGCCGAGGCGCTGGCAAAGGAATTACGACATGGCAAAGCGCATGATTGAAGGCATCGAGATCGAAACCAGCTCCGGCAACGTGTTCGCCGACCTCGGTCTGGCCGAGGCCGAGAAGCTCAAGATCAAGTCCGGCCTGGTGATCGAGATCACTCGTGCCGTGCGTCGTCTTGGCTTGACCCAAGAAGAGGCTGGCCGTCGCATGGGTATTCCGCAACCGAAAGTCTCGGGGATGATGCGCGGTGACTTCGCCAACCTCTCCGAGCGAAAGCTGATGGAGTGCCTGAATCGTCTCGGATATGACATCGAGATCAAGGTGCGGCCTGCTGCAGAGCCGATCGGTCATCTGACGCTCGCGATCGCTTGATCTGATGCCCATGGCCAAGATCATGAACCCCATCGACCTAATGCTGTTCGCAGCACTGGTCGCGTCTGGCGGGTATATCCTGTCAGACGCCTTTCACATGCAGCCTCGGTGCGTAGTTACTTGCCTTGGAAAAGGCAGCGATCGACGCGATCGCGACCTTGCAATCGAACCCAGTGCGGATACCGCCGTCAATACGTCGATCGCGAGGAAAAGCGGGAGGCCATTGGTAACAGCTGCTGAGTTCTTCCGCCCTTTCTGCCTCTCAGTTGAGTCTTTCGACGGAATACGTTCCGCTTGATTCGTCCGCGCATAACCCGTCGTTTTTAAAGCCGTGAAAGTCGGGCCTTTGCGGACTTCCGGCTGCTTCAGAAGTGGGGGCGGAGCGAGTAATTGCCAGGAGAGACTAAAACGGTTGGACGGTGTTTGCGCACCCGCTGTTCATGACGCAGGGCGAAGCACTGGTGGAGCAAGTCGAGGCACTCAAGAAGAAGGACCCGACTGGCTACGTCAAGAAAAACGCCACCAAGCGAGCCTATGAAAGCAGCGAAGATGCCTACTGTGTCTGTCGCAAAATTATCGATCAGGCATTACCTTGACAGCCGCGTAACAGACACATCGGTCTTCTGCATGAGTGCTACTTGCGAGAGGCCGCAAAAGCAGCGGCAGCGATCCGGACCATGCTCGGGTGCAAGGTGCCCAATTTGGGATTCTGCCCATGCGGCGCATGGGGCGGTACCGAAAAATAGTCGTCGTTGTACGGAAGCTCGAGCACCTTGCTCAAATCAAACTTGGTGTCGTAGCTCAGACCTGCACTGGCGTAAGCGGCGGGATGTTCGCTCTTGGTGATGCGGAATTCACCGCTGTAGAGCCGATCCGTTTTTTGACTCGTTCCGCAGGCCACGCTCACAAAAAGCCTGCCCTCATGGTCTTCCTTGGTCAACGTGATCAGGCCAGGCCGTGGTTTGGGCTTTGGATGCACATGGTCAGGAAAGTGGCACCAGGCGATATCGCCTGCGGCAGGTTCTGGCCACCACCGCATCAGGTGCTTTCTATTTCAAAGAGGCTGCTGCGCACCTGGCCGCCCTTGGGCTTGGGTGCTGATTTTTTGATTTGGCTGAGTTGGGCTTTAGTGAGCGAGCCCTCGTCCGCTTCGTATTGAGGCAGAACCTTGGTGGCGAGCTCATGCAGGGCCAGATGAATCACTTGTGTTTCATCCACGCCCAGTACTTCGGCCAGGCGCTTGGCAGTGGTACGCGTCACGCCGGTTGCACTGTCCCGTGGGCGGTAACGAAAAGCAATTTGAGCAGTACCGGCTGTCATGCTGTCTTCTCTTTTTGGATATCTTCAAGATATCTAATGGAGCCACATCTGTCAACCGTTTGCCCGAAAGCTCAGTACCGCAGCGCCAGTGTGCCGAAGAACCGTCGCGTGGTCTTCAACATCAAAGGCAATGACTACCGGCAGATCGTGGCCGTTGCGTACAAGTTGCAGATCGTCTACGTGAAGTTCGTCGGCACCCACAAGACGCGGGTCAGATCAAGCTCTCGACCTTCATCCCATTGAAGATTCGCAAACGGGGCGCCAGCAAGGTGGTGGTGCGGCCCGACGGCCAGCCAGCGGCAGCGATATTTCACGCCAGGAGGGGCTGCACCATTCAGGCCATCACGATCTGGGTGTGGACCTCGACCTTGAGGGCGCGCTTGATGGCCGCAAACACAGCCGAGATGTTGCTCATGACGAGTCAGTGCCATGTTCACTTTCCTTTCTGGGTTGATGCCTTGCGGCGCTTGTAGCCTTCCCACAGCGCCACCGCTTGGTCGATGTCTTTCTGCTGGCGCTTCTTGGTGCCGCCGCCGATCAGGATCACCCGAACCACTCCGCGAAGGGGCTGTCGCCGTCGTCCAGCAGGAGTTCTTTGATCTGGTAGCTCATGAGCCGAACGGTAACGTATAAGTTCCCATTACACCCGTGTGGCAGGTTCGATGCTCGACCGGTGCCCTTGGTTGACAGCGAACTGGCGCGCGTAAGACGTTGATTTCGCCACGCCACCGGCAGCCCTGCCCCGCGCTTCCCCCAGGAAACGCGCAAAGAAAAGGGCCCGGAGACTATCCGAGCCCCTGTAAATGGTGGAGCCGGCGGGATCGGCCTTGCAGGCCGCATCTCCCAAACCGAACTGGCACAGCGCTGGCAGATCAGTGAATCAACCCTGGAGCGCCTGGGTGACCGGCTCACCTTCGGTCAGCCTGCGGATGGTTAATGCTGCACGCTGATCCATCAATTCAACCATCTTGTTGATGAGCGGCCGCCCGGCAAATGGCTGCGTCGCCTGAAGAATCCGAGCAACGGCGGGCAGCTTCTGTGCGATCTGCAGCACGCGCTTTTTGGTTTGCGCCTTGGACAGCCCGGCGGCTTGTGCAAACTGTTCCCAGTGCCGCGCCTGCACCTCGGAGAACTTGTACGTGCTACCCAGCTTCATCGCCATCGTGGGCGTGAGGTGGTCGTATGCCACCGTGCACAGTATGTCGTACAGCGGCGCCAGCGTCGGTGCCGCGTTTTTGCTTTGGCCTGCGTAGAGCAAGGAGAAATTCTTGGCGTGAGCGTCGTGATTGCCAATCAGTGCGTTGAACACCACGGCGTCGAACAAACGAAGCACCTGTGGTGCACTGGGCCGGGTGGCTTTGCGCAGCAGATCGAAGCAGGCCTGCAGGTCGGGGCCGCCTTCGTTTTGGTATTTCATCTCGGGCGCCACGCCCAAGGCTTGGCAGAAATCCTCTTGGTGAATGCGCACCGGCTGGCCATCAACGTCCACGCGGCGGTCGTAACGCGCCAGCAGCAAAACCTGGCGGCCTTGCACGCCAAAGATCTGTGCCTGCGCCGTTGTAAGCCCCATGGCCTGCGCCAGCGCCAGGCAAAAGCCTTCGTTGAGCACGCTGTCCTCCACCGAGGCAATGGCAGGCTTGAGGATGTGGGTGCTGGACTGGCCCCCTGTGGGCAGGCCAATGCGCTGTCCGTCAAACACCACGGGCAGCTTGTCTTGGGCGCCGGCCAATGACAAACGAACGCCATCGCGCCCCGCCATCATGGGGCGGCGCGGCAACTCGTCGAGCAGTGCCATCAACTGCGGCTCATTCAGCCATTCGACACCGGCCTGCACGGCGGTGGCCGCGGGCTGCCCGTGCGGGACAAAGGTGATAGCCCCGGCGCATTCGCCGCCAATGGCGTTGAGCAAAGCGAAATCGTTTTGACTGGACACCTGACACTGCTCAGCAATCAGCCGACGCAAGTTGCCCTCGGGCAATAGACCGGCGAAGAAGCCCCGGCACTGGTGGTCATCAAAGGCATCGGAGCCGAGTGGCAAAGACTGCGACAGCGCGACCGCGTCGGGCTGCGCAAGCCAGTCGTGGCGGTACTGAAAACTTAGCCGCCCACCCACCAGCGACAAGGTGCCTACCGGCTCAGCAGACAGCCAGACACCGATGTCATGCGCCATGGTCATCCCCATCCGGCTGAGAAGGCTCAGCATCCAAGCCAGTGAGTATCAGATGGCCACCCAGGGCATCGACGACGCGCAGCACCTGCTCCAGGCGAACGGTGGGTTTACCCCCCTCGAGTTCGACGATAAAACGCAAGCCTACGCCAGCAGCCAAGGCCAGATCGGCCTGGGTGAGACCCAGGCGTTTTCTGGTGGCTCGCAGGGCCGTCCCTAAGAACTGAGGAGATGTGATGACAGCCATGGATCGAGTCCAAAATAAGTCCCGATCGGGAAATTATGACTCAGAACCCCTTATCACGCAAGAAAATGCCCCGAACGGGAACTAATTCAAAAATATTAGAACAAAGAAGTTAATAGTTACCGATCGGGAAAGTTTTGGATTGCGCTTGGCTTTGGCGAACAGCGTTCATAGAGGCCTGGTAACACCTGCGGGTTTTGGGCGCCGAGGCGACCGAGTTCAACCAAAATCTCTAGGCCTGTGTCTGCCAGTTAACATCATTTAGGCACGCGATGCAAGAAAGTTGGCGTTAATAGGCTTTTGTAGCCCTTTATTCGCCCAGGTCGCAGAGCACCGCCGAGACAATACTTGGTCCGATGAAATAACCAGCCGCCACCATCTGCTCTAACAAAGGCCGAGCTGCAGGAACCAGGCCTTCTGTCTTGGCCAGGCCGATCACCGCTGCCGAGCCGATCAGAGCAAGTCCACGGCTCTTGGCTTCCAAGCGACCCGCCCGGTCATCCATCACCAAGAGTACCGCGTCTCCTGCCTCGCGCCAGTGGTTTGCAGCTTGTATGGAGCTGGCTTCACCTGCATCGACACCGGGGTTGAGTGGGCGGTAATCAGACTGCGGAACCTCAACCACAACGATCCAGCCTTCGGCCAAGGTGCGAACCAGCAAATCGACATCAGCAAACGCAGCCTTGGCAGGCAAGATTTCATCTCGCACCGTCGTGGTGATGCACACACAGCCAAACAACTGGCGCAACAGGTGAAGCGCTTCAATGCGAGCCAGCGCAATCAGCGGGCCGGCATCGGCGACAACGACACGTCGAGTCACGAGGCGGACTTGGCCAGCCAGTCGCGGGCGGCGCGCATCTCTGCACGGGCTTCATCAGCGGCAATTTTGTCGTTGCCGGTCAGGGGTATGCCTTGGCTAGAAAACAAGGTAAGCATTTCAGCCAACGGCTTTCCTGCCATGCGTGCAGCAAAGCCTGCAGACACTGCCGCGTTGCGAAACAGCGACACCGCCAGCGCCACGCGCACGGCGGGAAGGTCGGGCACCCCCAGCTGTTCCAGGTCGACCAGCAGTGCCTGCGGTCGGTCGCGGTTCATCACAACGACCATGTCATCGGCGCGTGCAGCAGCCAGCGCTGTGCTGGGATTGGTCTTAAGTTGCCGGATATTGACAGTCTGCATCTCAGTCCTCCGATGTGGGACACATCATGTGGGAACATTGCTAGACTAACAGGGTCAAGGCGAATTTGCCACCGTTGCCAAATTCCGGATGGACCAGAGCGGTCTGTCCGCCAAAGATCTCGAATCCATCATTGGCAAGAGCAACCGGGTCTACGAAGTCTTAGGCCGCAAGCGCCCGCTGACGCTGGCCATGATCCGCAGGCTTCACAAGAGCCTGGGTATCCCGGCCGATGTACTAATTGCGGAGACAGCCGCCCCACTCGGCAAGGTGTGCCTTGCCTGCCCGGCGTCAACTATCCTGAGCTGTCAGCGTCAACTATCTTGCGCGGTGCGGTCGGGGGTTGATCTTTGGGTTGGGGTTGCGCTGCGTTGCCGGCGAGCCGGCAACGCAGCGCGGCGTCGGTAGCTGTCCACGTTCATCTCCAGGATGGTCGATTGGTGGACCAGGCGGTCCACGGCGGCCACCGTCATGGCCTTGTCCGGGAACACGTCA
Organism: Pseudomonadota bacterium; assembly: GCA_039800325.1. Lineage (GTDB taxonomy): Bacteria > Pseudomonadota > Gammaproteobacteria > Burkholderiales > Burkholderiaceae_E > SYIM01. Next base: position 4,454 of record JBDLQY010000045.1, on the reverse strand, counting down.
TCCCATGCCGAGAACGGCGCGTTGGCCGTGATGGCGATGCTCTTGCGCTCGTAGCGCTCGGCGATCAACTCGAACAGCACGGAGGTCTCGGCCTGATCTCGCCGGGCATAGCTGAAGTCGTCCAGCACGATGAGGTCGAAGCGGTCGAGCTTGGCCAGTTCGGCCGGCAGCCGCAGATCCCGCCGGGCGGCCTGCAGCCGCTGTACCAGTTCGCCTGTGCGCACGAACAGCACCTTCAGCCCTCGGTCGATCAGCGCATGCCCGATGCCGGCGAGCAGGTGCGTCTTGCCGGTGCCCGGCGGGCCGAAGGCCAGCAGGTTGTGTCCCTGGTTGATCCACGAGTCGGCCTCGGCCAGCGCCATCACATGCGCCTTAGACACCGCTGGCACCGCAGCGAAGTCAAACTCCGCCAGGCTCTTGCCCGGCGGCAAGCCGCTGTCGGCACGCGCCCTGGCCAGGCGACGCGTCTCGCGCTCGGCCATCTCGTGGCCCAGCAGCGTGTGCAGCAAGCGTTCGGCCGGCCAGCCTTCGCGGTTGGACTGCGCCGCCAAGTCGGCCCACAGCCGCTTCATGGTGGGCAGCCGCAGCTCGGTCAGCATGATCGGCACCGCAGCGCCAGCACCGCTGGCGTCCACAGTGTTCGCGGTCGTCGCGGCGCCGCTCATGCTGACTCCAGCAACTCGTCGTACACCGAGGTCGCGGGCAACTCCACCGCCACGGCCGGCATCGCCGGCTGCCGGGGCGCGAAGCGGTCTCGCAGCGCGTCGACGTCGGGCAACTCGCCCTTGGCTAGCAAGGCATCGAGCACCTGGGCCAGTTCGGCTACGGCGCCAGCCCGGTCGGCCAGGTCCAGCAGGTCCACCATCAACCTGCACGCCTGCCACTCGGGCAGCCTGGCGCTGATGTGCTGCCAGGTCTGGGCGTACTCGCTGCGCGGGAACATCGCGTCGCGCAGCACCCAGCGCGCGAAGGCGCCGGGCTTGCGCTTCAGGCTGGGCAGCATGTGGCGCCAGTCGATCTTGCGGGGGTGACGGTCCGCAGCGCTGGCGTGCAGTCGCTCGCACTGGAATACCTTCACCCCGCCCAGCCAGGCTTCCAGGTGCGCGCTGTGCAGCCGCACCTTCAGCCGATGACCGGCCAGCCGCGAGGGTACGCTGTAGAGCACGCTCTTGGCTGTGAACACACCGAACTTGCTGACCCGGGCATCGACCTCCTCGAAGTCAGCCGTCCTGCGTACCGGCAGCGGCTTCAGGCAGCCGCGCTCGACCTCCCAAGCACGGGCGCAGCGCGCGTTCAGCCGCCGCACCGTCTCGGCCACGAACTGTTCATAAGCGCCCAGCTCGGCGAACTCCCGGCTGCCGCGCAGCAGCAGCGCCTGCTCCAGCCTGCTCTTCAAGCTGCCCTGGCGGGACTCGATAGCGCCGTTCTCGTGGCTGACGCCGTTATTGTTACGGCTCGGGCGCAGGCCGTAGTGCTCACACAGCGCTTGGTAGCGCCGGGTCAGCTCCTCGCGCTCGGCCAGGTTGTTGAACGCCGCCGACAGGCTGTCGGTCCGGTGCTCCTCGGGAACGCCACCGGCCATCCACAGCGCGTCCTGCAGCCCAGCGGCCAGCGCCTGGAAGCTCTCCCCGCCCAGCACTACGCGCACATGCCGCCAGCCGCTGTGAGCCAGAGCGAACTGGTACAGCCGATGCGGGAAAGCCACGCCCGCCAGGCTCACGCCGAGCCCGTCGGCCACGGTGAAGTCCGACAGCCCCAATCGGCCCGGCGGGTGTTCCTGAGCGAAGTAGATCTCGCGCTCCTGACCGTGCAGGGCGCGCCACTGGCTGACACGGCGCTGCAGCGTGCGCAGCACTGAGTCGCCGAACTGCTCGGGATGCCGGCGCTGCAGCTCCTCCAGCAGCGTCACCCCCATCAACGCAGGCGCGCCTTCGAGCATCGGCACCACCTCCGTGTCCCACACCTCAGCCAGCGGGTCGGTACGTGTTCGCCAGTGGCGCGGCGGCCGCTGCGACGGCAGCACCGTCATCGACTCCACTCGCCGCGCGCTGGCCACGCTGATACCGGTCTTGGCAGCCGCAGCCTCTTGGCTGTGCTTGCCCCTCAATGCCTTGTACTTCGTCACTTGTAGGTCCGTAATGCGTTTGCCGGGCACAGTGATCGCCTCCCCATCGGAAGCAGCCACTGTAGGAACCCAACCGCAGAACGCACCCCGGCTGGCGTGCGTCAACCGCTCACGATAGTTGTCGCTGAGCGCTCAACATAATTGTCGCCCGCCAGCCTTGCCAAAGACGTGTGGATCGAGCAGGTTGGCCAGGGCGGGGATGCCACGCAACACCGCTTCGACATCGACGTCCAGCACCTCGCCCGTGCTCCAGGTCGTGCGCAGCAGATACGGTGCCAAGGCCTCAACAGCCTGCAGCTTGGGGTGGAAAAAATCACTCATGGGTTCAGTGGTGCCATTAACCGATCACGGACTGGCTCCAATCATCCGATCACGAAGTGGCTCCAATGTGGCGGTCAATGACAAGTCTGGACTTACTGGGATATTTCTGGACGACCGGCTGGCGTATGGCGCCTGAGACCACAGCTGACTATAAACCTGAATTGGACGAGCCTGGACTTGCGGATTCCCACCGGGACAAGGGCTGATGAGGTTGTTCAAGAATGGATGCAGATCTCATAGACGTGTCGATAAATTTCAAAAATATCGACACATACTGGGGACGTGTCGATGCTATCGACATATGAAAAAACGTGTCGAAGAAATTAAAAAATATCGACATATCACCTGGACATGTCGATCAGAGCGACATAAGATCCGAACATGTCGATAAAAACAGGTTTTGAACCCATGACCGGTTTAGAGTGGGTCGTCTGGAACCCAGACAGGCCCCATAACCAACTACCTCCGCTCCCCCCTTCGGGAGAGTTGGAGAGTCGCGCGGTGCTGAAAGCCTGTATTACGGCTCGAGTTGCCTTGGCTGAGCTTAAGCAGGCTGCGGGACTCATTCCAAACCAGACGATGCTGATCAACACGATTCCCTTACTGGAGGCAAAAGACAGTTCTGAAATCGAGAACATCGTTACGACTACCGATAAGTTATTCCAGCATGCGCACACTGATGGTCACGGCCAAGCCGATCCTGCTACGAAAGAAGCTCTTCGATACCGCTCGGCACTCTACCGGGGCTACATGTCGCTGAAAGAGCGCCCGATTTGTACCGCCACTGCGGTTGAAATTTGTCGAACGTTAAAGGCGGTCGACATGGACATCCGAAAGACTCCGGGAACCAAGCTCCACAATGATCGGACTGGCGAGGTTATTTATACCCCGCCAGAGGGCGAGGCACTGTTGCGTGACATGCTTGCAAACTGGGAGCGATTCATTCACAACGAGGTGGACATCGATCCTCTGATCAGGATGGCTGTGGCGCACTATCAGTTTGAGGCCATCCACCCCTTTACTGATGGAAATGGCCGCACGGGGCGAGTCATCAACATTCTTTATTTGATTCAGCAGGATCTACTTCAGCTGCCAATTTTGTATCTGAGTCGTCACATCATTCAGAATAAATCTGATTACTACCGCTTGTTGTTGGCAGTCACAAAAGACCATGACTGGGAGTCATGGGTACTCTACATGCTTAAGGCTGTAGAAGAGACATCGCGCTGGACCACCGAAAAAATCGCTGCAATTCGATCCTTGGCAGAACATACTACCGCACACATGCGGACTATTTTGCCGAAAATTTACTCACGAGAGCTTGTTGATGTGATTTTCGAGCGACCGTATTGCCGCATCTCTGATTTGGTAAGAAAGGGCGTTGCCAAGCGGCAATCAGCATCACGCTACTTAAAAGAGCTGACAGAGAAAAAAATCCTACGTGAGATGGCAGTCGGAAAAGAAAAATTGTTTATTCACCCAAAGCTGATGCTGCTTCTCAGTCAGGATGGCAATCAATTTGACGAATACGGTGTTTGAAGCCAAACCGCCGGTTACTGAATGAACACAGAGTGTCATTTGCAAGATGTTTTTGCCTACAGCAAGGTAACCGTCTGCCAAACCCATCTTGAGAAGACATTCGAGAAGTAAGACGCTGCTGTTCCTTAGCGAGCGCGGGCGAAGGTGGATGACGATAGCGCGGTAACGGTGGCGGGGTCGCGCCGACGCCGCAAACATACCGAGGCATTTCGGGCCGAGGCGTCTGCAATGTACTGCGCACGTAACGCCGAGGACGAAGAACAGATGCCGATCAACCAAGGATTGCGATAGTCCCAAAATGGGACTAAACTGCGGCCCATGCGAGTGATTGCGGTGTCCACCCTTCGAGCCTTCTGGGAGCGCCACCCCGACTCCGAGCAGCCGCTGAAGGCTTGGTACGAGGAGGCCACCAGTGCGAGCTGGAGCCAGCCCGCCGACATCAAGGCGCAGTACCGCAGCGCCAGTGTGC
>JBDLQY010000044.1:0-6690 GCA_039800325.1 Pseudomonadota bacterium | reverse complement strand
CTCGCCCTCACCTTCCTGTCCACCCTTCTTGACTGCAAACAGGTCCTGCTCAAACTTGGGCAGCTGTCCGGTCCCCTGCAGCGTCTCGCGATTAACAATGTAGGGCGTGTAGCACTCGGTGTAGCCATTGTGCGTGGTCTGCACATCGAGCATGAATTGCGCAAGCGCACGGTGCAGTCGCGCGATACCGCCCCGCATCACAGTAAATCGGGCACCCGAAAGACGCGTACCCGCAGCGAAGTCAAGGCCCAGCGGTTCGCCCAGATCGACATGGTCACGTGCTGCAAAACCGAGCGGCTGCGGATCAGTACCCTGCAGGCTCCAGCGTCGAACTTCAAGGTTATCGGCCGCATCACGCCCCGTGGGTACCGAGTCATGCGGCACGTTGGGCACCTGCAACAGCCAGTCGTTCAACCGGGCCTGAACGGCTTCATTGGCTCCGGTAATCTGGTCAAGCTCAGCGCCAATGCCAGCCACTTCGGCCATTAACGCCGAGGTATCTTCACCGCGCCCACGTGCCTGCCCAATCGCCTTTGACAAGGCGTTACGCCGAGCCTGCAGCGTTTCGGTGCGTACCTGAAGCGACTTGCGCTCGGCTTCGAGTGCGCGAAAGGCGTCGATATCAAGTTGGTAGCCGCGGTCGGCCAGACGGCGGGCAACCGCGTCGGCGTCCTTTCGCAGTAAGGCAATGTCTAACATGGTGATAGGCCCGCAGGAGTTAATCAATAAAGCCTTTGAGTGTATCAATTCGCTATGCTCACGGCATCGCCGCACCCGCATGGCCCCCGCTCGACTCAGAGGTTACTCATGGATATTTCGGTCTTCTCGAATGATTATTTTGAAGCGCGTTACAAGTTTCGTGAGGCTGCGCAGGCGACTGGCGCTGAGCTTCGCCAGTGGGCGAATCCGCACAAAGCCCCCACCGGTGAAGCGCTGTACTGCGATACAGCATGGCTAGGTCCGCGCGACGCTGAATCGGTGTTGGTCATTATCAGCGGGACGCATGGCGTGGAGGGCTTTTGCGGCAGCGGCCCGCAGATTGCTGTGCTCAAGGGGGCCCTCGCACAGGCCCTGGCACAACACCGGCAACCGACCGGCTTGCTGCTCATTCATGGCGTCAATCCACATGGTTGGGCCTGGCTGCGCAGGGTCACTGAAGAAAACGTCGATCTCAATCGTAACTGGGTCGACTTCAGTCAGCCGCTACCGCAAAACCCCGGCTATACAGCCCTGCATGCCCACTACTGCCCGACCCGCCTGGATGCCGAGACGCTGGCCCGATCTGAGGCTGCTATTGCTGACTATGCGCGTCAGGCGGGTGCTCATGCCGAGCGAGTCGCGCGCTCCAGCGGCCAATACACTCATGCCGACGGTATCTTTTACGGGGGGCCAGGGCCTACATGGGCCCGACTCACCAGCGAACAGATTCTGACCGAGTATCTGGCCCGCGCACGCCGGGTGGCCATCGTCGACATGCATACCGGTCTGGGGCCCTACGGCTACGGCGAACCCATCTGCAATCACGCACCCGGCGGAGACCGGGTGCAACGCGCCCGGCGCTGGTGGGGCGATAGCGTCACCGAGCCTTTGCTGGGTACATCAAGCTCGCAGGAGAAATGGGGGTTGACCGAATTCGGCTATGAGCGCGCACTGGCTCATGCTGATATCGCGTTCGTGGCGCTTGAATACGGCACCTACTCGCCGAGTCAGGGCGCAACCGTGCTGCGCGATGATCACTGGCTGCATCATGCCGGCGGCATCAACCCCCTGAACTCAACGATCGATTTGCTGGCTGATGCGCGCACGGCTGCCATCAAACGCGCGATCCGCGATCATTTCTATCCGCCCTACGACGACTGGAAAGAGATGGTCTTGTTCAGAGCCCTGCAGGTCTACCGCCAGGCCATCAGCGGCATGGCACATGACGCAGCCTGAAAGCCCCGAGGTCTCACGCCGCGACCGCCCAAACAGCGCTAGGACTGATCGGAAGACTTGACAGAACGCTCGCGCAGCCAGGCAAGCTTCTCGGCAATTTTTGCTTCCATACCCCGATCGGTGGGCTGGTAAAAGCGCGCCTGTATGCCGTCAGGAAAATAATGCTCTCCCGCGGCATAAGCATCGGGCTCATCATGGGCATAGCGATAGTCGCGGCCATAACCCAGGCCCTTCATCAGCCGCGTGGGCGCATTACGCAAATGCAGCGGCACCGGCGCTGAACCCTGTTCGCGAACAAACGCGCGGGCCTGGTTGTAAGCCACATAAACCGCGTTGGACTTGGCCGCGCAGGCCATAAACACCAGGGCCTGCGCCAGCGCAAGCTCGCCCTCAGGTGAGCCAAGACGCTCATACACGTCGGCTGCATTCAACGTGATTTCAAGCGCGCGCGGATCGGCAAGCCCGATATCTTCGCTGGCCATACGCAGCATGCGCCGCGCAAGGTAACGTGCATCGGCCCCGCCATCGAGCATGCGGCAAAACCAGTAAAGCGCCGCATCAGGATCCGACCCCCGCACCGACTTGTGCAGTGCGCTGATCTGGTCGTAAAACGCATCGCCGCCCTTATCAAAGCGGCGCAGGTTCTGCGACAAGGCGGTCTCAAGAAACTCGCCATCGACCTCGTCCCGTGCCGAAGCGACCGCAGCCTCACCCACGATTTCAACGGCGTTGATCAGACGACGCGCATCACCATCGGCCCATCCGATCAGGCGATCGCGCGCCTGATCATCGAACTTCAGCGATGACGAAAAACCCTGCACGGCGCGGTCAAACAGTCGACCCATGGCTGTCGCATCGATGGACTGCAGCACGTAGACCCGTGCCCGAGACAGCAGCGCACTATTGACCTCGAATGAGGGGTTCTCGGTCGTCGCACCAATGAAGATGAACAGACCACTTTCAACATGCGGCAGAAAAGCGTCCTGTTGCGCCTTGTTGAATCGATGAACCTCATCAACGAAAACGATGGTGCGTAGCCCTCTCTCACGCTGCACGCCAGCGAGCTGAACCGCTTCGCGGATATCTTTCACGCCAGCCAGTACTGCCGACAGCGCGATGAAGTGGGCATCAAAGGCATGAGCCATGAGGCGAGCCAGGGTGGTTTTACCCACGCCAGGTGGCCCCCAGAAAATCATCGAGTGAGGTCGCCCAGATTCGAAGGCCACCCGTAATGGCTTGCCGGGACCCAGCAGGTGCTCCTGACCGATGATTTCGTCAAGACTCGCGGGCCGCAGACGCTCGGCGAGCGGCGCGGACTCATTCATGCCAGCGGAGCGGCCAGTCGATTCGCCAGACCTGACAGCCGCGCGGTTTGCGGGCAATTGCCTTGGCGACGCGCTGTTCGATGGCAACGACTCTGCAGATGCCGGGTCCTGTGCCGAAGCAGCGGTGTGATTATCGATCTCGCCGAACAAATCCGGACTTCCCGGATCTGCCTGTGAGCGTGCCCCTTGCTGGCTGGTCATGACAGATGTTCGCTTCTCGGCCGTACTCAGCGAGCGGCAGCAGCGCTCGCCTGTGCTTCACGTCCCAACCGACCCACTCGTAGCGCACTGGCCACCAGTAAGCCCTGAAACAGCGCGATGCCAAGCCATACGCCCGTGGGCCAATGCGCATCCATCATCAGGCCAAACACCGCCGGGGCAATGGCCACTCCGGCGTCAAGACCTGAGTACACCACGCCGTACACTCGACCGGTCGCCCCTGGCGGCGCCGCGCGTCGGATCAGCAGGTCACGCGCGGGTGTGGTGTAGCCCCAGCAAAAGCCCATCATCGAAAAAATGACGGGCACGAACCACGCCGGCCAGGACAACAGGCCCAGCAGTATTGCCAGGACAGCGCCCAGGCTGGTGAAGATGGCCACCACGCGTTCAGCCTTGTCAGGGTCCTTCAGCATGAACCCGCCGACCAGGACCCCGCCCGCGCTTCCAAACATGTACAGCGACAAACACAGCGCCGCTTGAGCGGCCGGCACGTCATGTAACTGCCGGGCTGACTCGGGCCCGAAACTTTGCACACCGCCCAAAGCAAAGGCCAGCGCAAAGAAGTAAGCGAAACTGAACCACACCGCAGGCAGCCGCAAAAACGCAAACACCGATACTGGCGTCTGACCGGCTTGGGGCGCCGGCTGCGCCTGCGGCACGACCTGCAGCGCATCACGTACAGCCCACACCAGCGCCAGCGTCAACACCGCCACCAGTCCAGCGCTGAGCAGGGCGACACGCCAGCCAGCGAAGGTGGCTACGCCCACCAGCAGCAGTGGCGCGAAAGCCCATCCAAGACTGCCGAACACGCCATGTAGCGCGTATCCGCGGGCCAGGCGCGCCTGTGACACGCGAACATTGAGGATGGAATAGTCGACCGGATGAAATGAGGCATTGCCAAGACCCGCCAGCATCACGCCCGCCATGAGGCCCACGTATCCCTGGGCGGAAGCCAGCACCAGCGTAGAGAGCAGAAACAGAATCAGCGAGCCGAACAGCACCGGCAAAGGCCCCACGCGATCAACTACAAAGCCCGCCAGCACCTGCCCGATGCCAGAGATGACGAAAAACACACTCATAAGCAGGCCGAGTTCAGCAAAGCTCAGCATGAACTCGTCTTTGAGCCAGGGAAACAGCGGGGCAACAATAAGCTGAAAAAAGTGCGAAACGCCATGAGCGATCGATACCGCCGAGATGACAGCAAAGTCGCGGTTGCCGCCATCGGTAGCGCTTAGGGAATCAGTGCTCAAGCCAGTCTCCCGAAATGGGTCACTGCCGGACGATGTCGGCTCCGGCCGGCGCGGTAAACCGAAATAATGCGTCATTCAGCGGCGGATTGCGCTCAATCCCGCGCAAGCTGAAACGCGACAGCCGCTCAAAGGCGTCAACCACCTCCATGGCCTGCGGCAACCCACCGGCGAATCCCATGGCAATGCGCTCGACGCCTGCCTCTCGTACCCGAGGCACCGCCTCAAGCCACTCCTGGCCATCCCGACTGCCAAGTGGCTTGAGCGTAAAGTCGCGGTCTATGCTTTCTGCGCCAAACAGAATGGCAGCGGGCGTGGCCGACAGCGCCTGATCAAGCTTGCGCTCGGTTACCTGATTGAGGTCTTCATCAAAAAAATAAAGGGTCTCACCGTCGGCCAGCAACAGCTGACGATAGGGCTCGAGCACCTCCCAGCGAAAGCGTCCAGGCCTGATGAAGGCAAAACGCCCTTTAAGGGTCTCAAGCACACGTCCCCCGGGGCGTACCAAGGTCTGCGTGAACTCTCCACGGGCGCTGCGCGTATCGGCCAAAAAGCGGCGCAGCTGCTGCTCGGCTTCGGTGTCAGCCGCGCGGACAGTACCCATCTGCAGGGCCACGGGCGCCATCAGCATGGCTACCATGGCTTGTCTGCGGCTCGTACTGCAGGTGGACGTCACAAACACGAAGGGCTGCGTGACCGCAGGCGCTTCGTTTCGATCGGCTTGGGTAAGCTTCAATCGTTCTTCCGGTCGGGCACCATAATGTCGCGGTTACCGTTGGTAGCCATGGCTGAAACCAGCCCCGACTTCTCCATCTGTTCAAGCAAACGGGCGGCCCGGTTATAACCGATACGAAGATGCCGCTGCACGAGCGAGATGGATGCCCGGCGATGCTGCAGAACCACGGCAACAGCCTGATCGTACATGGGGTCGGCCTCACCCTCCATACCCGCCTCAGCCAGTGTGTGCTGCAGGCCACCAAAGCCTACGGCACTGCCTGGATCAACGCTCTCTGCGCTACCGCCCTCAAGCAGACCTTCCACGTACTGCGGCTCTGCAACCGAGCGCCAGTACTGCACCACTTTGTGTACCTCTTCGTCAGCCACATACGCGCCGTGCACACGAACCGGCACACCCGAACCCGGCGGCATGTACAGCATATCGCCGTGCCCCAGCAGGGACTCGGCACCCATCTGATCAAGAATCGTGCGCGAATCGATCTTGGAAGACACCTGAAAAGCGATGCGGGTGGGAATGTTGGCTTTGATCAGGCCGGTAATCACGTCCACGGACGGGCGTTGCGTGGCCAGAATAAGGTGTATGCCTGAAGCACGCGCCTTTTGCGCGAGTCGCGCAATGAGTTCTTCAACTTTTTTGCCCACCACCATCATGAGATCGGCCAGCTCATCGATGACCACCACGATTTGCGGCAGACGGCCCAGCGGCTCAGGCGCATCGGGCGTGAGCGAGAACGGATTAGGAATCAGCTCCTCGCGCTTGTCAGCCTCAGCGATACGGGCGTTGTAACCCGACAGATTGCGCACACCCAGCTTGCTCATGAGCCGGTAGCGTCGCTCCATTTCGGCCACGCACCAGTTAAGCGCATGCCCCGCCTGACGCATGTCAGTGACCACCGGCGCCAGCAGATGCGGAATACCCTCATAGACGCTCATCTCGAGCATCTTGGGGTCAATCATGATGAGCCGCACCTGGGCAGGATCCGCCTTGTACAGCAGCGACAGAATCATGGCGTTGATACCGACCGACTTGCCCGAACCCGTGGTGCCCGCCACCAGCACATGCGGCATCTTGGCCAGATCGGCCACCACCGGGTTGCCGATGATGTCCTTGCCCAGACCCATGGTCAACATGGACTTGGCTTCGTTATAGACCTGCGAGCCCAGAATCTCGCTGAGTTTGATCGACTGGCGCTTGGCGTTGGGCAACTCCAGTGCCATGAAGTTCT
>JBDLQY010000043.1:0-2739 GCA_039800325.1 Pseudomonadota bacterium | reverse complement strand
CCCAGGTATTCGAGTCCTGGTGAATTGTCTTCAACTTCGGATGCGCGGTTGTAATTTCGTTCAACTCGTCCTCAAAGGGCTTGGCACGGTCGACGTGAGCGCGTTCTGGCTTGTGACCATGACGCCCCAAAGGAACATCACGTGTGATCTGGTCAAACACCCTCTTGAGCGATGTCTCGTCAAGATCTTCAGCCCGCAGCGTCGTACGGGCGGCGATCATCCCGCAACCGATATCGACGCCAACAGCAGCGGGAATAATCGCGCGTATAGTCGGAATGACGCTACCCACAGTGGCGCCAATACCGTAATGGGTATCGGGCATGGCTGCGACGTGGCGGTGAATGATCGGAAGTCGCGAGACATTCTCCAGCTGCTGCATGGCAGTTGCCTCTACTTGATCAGTCCATATTTTTACCGGTACGGTGCCGGTGGAAATCGTTTGCTTCACGGGCATGGTCTACTCCTTTTCTTCTCTTACTCTCTGCTCTATAACAACAGCGCTGGTATCGCTGAAAGTCATATCAGGCATGTCAAGTCTGCCGCCGCATTAAGGCGTGCAGACATATCGGCATAGGGGGCCTCCTTAACGGAGGCACCCCTGCCACACCACCCGGCATGCGGGTCCGCACCGGGCGGTTCGAGAGTTTGAGGTCTTCACAGTCTGGGTACCCCTAGTCGGTCAAAGTATGCAATCGTCAAGGTGGTTTTGAGTAGACCGTCGCTGTTGCGCCACCAGCACCGGCTGTTGCCGGAGACTCGTTTCGCCACAGTTTGCGTTGCCCCCAATGCAAGCATTTCCCTCAGGATCGTCTTCGGCCGTCTCCACTGTTGCAACTGAATGGCTCTGAGCCTGTGGCGCATCCATTCCCCTAGTGCTTTGAAAGCGCTCGGTGTTTGCGCCAGTGCAAAGTACGCCTTCCATCCTAGCAGGTAGGAGCGGAGACTTTCCGCAATTTGCTGCATGCTGCGGCCATTTGAGCGACGGGTCAGTTGCCGGATTCTGGTCTTGAAGTTGTGCAGCGCCTTCTGCGACACCGACAGCTTCACTTCCTTGTCCTTGCTTGACCACAGCTCATACCCCAGAAACTTCCTGCCAAAGGCACTTGCCACCGCGCTCTTGGCCTCATTAACTTGAAGCTTCAGCCCGGCGTACAGGTTTCTGAGATAGGCCATCACGCGCTCGCCTGCCTTCTTGCTGCCCACGTAGACGTTGCAGTCGTCGGCGTATCGAGCGAAGTTGTAGCCTCGTCCCTCAAGCGCCTTGTCCACTTCGTCCAACATGACATTGGCCAGCAGCGGAGACAGTGGTCCACCTTGCGGTGTACCCAAGTGCCGTTCTGACACCACCCCGCCATCCATGATGCCTGCGTTCAGGTACGCGCGAACAAGGCGCAGCAGTCCTGCGTCGTTCACCCGTTTCCGAAGTCTGTCCATCAGGATGTCGTGATTGACCCTGTCGAAGAACTTTGACAGATCAACGTCCACCACAACGCGCTTGCCCGATTGCACAAACGCACGAGCGGCCTTGACCGCCTGATGTGCGTTTCGTCCCGGACGAAACCCGTAGCTGTGGTTGCTGAACGTGGGGTCGATCAGTGGTTGCATGACTTGCAGCAACGCTTGCTGAATCAAACGGTCCGTCACCGTCGGGATGCCCAACTCGCGTTGGCTTCCGTCTGGCTTGGGAATCATGACTTTGCGTACCGGACTGGGTCGGTACCTCCCCGCAAGAAGTGCTTGGCGTATCGCAGGCCAGCGCAGTTTCAGCATATCGGCGGTTTGCTCGATGTCGAGCCCATCCACCCCGGCTGCCCCCTTGTTGGCTTTGACACGCTTCCACGCCAGTTGCAGGTTCTGTCTTGCCAACGCCGCCTCAAGCAGGCCACCAGTGCCCACCTGCTGCCTTGTCGGCCCTGTGGCCGGGTGTTCCTGTGGCGGGCCGCAGGCTTCATCACTCGGCAGGTAGCCGTCGGCTTCACCGACTGCGTCGCTGCTTCGCCCGACTTGCGCCGGCATCTGATGCATGGCCTTTGACATCACACAGGTCCTCAGTCACTTACTCTCGTTCGGTCCTTCACGGTTTCCTTCTGGCTTGTGGCCCCGTAATCCCGTTACTACGACCTCTGCTGACTTCTCGCTCCGGCTAAAGCCGTCGCCCTTTCAGGCGTAAGGCGAGATCTCCCCAGGTAAGAACGCACTCCTTCACCGCACAACCGCCGGATCTACGCCGACTCGCCTTAATCACGAGAGCTTCGTGGTTTCTTGCCCCTTCGCCCTGCTTGTCAACGCCTTGTATCCGGTTCTTGTTCATCGGCTCGCGGTTTCGCTCCACGCTTCCTTCCCACACTCGGTCGCCCTCATGCAGTTGCGCTTCGCTTCGTTCGCTGTGATCAACTTACGGGAGGACTTTCACCTCCAAGAGTGCGCCCATGCTGGGCGCACAAAAAAACCCCCGGCTTTTTGGGCTCGGGGGTTGGCTTTACTGCCTGCTGTCTGGCATTGCTAGACGGCACCCCCTCGCGGTTGTTTTGAGGAATAGCAGTACATTCCGCGACGCATGGCGTTCGGAGTTGATGCAGTCCACATGATGGCGATGGGGAATTTCATTTCGGCCTATGTTGGGTTCGGTTGGATGCTTCTGTCGGCGTACCCGGCAGAAAAATGCAGCTCCGTGAAGTTTTGCACAGCACCAAAACTTTGGCAACCTGTTGATGAGTGCCACTTCTTGGTACATCAGAA
>JBDLQY010000042.1:0-2678 GCA_039800325.1 Pseudomonadota bacterium | reverse complement strand
AGTCACCCTGCAATAGGCCATCCAAACGCTTTAGCACCGTCCATTCCAGGCGCCTGAGCAGCCGCTCGGGGTCTATGCGAACCACCGGGCTGCTGACGCCTTGAGCGCGCGCGCCGATCTGGCCGGTAAGTCCTGCCTGCCCACTAGGCCCGATGCCAGATCCTCGCCCGATTTGCGTACCAGCCCCAAGGCTAGCGCCAGGCGCAGCCTGCCTCGACTGGTCGGCGTGATCCGAGGGTGGAGATGACTCAGCCCGGCGTGACTTCAGGAATTTGAACATGCGTCGCCAGGGGTTTGTCAGGAGCAGGCACCGCCTGCAGGATTTTCATAATGATCTGATCAGGGGTCTGCTGATCAGCCAGCGCCTCATAACTCAGCACCAGCCGGTGCCTGAGCACGTCTGGCACCAGATCGGTGACGTCTTCAGGCAGGGCATAGGGTCGTCCGCGCAAAAACGCGAGCGCTCGAGCGCCCTCAATCAGGCTGATGGTCGCCCTGGGGCTGGCGCCGAAGCTGAGATAGCGCTTGAGCTCGGGCAATCCATACCGATCTGGGTCTCGGGTGGCCGCGACCAGACGGACCGCATACTGCATGAGGGCAGGGTCAACATAACCGCGCCTGCATTCGGATTGCAACTGGGCCAGCTGCTCAGTGGTACACACCGCACCCACCTCGATAGCCATGCCCGTGACCCGTTCAACAATGACAAACTCCTCTTCTTCGGAGGGGTAGCCGACCAGTACCTTCATCATGAAGCGATCGACCTGCGCCTCTGGCAGCGGGTAAGTGCCTTCGGTCTCGATGGGGTTCTGCGTGGCCATGACCAGAAAGGGCGAGGGCAGGCGATGAGTCTCGCCGGCAATGGTCACCTGTCGCTCCTGCATGACCTCCAGCAGGGCGCTTTGTACTTTGGCGGGAGCGCGATTGATTTCGTCGGCCAACAGCAGGTTGGTGAATACCGGGCCGAGTACGGTGCTGAATTCGCTGGTCTTCTGGTTGAACACACGCGTGCCCACGAGGTCTGCCGGCAGAAGGTCAGGCGTGAACTGAATGCGTTTAAAGCTGCCACGCAGCGTACGCGCCAGTGTATTCACCGTGAGAGTCTTGGCCAAGCCCGGAACGCCCTCAACCAGCAGATGACCACGCGCAAGCATGGCCACCAGTACTCGCTCAAGAAATTGATCTTGCCCGACGACCACGCGCTTCACCTCATACAGCACGCGCTCCATCAGCGATGCGACGTCGGTTCGTCCGGGCTGAGTGCCCGCACGAATCCAGCTTGAAGGTTCAGAAGTCGACATCGACGAAGCTCTCCATGGTGAGGGTTTGGCCGGCTATTCGCGGGACGTGGCTGATTGCCAGAACGGTGAAGGCCTTCATGCGTCAGAAGGGCGGCAGGCCCATGGCCGAGCCCGCACTTTCGATGGTTGCAGCGAAGCCGATGCCGATGAAGGTACGGGCAGGCGTGGGGTTGAGAATAGCGGTCACAATGCCGATCACCTCGCCGGACTGCGTGATCAGAGGACCACCAGAATTACCGGGGTTCGCAGCGGCATCGAACTGAATGAGCCCCTTGAGCGCGCGGCGGCCTTCCTCTGAGCGAAATTCACGGTTTAGTCCGGAGACCACGCCCGCGCTGACCGACGGGCCGATACCAAACGGAAAACCGACCGCCAAAACCTCGTCGCCGGGAACGATGCGTCGGCTCGAGCCCAGTGTTGCGGGCGGCAGGTCATCGGGTATTCGGCTGGGCTTGACTACGGCTAAATCATTATCAGGTTGGGCGCCGGTGACTTTACCCTCAGATTCTGAGCCATCAAAAAAGGTAATCACGAGCTTTTTGGCCCCTGCCACCACGTGCAGGTTGGTCAGTAGCGTGCCATCTTCCATGATGACGACGCCCGAACCCACACCATTTTCCTTAAGTGCGCCTTCGGGATCGGCCTCGTCGGGCGCATAAGCCTTAATTCTCACCACTGAAGGACGGATCGCCTCGGCTGCCGCTGCATTGCGGGACGGAAGTTCTTTGGTTTGTAAGGTGTGCAGAACTGCGGCGTCAATGTCTTCCTGGGTAAGCGCCTGGGGCTGCGACTGCAGGGCATCGCGTCCAAGAATAAGAGCGCCTGCGAAAAGGGCTCCGGCCACGAACACGGCCGCCCTGTCGTATCTGCGCAGCAAAGCTCGTAGACCGCCTGCGCGCGTTTGCCGACCCGCGCCGTCTTGCTGCGAGCCCGCCGAACCTGCTCCAGACCCGTTTGCCCCAGCCGCGTGAGGGGTACCGCGCCCGGGTGCCTGCGCAATAGCGGAAGCCGCCGGTGCTCGCGGACGTGCGCTGTACAGAGCCACTTTTTTCATGACCCTGACCTTATCACGGTCATGTGCCGGTGATACAGTGCCCACATCGGCAAACCGGGAAAGTCGTCGTGCGTTTCATCTGGCCGGATGCCCTTTGGGGCTTATCGCTCGTTCCGCTTTTGGTGCTCGCCTATCTTTGGCTGCTGGCAAGGCGGCGCAGGGCGGCTGTTGCTTTCGCCAGTCTTGACCTGGTGCGTCAGGCTATCGGTACCCGACAGCGCTGGCGGCGCCATGTGCCCCCTTTTCTACTGGTACTGGCAATCACTCTTGGACTGATAGCTTTCGCCCGCCCGGCGGCGCGAGTCACTCTGCCCGCCGATTAC
>JBDLQY010000041.1:0-5878 GCA_039800325.1 Pseudomonadota bacterium | reverse complement strand
ACAGTCTCGTATGTGTTGCTGGCGCCGTTTGTCGGTACTTTTGCCGACTCGATGCCCAAGGGTAAGGTGATGTTCATCACCAACCTCATCAAGGTCACCGGCTGCGGTCTTATGTTCATGTCCGTTCACCCGCTGCTCGCTTATGCCGTCGTTGGTTTCGGAGCCGCGGCCTACTCGCCGGCCAAGTACGGCATCCTCACCGAACTACTGCCTCCCGAAAAACTCGTTGCGGCCAACGGCTGGATTGAGGGCACCACAGTGGGCTCCATTGTGTTGGGTACCGTGGTGGGGGGTGCCCTTATCAGCCCGACAATCGCCGCAGCTTTGTTGGGTTTCGACTTCCCCATTTTCGACACTGGCATCGACACACCGGCCGAAAGCGCCATTCTGGTGATAGGCGGCATCTACCTGCTCGCGGCCGCCTTCAATCTGCGTATCCCCGACACGGGTGCGCGCTACCCCAAACAGCCCATCAATCCCATCTCTCAGATTCGCGAGTTTCTGCACTGCTGTACGGTGCTCTGGAACGACAAACTCGGACAAATTTCGCTCGCCGTGACGACGTTATTTTGGGGAGCGGGTGCCACCCTTCAGTTCATCGTGCTCGAGTGGGCCAACGTGCAGCTGGGTATGCCCCTCAGTCAGGCTGCCATTCTTCAGGGCATCGTCGCCCTGGGTATTGCCTTAGGCGCCGTCACGGCGGCCCGTTTTCTGCGGTTGAAACAAGCCGTGCGGGTGTTACCGGTCGGTGTAGCCATGGGTCTTATCGTCCCGGTAATGACGCTGGTGTCCACGTTTGGCTTCGCCGTGCCCCTGCTGGTTATCGTCGGAGCTTTGGCTGGCTTTTTCGTTGTTCCCATGAACGCCCTGCTGCAGCATCGCGGCCATGTGCTGATGAGCGCGGGCCACTCGATCGCAGTTCAGAACTTCAACGAAAACCTAAATATCCTGATCATGCTGGGCATCTACGCGGCCCTGATCAAGCTCGAGTTGCATGTCAACATCATCATCGTTTTGTTCGGGGGGTTCGTGGCGCTCACCATGCTGGCGGTGATGTGGCTTCATCGAGCCAACCAGGCAAAGTTCGATTCAGTAGCCTTGATCGGCGAAGCGAAACACTAAGCGCATTCAGTCTGCCTGGCTATACCCTGAATCGATTTGACTCGACTCATGACGACGCGCCATACACAAGTCCACCCAGGCTTTGGCCTTGTCTGCCGGATTACGCAGAAGATAGGCCGGGTGATATGTGACCACTGCCGGGACGCTTCGCCCCGAGGATTTCACGGTATGCAGTCGGCCGCGCAGCGAAGCGATCGAAGCCTCGGTGCCCAGCAGGGATTGGGCGGCGAATCGCCCTAACAGAACAATCAATTTGGGTTGCAGAAGCGCAAGCTGCTCGTGTAGGAAGGGCTCGCACTGGGCGACCTCTTCAGGCATGGGATTGCGGTTTCCAGGCGGTCGACACTTAATGACGTTCGCGATGTAAACCCCCTGGCTGCGATGAAGGCCGATGGCACCCAACATGGCATCCAGCAGCACCCCCGCCCGCCCAACGAAAGCGTCCCCTGCTTTATCCTCGTCTGCTCCGGGCGCCTCACCCACAAACAACCATGACGCTCGCGGGTCGCCGCTACCAAAGACGGTCTGGGTGCGGTCCCGACACAGACCACAGGCTTGACATGCAGATACCCGATCACGAAGCTGCTGCCAGGCATCGGGCGGATCAGTTACAACTGCCTTTGTGGACGATGGCACGGTGCGCGCCTTCCAAAGCGGACCCAGTCCCAAGGCGAGAAACGCTCTGGATTGCTCTGAATTCATGGCTGAAAACTCTTAAACATCACCCGGGCATCTTCGCGGCTCTGGTTCCAGGATGGGTAATAGCGCTTGCGCAGGCCAATCTGCTTGAACTCCATACTTTCATAGAGGGCAGCCGCAATCGCATTTGACGGCCTAACCTCAAGCATCATTCCGCGAGCGCCTCTGCGCCGGCCATCCTCAAGCAACACCTGCAGCAAGGCTCGACCGACACCGCGTCCCTGGCACTGTGGCAAAACACTGAGATTGAGCAGATGGATTTCATCGGGAATCCACATCAGGATCGCGTAGGCCAGCAGTTCGGCATCTCTACGAAGCACCCAGGCATCGTAACCGGACACGAGACAGTCTGAAAAATTACCGCGGCTCCAGGGAAACGGGTAGATCAGCGTCTCAGCATGGCTGACGCAATCAAGATCGTCACGCTGCATGCCGCTGAGCTGAGTACCCGCGAGCGGCCCTACCATCGGCACCGAGGGTAGCGACTGGCCGAAAGGCATTGCGGCCACTCACCCCTCCCGCCGTTGACGTCGCAGGGCCTGCTGCTCATCAACGTCAAGTGCAACCTTGTCACGAATGTAGCTCGGAGCAGCATCGCCGGCGCTCAGGCTGAGACCGCGCCCAAGATACCAAGCCGCGAGTTCAACCACGGCCCCAGCGCCGACCGATAGCGCCGACTCATCCCAGGTGTATGGATGCAGACCGGCGTGAACCAGCGAAGTGTGCAGATCAGGATGTGCCCGCAGGGCATCGCCAGCGATCAACAGCGATCGCTTGATTGAGTCAACGCCGGCCACTGCGTCTCTCAAGCGTTCGGCCAAGCGTTCGGGCGGACAAACCCATGGTTGCGCCAAAATACGCAAATAAGCCGGCATGCCTTGGGAACTGCACTCAAGCTCGACTAGTGACCCATAGACCTCGCCCATACGCGCATCCTGCAGTGAGATCACCCGGAGCGCTTGCGTCGGGCGCTGACGCGCCAGCGTCCAGGCAAGCGCTGCGCTTGCGGGTACCGGAACCACTGGAAGATTCTGAGCGAGTGCAAGCCCTTGCGCCAGTGCGCAGCCAATTCGCAATCCGGTAAAGCTTCCGGGCCCGGCATCAAAGGCCACCGCTTTAAGCTGCTGAGGCGAACGCCCCCGGCCCGTCATCAGTGCCTGAAGCAGCACGAGCGCCTGCTGAGACTGTCCGAGTGAACTACGCTCGGAGATCGCATCGACCTCGGGCGCGGAAAAAGCCCGAAGCACGCCCAGTCCGACCGAACAGGACGCGCCGCCAAGGGCAAACCCCGCAATCGCATCCGCGTGTTGCGCCGCCATGGAGGTTTCCCGACGTCTAGGGTTGAGAGCCCGGAGGGCCGCCCGCGCCACCAACCGGCGAACGGCCGTGATAGCCCCGCAGCTGCTCGCGCAGCTGTTGCCTTTCAGTATCAGTCAACGCAGCGCCGCGGTGCAGGTGCATGCCTGGACTGGGCCCGCGCCAATCAGCCGCCGCTGGTCCGCGCGATGGAATACTGACAGACCCTGGCTCCACACCGCGCGCGCGAGAAATACCGGACGCGCTGTTATCGGTCGTACCGGGTTGACGAAGTACGCCCCGCTGCGCCTGCGCATCTCGCAGCTCACGACGCAGGCGCTGTCGTTCATCAGGACTGAGGTCAGGTTTATGGACATCAGACTGATGGCCCGAAAGCGGGCCCCGGCCGCGATCGGGTGGATGGCTTTGCGCCAGCATCATAAACGGCCCAAAAAACAGAGACGTCGCGACGGCTAACACGGTGTGAATCACGCGCTTCATACGATCATTGTAGATCGCCAACGTCCAACAAATGCCAAGACATAGCGTTTCAGACTGTAAGCAAGGGTAAGAACACCTCGTCATGCGTTTAGGCGAGAGCTATCGCTGGATTAAGATCTCAGGATGAACGAAACACAAAGAAAGCTACTGGTTGTAGACGATGATCCCAGGCTGCGTGACCTGCTTCAGCGCTACCTGCGTGAGCACCAATTCGAGGTTTCAGTGGCGGCCGACGGGGCTGCCATGTCGCGTCTGCTCCTGCGCGAGAAGTTTGACCTGATCATCCTCGACCTGATGATGCCGGGAGAAGACGGTCTCAGCATCCTGAAGCGGCTGCGCGCTACGGGAGAGTCCGCGTCCATTATCATGCTTACGGCCAAAGGTGACGAGATCGACCGCATCATCGGCTTGGAGGTCGGCGCCGACGACTACCTTGCCAAGCCCTTCAATCCACGTGAACTTTTAGCTCGCATACACGCAGTGCTGCGGCGGGCCCCGGCCCAATCGCTTCCCGGAGCACCGGGCGCTGCAGGCGAGATCGTAAGCTTTGGACGCTTTACGCTAGACCTTGGCAGGCGCAGGCTCACCCGCGATGGTGAGGCCATACCACTGACCACCAGCGAATTCGCTGTGCTCAAGGTGCTGGTGCAGCATTCCCGACAGCCGCTGTCGCGCGACAAGCTCATGAACCTGGCCAGAGGCCGAGAATACGGCGCCTTCGATCGAAGTCTCGACGTGCAGGTGTCGCGCATTCGCCGCATCATTGAAGATGATCCTCAGCAGCCACGATTTCTCCAGACGGTTTGGGGCGTAGGCTATGTGTTCGTGCCCGACGGCAGCTGACACGCAGGGCTGTCATGCGTATCGGCCTGCTGTGGCGTACTTTTCTGCTCTTCGCAGCGCTGATTGTGGCGGGTGTTCTGGGTATTTTCTCAGCCTACCGACTGCTAGAAAGTGCCCCTGCCGAGCAACGCTTTGCCTGGGAAATCGCCTCTGTGGTCAATCTGACTCGGTCGGCGCTGGTCAGCGCTGATCCGGCGCGTAGAACGCGTCTTCTCGAGGCGCTGGCCAGCGAAGAAGAGGTCCGAGTGCTGCCCCTGGAGCCCACCGACCGGATTGACTTCACTCACGAAGCACAGCGTCTAAGTCCTCTCTTGCCACGGCTCAAAGCACTCCTGGGGGACGACACGCTGCTCGCCGGTAGCGTCAATGATGAAACGGGCGTGTGGGTCAGCTTTGATATATCGGGTGATGGTTACTGGCTTCTTTTACCCTTGCGCAGAATTGATCGTTATCAGGGACCTGGCCTCGCTCTGATCTTGGCGGTCACCTGCCTGGTCTCGCTACTGGCCGCCCTTGCCCTTTCACGGCTGGTCGACAGACCACTTGCCAATTTGTCTCGGGCCATCAGCGCGATCGGCCGAGGCGAGCAGCATGATCCCTTACCGGAAAAAGGCCCCGCGCAACTCGTTGCCATCAATCACGAGTTCAATCGCCTGGCCCGTGATCTTGAACAGCTTGAAAGCGATCGATCGATAGCCCTCGCCGGTATTTCGCACGACTTGCGCAGCCCGCTGACCCGGTTACGAATGGAAGTAGAACTCGCAGAGCTGCCAAACGCGCAACGGGCGGCCATGGTTGCGGACATCGAGCGAATCGACAGCCTGGTGGGCCAGTTCGTCGACTACGCGCGAAGCGGCCAGACAGCACCAGCACTTCAGGTCGATGCAGGCATTGAGCTCGAGCAACTTGCCGCGCGCTATGCGGTGGCAGGCGCTGTGGCCCAAGACAGACCCAGCGGCATGCAGGCCAAGCTCCAGGCAGACATTCAGCATCCACTGCCCTGGTGTGGTGACCCATCCGACCTTACCCGAGCCGTGGGAAATCTCCTTGATAATGCCGTTCGCCATGGTCGCAGCGGAACCGGGACTGGCGTCGTTATTCAACTGTCAGCGCGCCGCGAAGAATCGTCGCTGAAGATCCGAGTCAGCGATTCAGGACCTGGCATTCCTGTCCTCGAGCGCGAGCGCGTGCTGAGGCCCTTCGAGCGACTCGATACGGCCCGCGGTGACACGGGGGGAAGCGGCCTGGGGCTGGCGATCGTGCACCGAATCGTTCGACGCTACGCCGGAAGCTTGCGTCTTGATGAAGCACCTGGAGGAGGCCTGTTAGTCGAGATAGCGCTGCCTGACTCGACCGCAGCAAGCCAGCGCCGAAACGGCAGTAAATCTGTCCAATAGCAAGAACCAATCAATCGGAT
>JBDLQY010000040.1:0-13680 GCA_039800325.1 Pseudomonadota bacterium | reverse complement strand
GATAAAGCCCGCAACAAATCGGGTTTGCGGGCTTCGGTACAGCTGCTGAGGCGTTCCAATCTGCTCGATACGCCCCTTATTCATTACCACCACAAAATCAGCCAAGGTCATCGCTTCAACCTGATCATGCGTGACGTAGACGGTGGTTGTCTTGAGCTGCTGATGGATGCGCTTGATTTCGGTACGCATATGAACGCGCAACTTGGCATCGAGATTGCTGAGCGGCTCAT
The DNA here is from genome assembly GCA_039800325.1 of Pseudomonadota bacterium. GTDB lineage: Bacteria > Pseudomonadota > Gammaproteobacteria > Burkholderiales > Burkholderiaceae_E > SYIM01. Next base: position 13,450 of record JBDLQY010000040.1, on the reverse strand, counting down.
CAAACAAAAACACTTTGGGATCCCTGACAATGGCTCGCCCCATCGCCACACGTTGCCGCTGCCCGCCCGAAAGCGCCTTAGGTCGACGATCAAGTAACTCCGAAATGTCGAGAATCTCTGCAGCTCGTTTGACGCGTGTCTGAATATCAACGCGCGAAAGACCGCGCAGGCGAAGACCAAAAGACATGTTCTCGGAGACCGTCATATGCGGGTAAAGCGCATAGCTTTGAAACACCATGGCGATGTCTCGATCTTTGGGCGGCACATCGTTGATGACTTCGCCGTCGATCAAAATGTCGCCCTCGCTTACCTCCTCGAGACCGGCAATCATGCGCAATGTGGTCGTTTTTCCGCACCCCGACGGCCCGACCAACGCGACAAATTTTCCGTCAGGTATTGTGAGATTGACATCATGAACAACTTGCGTGTCACCAAATCGCTTCTGCACCTGAATAAGCTCGACTGCAGCCATCACAACGCCTCAGAATCAGATAACAGCAGAAACCCGCATACCCACCTGCACCGGCTCAGGCTCATTGGGCACCCATCACATCAGCGAAAAATCCTCTCGCTTCAAGCGCCTCTACAGCACCGAGATAGACGCAGTCAAAGGGCGAGGGCGGATCGTGCAACACGCCTAACTGCTCGAGAACGGAGGCTGCGTTTCGCATACCTTCAACGCTGGGAAACATCATGCCGCCCATCAAACGGGCAAACAGCACCCATGTTTGTTTGAGCACCAAATCGTCGGTTTCCCCAGTGTATTTCCGAAGAACATGCAGCCCAAACAAAGCGTTGGTACGAAAGTGCCACACCCCGCGACAGAATGCCTCTACGTAGCGAATGACTTGTTCAGGTTGGTGCCTGATGGTGTCTCTTCTTGTAACCGCGCAACTATTTTGAAAAGCGACATCGAGCTGGCCGAGATCGCTCACAACATTCCAGCCCCGCTTGGCCGCCTGAAACGGCTCAGGTGCATGCATGATGACCGCATCAACCTTGCTTTCGTCGAGAAGGGCCTCGAGCCGCGGACGAGCGCTGCCGACCGCCACAATCCGGGCATCGCCCGCCAGGCTCCACCCCCACCGTTTGAAGGCCATAGCAATGGAGCATTCATCTGCATCATTTCGATTGATCACGCCCCAACGGGCACCCTTTAATTGCTGAAGGGAGCCAATGCCTGGTCGAGCTGAGACCTGTTGAGCGCTTCGCCCAATCGCTGAGGCCACAACCACTGCATCACCTTGATGCATCCGGTTGGCGAGCAACACCTCAGGTCCTACGGAGTTGACGAAATCGACCTCGCCCCGATAAAGCGCTTCAAGTGCAGCCGGATGGCCAGGGCACGACACTAGCTCAACCTTTAATCCTGCTTTCTCAAACGCGCCTGACTCGAGCGCCGAAAAGACCGGAGACAAACCCGCTCCCCGATGCGCAACACCAATTTTGATGTGATCCATCTGCGATATCCACTGAGTTACTTAAGCCCGCTCAGGCCGAAGCCGCGATTAACCAGCCTTTGCAGCAGAGCGAACAACAAAAAAACCGGGATCGTAGCCAGCACTGCGATAGCCATCTGCTCAGTGGGCGGATTGCCGTAGTCTTCGCCGAATTGCACAAGACCCAGCGGGAATGTTCTGAAGGCGTCCACCGAAACCACCGTAAGAGGCCACAGAAACTGATCCCAGCTGTCGCGAAATGAGAAGATGGCAAGAACGGCCAGCGCTGGGATGCACTGAGGCACAATGATTTGCAGAAGAATTCTCAATTCGCCTGCACCGTCCATTCGAGCTGCCTCGATGTAATCAGTGGGTATAGTCAGGATTGACTGCCGCATCAGAAAGACTCCGAAGGCATCGATTAACAGGGGCCCTACGATGCCCTGGTAGCTGTTCATCCAACCAAAGTGGTGTATCACCAGAAACGTCGGAACCAGGGTGACCTCCATGGGTAGCATCAACGTACTGAGGATAAGCAGCAGTACAAATTTATCGCCTGGGAATTTGAACTTGGCGAGACCGTAGCCGGCCAGTGTGCAAAAAATGACGTTACCCAACATGACGCATACAGAGACCACGCCGCTATTGAGAAAGTATCTGGGAAAGTTGGCCCGGGACAACGCGTTGGGATAATTCTCAGGATGCGGTTGAGACGGAATCCACTCAGTTGTCAGCTGGAACATTTTTTCGCCAGCTTGGAATGAAGTACTCACCATCCACAAAATCGGGAGTATGAAAAGGAAAGTGAGGCTTGCCAGCAAGACAAGGCCTACGATGGGTCTGAGTTTTCGCCAAAGCGACTGCCACGTCGCAATCGGGCGGCGGGGTCGGGGGTGCCGAACAGACAGATCGGCTGACATTCAATAAATCCTTTCGCGATGCATGAACATACGCATCTGAAATACGGTAAAGACGAGCATCATGGCGAAAAGTACAACTGAAATAGCCGCGGCCTGCCCCATCTTCATGTACGAAAAAGCTGTTTCGTATATCAACATCGATAAGACCCGAGTGGCGTTACCGGGCCCACCTCCCGTAATGATGTAGGGCATCAGAAAAATTCGTGCGGACAAAAGGGCCGACACTACGACCACGAAAAACACAGTTGGCGCAAGCAGTGGCAATGTGATGTGAAAAAACCGCCGCAAAGCGCCAGCGCCATCAAGTTCGGCAGCTTCATAGTAGTCGCGCGGAAGTGCCAGCAACGCTGCCAGAAACACAACCATGAAATAAGGCGCAAAGCGCCACACGGTGACCACTGTGATGGCTGGCAGAGCTGTCGCCTCATTCGTCAACCAGTTGATGCGGTCAGCACCCAACAAAGCAAATAACTGATTGACCATTCCATAGGGATGCAGGAGAAAACGCCACACCAGACAGACCGCAATAATCGGCATGAGGTTGGTGAGAAACATTAAGGTCATACAGGTACGCGCGCCAGGGACTGCGGTGTGTACAGCCAGCGCCAGACCCAGACCGACCACGGTTATGAGTACCGTAGAGCCTGCTATGTAGGCAATCGTGTTGATCAAAGCCGTCTTGAATATCGGATCGACCAGCAGCGTTCGGTAGTTGTCGAGCCCCACAAATCGGGGGGCTGAAACCATGTCGTACGACTCGAAGCTGAGCTCGAAAGCCCAGGCGATCGGCCCGTACTTGAATACGGCCAAAAACAAAAGCGTCGGCAGGACAAAACCAAAACCCCAAAGCTGAATACGTCGTCGAAACGAAACCGAAAACCGACTTCGCCTTCTGCGCTGTGGTGGCACTGGCGAGCCCGGCTGGCGATCAATGACGGCGGTTTGGGCCATAAGTGGCGTCAGTATTTGGTGTTCTGCAGTGCGGGCCCTGCCGGCGCCACCCGGTCGGGTGGTCGCCAACAGATCCCGCACCAAGGTTTACATCAAGACCTTTTTTGCGCGGCACTTGCCCGATCGACCTCGGCCGCCGCCTCGTTCAGCGCTGTTCGAGCATCTACGCCCGAGAGCACCACACGCTGCACCGCCCGGTGGACTGCATCGGCAAGCTCGTTGTAGACCTCAGTCCTGGGCAGGTAAACGCCCTTGTCTTTCGCGTCGAGAATTTCATTGACATGCGGAAAGTTCTTGACGTTGGGGTTATCAACCCATCCGCTGATTCGGGCCAGCGGGAACGGCTGCGTATCGTTCCAACAATCGGCCGGGTCACCCATAATGAATTTGTACAGATCGTGCAGCGCTTCCTGCTTTGCCTGAGGCGCACGGGCATTGATAACCAGATTAAAGCCATAGGTGGTAGAAATTCCCTGATTATTGCTGACACCCGGATAGCGAACAGGCTTGAAGTAGCCTTCGGCAGCCATACGCTCATTCTGTGACTTGATAGCCACCAGCGGCAAGGGATGGCTCCAGAACATCGATGCCCGCTCTTTCAGCCAATCCATTGCTGGTAGCGGGTTCGTAGCAATGGATTCAGCTGGATCTTCTGCACCGTACTGCCGGGCCAGCGATGCCCGCAGAGTCATGGCACGGATACCGGCCTCATTGTTGATGACGCACTTACCGTTGTCATCAAACCATCGCCCTCCGGCCATGACCAGTATGGGATTGAACTGAATCATGGTCCATTGAGCAGCATGCATCGCGAACTTGAATCCCTGGCGAGTAAATTTGCTGCCCTCTTTAATGGTCAGGCGTTTAGCCACCTCGCCGAACTGTTCCCAGGTGCGCGGCGCATCCTTATCTGGATCGAGACCCACTTCCTTGAAGTGGCGAGTATTGATGTAGTTGCAAAAGCCGTAAAACCAAAGCGGATAGCCGTAAGCTTTACCGCCCTTGACTGCTCCAGCTACGAATGCGGGCGCGAAGTCATCTACGAATGCCTTATGGTTTGCGTAGCCCAGACGAGTGACATCCAGAGGGGCAATCAAGTCTTTGGAAAGCCAGGTCGGCATGAACCAGTCCTGACTGACAAAGCCGTCAGGGGCGGTACCCGTGGCGTAGCCCACGCTGATTTTTTTGCCAAGATCGCCGAACGTAAACCACTGAAAATCGATTTTGACGTGTGGATTCTGTTCTTGATACATCCGCACCCGCTTTTGAATCCACGGTCGCTGCTGCGGATTTTCAAAGGTCCAAAAGCTCAGGTTGATCGGCGCACGGCCCTGCGCAAACACACGGTGGGGCGCCGCAGTCGCCACGCCCGCTCCGGCTAGACCTAGTTTGACTACCGCATCGCGACGGGCTGGCTGAATGAGCTCAATTTTGCCCTTTTTACTGGACTGTTCCATCTTCGACTCCTCCATCAAGGTTATTGGTCAAGCAAGTTCCATCTTCTCGAGGTCCTGCACGATGTGCTCCATGGGTCGGGCACTAACTCTGACAAGATACTGCGGCGTCTGGCCAAGCGACGGATCACTCCAGGGCCAGCGCAGACCACGACCGATAAACGAACCCAGGTGGCGCGCAAAAGCAACCGCTGTGTGGCCCGCCTTGACTCGAATACGGTCGTACTGCTGAAGAGCTACCGCGGGCGAAACCGAACCCGCAAGGCATGGCTCAAGAGCCTCGGCAAGCGCCTTGGCATCCTGTGCAGCTTTCAAAACACCGATTCCCACATGAGGTCTCGCAACAAAGGCAGCATCGCCCAAGAGCGCGACTGGACCGAACGCGATACGTGGTGAATCAACATCGTAAATAGGCTGCACCATATGCTGTTCAGCCTGAATGACAATCTCGGAAAATGGAGACGGTAATGTGGCTAGCGCATGTCGTTTGAGCGCGTCGATGTGCGTGCTGCGAATCAGAGGTGGCGGAATCGAGTATCGGTGCTCGTTGCCTTTATCGTCTGTGAGCAGGTCACGTAGCGCCACCTCATCACCGATGTTTCGATACCAGAGATAGCTATAACGGCGGCGGCCAGGATCCGTCGAGTCGTCAGTACCGAGTAGTGGATAACCGATCAGCTGACCGTCCCCGGGAAACACGAAGGACCACAGGTTAACCACATCGCGTCGGAACTGCTCGGAAAGCAGTGCTTCCGACATCACCCCTCGGAACGCAACATATCCGGCGTAAATTGGCTGAATTTCGGGTGCACAAATCTCGCGAACCCGCGAGCGGAATCCATCAGCACCCACGATGACATCGGCTAAAACTCGAGTACCGTCGGCAAAGACCGCAGCGCAGCGCCCATCGGCCTGTGGTTCGAGGCCAGCCAATTCCATCCCGTGGTGGCAGCGCCCTTTGGGCATGGCATCAAACAGAGCCCGATAAACGAAGCTCCAGGCGGTCAGATACTGCGGGTGCTGAAATCGCGCAATCTCGGAACCAGTCTGGTCGTAGGCAACGCGTGAGTCGACATCAATGCCGCGCGCCTGCATGCGCGCCCCGGCATAACGAAGAAGTTCAGTGAGCTCAGCGTGCCCCGCGATTCCCGCGCCGCGCGAGGCCAGTTCGTCATGTACCCGCTCGAATACCTGGACGTCCCAACCGCGCCGCACCAGCATGTTGGCGGCAAACAATCCACCGACTGACCCTCCGATGATGACCGCCTTCATCGGCTTACGTCTCCCCAGATGAATACAGCGCCGTGGATCGGGTGTTGCGCTGCTTATTCTGGTGTCAGTGTAACGAGGAGCGGCTTTCAGTCCAATTGATAAATTCTGATAGCAGATATCAGAATTTATGATATCTAAGCAGCAGCTGGCTCGATTTGATTCAGAACTTCGCGCACAGTCCCAACCAACAGCGTTGCCGGCAGCGACAGAGGGCTGTCTGGTCGATGTAATTCAACGATCTCAGAGGTCAGCGCCGGTTGAATGAGGGGATTGACTGCGAAGCGTCCTGTCTGGGCATCATGCATTACAGCGATACGAGGCAGCAGCGTCGCCCAGTCAGAGTGCTCGAGAAACTGCATCGTGGCGTTCAGACCGTCAATCTCCATAACTCGGCTGGCCCGAATAGAACCGGTTCGGATATGTTTATCCAGCAAACGACGCAGCGAATTGCGTCTTGATGGCAAGACCAACTTCAGATCATCGATAGCCGATAAACGGCACGGACGCCCTGAACGTCGTCCGCTCATCAGTCCCGATACCAACACGACCGGGTCAGAAAATACCGGCTGGGCAACAAGCCTCGACTTTGACGCCGGAGCATTGCAGATGGCCAGATCAAGGTCATCGGAAAGCAGCATATCCGCCAACGAACCGCTGGTGGACTCAAACACCCGGACCTCAACCTCGGGATAGGCGGCAAGATACCGTTGCAAGATCAGTGCGAAAGGCCCACGACAAATCGACGGCATCAAACCCAAACGAACTACACCGGCTACCTGTTGATTGAAGTCGCGCATCTCCTGCAGCACACCATCGTACTGTCGAAGCAAAGCTAAACACAAAGCATAAAAGTGACGGGCCGCTGGCGCGGGTCGTACACCCTGAGCGGAACGATCAAACAGCCTGATGCCCAAATCGGCTTCCAGCTGCTTGAGCTGCATCGATAGTGCCGATTGGACGATATTTAAACGTTCAGCAGCACGGCTTACACTGCCTTCCTCAAACAAAGCCACAAAGTACTGCAGCTTTCGAAAGTCGGGGGCCATTGCAAAGACCGCTCGAAAATGCCCTGTGCTTCAGCGCAACACACCCGTGCGAGGATCGGAATTCTGTCGCTGCTCCATCCACTGCGGATACTCGGAGTCGATCGCACTCACTTCGTCGATGCGGCGAGCCATCTCGGCGGTGAGCTGTACATCGCTGGCAGCGAGATTATCGTCGAGCTGCTTGAGCGTCTTGGCACCGATGATCACGCTCATCACGGCTGGCTTGTGTAAAAGCCAGGCCAGTGCAAGCCGGGCCACGGTCGTGCCACTTTCACGAGCCATGTCCCGCAGAGTCTCGACGATGGCAAATGCCCGCGTCCGATTGACAGGCGGAAAATCAAACACCGCGCGGCGCGTATCTGCGGGCGAATCGCTCGCCGAGAACTTGCCAGACAGAAGCCCACCCGCCAGTGGGCTCCAGACCATCATGCCCAGCCCCTGATCGAGCATCATGGGAACAATTTCGCGCTCAACATCGCGCGTTGCCACGGTGTAGTACGCCTGCACACTTTCGAAGCGAGCACCGCCCGTACGTTCGGCAATACCGTTGGCTTTCATCACCTGCCAGGCATGAAGATTTGAGCAGCCGATATAGCGAACCATGCCGCAGGCCACCAGATCGTCGAGCGCACGCATGGTCTGATCAAGCGGCGTCAGGCGATCGACACCGTGAATCTGGTACAGGTCGATGTAATCAAGCCCGAGACGATCGAGGCTGGCTGCGACCGAGTCCATGATGTGAGCCCGCGATAGGCCGATGCCGTTGATGCCCGCACTTGTGCGGCTGCGAACCTTGGTGGCGACGATGACGTCTTCGCGCTTAACCGACAGGTCTTTGAGCGCCTGCCCTAACAACTGCTCAGACTGGCCCATCGAGTAGACATCGGCCGTATCAATGAAATTAACCCCGGCGGCCAGCGCCCGCTCGACAATGCGGTTGACCTCATCTTGACCTAGTTGACCGATCTTGGACCACATCTCACCCTGACCGCCAAAGGTCATGGTGCCCAGACACAGCTCAGAGACGTATAGACCGGTTTTACCTAAGGGACGATATTTCATGAACTTGACTCCTTGACGAGTTGTGCGCTCTCAGCGCGCTGGCATATCAGCATTCGTGTACACAAGACCGATGTAAGCCTCAGGTGGGATCGCGGGCAAGCCGCTTGCCCACTGTTCCCATAGAGCTCGCATATGCTCAAGCCGTTCGGGCTGCTTGTGCTTAAGATTAGCCCGCTCGCGAGCATCAGCGTCGATATCAAATAAGTATTCATGCTCATCGACGCGCAGGTACTTCCAGGCACCCACACGAAGCGCCCGCTGGCCGCGATGCTTCATGCGCCAGTACATCGGTCGCTGCCAGGTCGCAGCGGGGTTCTTGAGATTGGGCAGCATGGATTGTCCGTCGAGAATCGTACCCTCAGGCGGCTTGGCACCTGCGATATCTAGCAGCGTGGCCGTCCAGTCCATGGTCATGCAGTGCTGCGCGGATACTGCCCCGGGTACACCCAGCCCGCGAGGCCAGTGCACGATATAGGGGACGCGGATCCCACCTTCGGTGAGATCCATTTTGCCGCCCACTAAAGGCCAGGTGTCCGAGAAGCGCTCGCCGCCGTTATCGCTGGTAAACACGATCAAGGTATCGTCGAATTGCCCGGTTTCTCGCAAAGCCTCTATAACCCAGCCTATGCCTTCATCCATCTCGCGAATCATTTGCTGATAGGTCTGTACATTACCGCCGTCCAGATGCGAGATGTTGCGTGCCGCATCAGGGTCAGGACCGCTGGTACGCGTCTCCCAGGGCCAATGAGGCGCGGTGTAGTGCAGGCTAAGCATGAAAGGTTTTCCGGTACTGGCACGGCTCTTCACGTACTGCACCGCCCGCTGAGAGATCAGATCAGTGAGGTAGCCCTCGGCTTCAATGGGCTGACCGTCCTGCTCAAGATCGGAGTTATTGCCGCGAGCGCGATGAGTGTAGTACCCCACGCCACCCGACATCGGGCCGAAGTGCGTGTCATAGCCACTTTTCAGCGGGCCGAAATGCGGTGGAAAACCCAAATGCCATTTGCCAATCAATGCGGTGTGATAGCCCACCGCCTTCAACATCGATGGCAGGGTGGGAAGCTCAGGGTGTAGGCCAATATCGGGATTACCCACAGCAGTTTTCGTCATCGGCTCTTCGCTGGCACCGCGCACCCAGTACTGATAGCGCCCCGTCATCAACGCGAATCGCGTGGGCGAACAGACCGGAGAATTCGAGTAACCGTTGACATACCGGACACCGCGCGCAGCCAGGCTGTCGAGCACAGGCGAGACCGGAGCACGACCGCCATAGCAGCCAAGGTCGGCGTAGCCCAAGTCATCGGCCACGATGAAAATAAAGTTAGTCATGGATCAGCTCCGAAAACACACCACTGTTCAGACATCGGCAAGGGCCAAGACGCGAGGCGCTCTCAGGCCCTTGGCACCTTGCCACGATCAATGGGTGGACGCAGAAAATCAAAATCCGCACCCTCATCGGCCTGCAGCACTGACTGCATGAACAGTCGTCGATAGCCACGCTGCGGTATCTCGACTTCAATGGGCGCCTGCTTGGCACGACGCGCAAGCTCTTCATCCGAGACCAGCAGACTGAGCTCGCGGCGCGACACGCTCAGGCGTATACGATCACCGCTTCGCACATGCGCCAGCGGGCCACCAATCGCCGACTCGGGCGTCACATGCAGCACGATGGTGCCAAAGGCGGTTCCGCTCATACGGCCGTCTGAAATGCGCACCATGTCTTTAACGCCCGCACGAGCAAGCTTTAAGGGGATGGGCATGTATCCAGCCTCAGGCATGCCGGGCGCACCCTTGGGACCAATACGCTTGAGCACCAGGATATCGTCGGCGCGTACATCAAGTGCTTCGTCATCGATACGGGCCGCCATGTCTTCAAGATTTTCAAAGACGACCGCCCTGCCCTCGTGCTCCATCAGCTTGGGGTTGGCCGCGGACTGCTTGATGATCGCGCCACCGGGCGCCAGGTTGCCACGCAAGACCGCTATACCGCCCTCGGGGTATATGGGGTTAGAGCGCGGCCGGATGACATCCTGGACAAAGGGCGGTCCGGCGCGATCGAGTTCCTCGCCCAGCGTGCGCCCGGTAATCGTCAACGCGTCCAGCCTGAGCAGGGGTTTAAGCTCGCGCAGCAGGGTGGCCATGCCACCCGCCTTATCAAAGTCTTCCATATAGTGCGCGCCGGCCGGCTTGAGATTAACCAGAACCGGCGTCTCACGGCCCATCTGATCAAGTGCCTGCAGATCAAGCTGCAATCCCATACGGCCCGCCATCGCAGCGAGATGCACAATGGCGTTGGTCGAGCCCCCGATGGCCAGCAGCACGCGGATCGCGTTCTCGAACGCTTCAGGCGTGAGAATGCGGTCAACGGTCAGCCGCTCGCGCGCGATACGCACGGCAGCCACACCGGTTTCTTCGGCAACCCGCATACGCGCAGCAGTCACCGCGGGCGGCGAAGCACCACCCGGTACCGTCATGCCCAGGGCCTCAGCCACACAGGCCATCGTGCTGGCTGTGCCCATGACTGAACAGGTGCCTACGCTGGCTACCAGCTGATCGTTGACATCGGCAATTTCGGCCTCATCGATTTCATTCGCCCGAAACTTGCCCCAGTAGCGGCGGCAGTCGGTGCAGGCGCCAACACGCTCACCGCGGTGCCCGCCCGTCAGCATAGAACCAGTAATAAGCTGAACAGCGGGAAGACCCGCTGAAGCAGCTGCCATCAGTTGCGCAGGAACCGTCTTGTCGCAGCCACCGACCAGCACCACTGCATCCATGGGCTGCGCGCGAATCATCTCCTCAGTCTCCATCGCCATGAGGTTGCGCAGATACATACTGGTGGGCGCGGCAAAGCTCTCGTGCAGCGAGATGGTTGGGAAGTCCATGGGAAGACCACCCGCCATGAGAATGCCGCGACGCAAGGCTTCAAGCAGCTGCGGCGCGTTGCCATGACAGGGGTTGTAGCTGCTGCCAGTATTCGCAATACCGATGACAGGCCGCTCAAGAGCGCTGTCGGTATAGCCCGCACCCTTGATGAAGGCCTTGCGCAGAAACAGCGAAAAGCCGCTATCGCCGTAGCGGGTGAGGCCTTTACGCATGCCTTCGTTATCACCGGGCTTATCGTTGACTGGCGGGGGAGAGTCTGCAGGCTTGTGGTTATCGCGATCGTTCATGGTGTCTGTGGCATGCTTTAAAAACCAACGCAGGATACCTTCTTCGGAGTGCCTATGCCCATCAGCACGGTTTATCGCGCAGCGGCTCAGCAACAGCCTGGCCACAAAGACCCAACGCTGACCGTGACACGTTTAGCGGCCGCGCTGGCTGCTGGCCTGCTGCTGTTGGCCCTTGGCGCCTGCGCAACCGCGCCTTCGCCGCCCGAAGCGCAGTTTAATTTTCGCGAGGGTATCGGTTTTCGCGAGTTGGGCCCCGATCCGCAGAACCCCAACTCGGGCTTCATTCGCGCCCACCCTTCCAGCCCAGCAAATTACTGGCAGCCCAACCTGGCGCCTGATGGATTTTCGCGAATGGATGAGCTTTTCGGGGTGTCGCGGTCAAACCCAGGGCCCGTCAGCCGGCCGTTCAGACGACGAATACCCGAAGCACCCTTCTTTTACAGTCTGCGCGAGGGCGGCCGCTTCAGCATTGATGACTACATGAACCGAAATCCTGCGACCGGTTTGTTGGTGGCTCGCGGCGATGAGATTCTGGTTGAGCGATACCAATACGGCCGTACCGATCATCATCGAATGACCTCTTTCTCGATGGCTAAGACCGTCATCGCCCTGTTGATCGGTATTGCCCTTGAAGACGGAAAGATCGCCTCCATCGACGACCGGGCCGATCGTTATGTGACGGCATTAGCAGGCAGTGAATACGGCGCGACTCCCATACGACATCTGCTCACGATGTCGTCAGGCGTGCGCTTTCGCGAGGAATATGACGGTAACGACGACTCTGCCCGTTTGTCCATGGCCACCTGGCGCCGCCTCGGACCGGGAGGTCCGGCTGCGGCGCGTCTCTTTAACGAACGCAGCGCAGCACCAGGAAGTCGCTGGTACTACGCCTCATCGGAAACATTCGTATTGGCCATGGTGCTTCGCGCCGCCACTGGCGAATCGATCGCCGATTATTTTTCGCGCAAGGTCTGGCGGCATCTCGGGGCTGAGGATGTCGCCACCTGGCTCACGGATGCAACCGGGCAAGAGGTTGGCTACATGGGACTGAACGCCCGTGTGCGCGACTTTGCGAGACTGGCGATGATGATGGCTCGGGGTGGCGTGGCCAATGGTCATCGAATCGTGTCGAACCAATGGATCACCGACATGACCACCGTTCGGTTTACCGGAAGCCAGACCGGTCGCTGGTTCGGCTATGGTTATCAGACCTGGATTTTTCCTTTTGCCGATGGTGGCTGGGCGATGCTGGGTGTGCGGGGTCAGAGTATTTTTGTTGACCCTCGCCGCGAGTTGGTGCTGGTGAACACAGCTGCACGTGCCTCGCCGCGCGACCCGGGCGGTGCGGATACCGTGGGCCTGTGGATCAGCCTGCAGAAATACCCGTGACCGCGTAAGCCGCCAGAGCCTTCAGATCGGGCTCAAATCCGATTCCGCTCATGCTTAAATCGAGCTGCACGTGGCCATCGACCACGCGATTCAACGGTCCGCAGGTCAGTGAGCGCAGGGGGTTGGGATTGGCATCAATCTCCAGTAAACCATCCCCACCGACGGCGGCCAGCAGGTGGGCCGAGTGCAACAGACCAATACCGCCGCCCAGCCAGTGCGGACAGTAACGCCGACCCGCGGCCAGCGCGCGGCGGGCAACCGACAGACAGCCCGTGATGCCACCCCATTTGGCCACGTCGGGCTGGATGACGGCCAGGCTTGATTGCCGAAGTGCCTCATCAAAGGCCGCATCACCCAATAAATTTTCGCCACCGGCCAGGGCAATGTTGGTGGCATCGGCCAGTCTCTGCCACACGGGCCATGGCGTGTCCGCCCGCAGCGGCTCTTCGAGCCACTGCAGATTGAATCGTTCAAGATCGGCCACGGCAGCCATAGCCTGTTCGAAGCTCCAACCCTGATTCACATCAGCCATCAGCATCAGAGCGTCACCGATAGCCTCACGTATCGCGTCCAGATTGGCCAGATCACGTGCCTGGCCAAAGCCGATCTTGAGTTTGAAGGCGCGATATCCATCCTGGTGGCGATCGCGCGCGACCCGCTCAGGGCTATCTGGATTGATGCCACTGGCATAGACTGGAATGGCATCGCGCTGCGCACCCAAAAGCCCTGCGAGCGACTGGCCTGCGC
>JBDLQY010000039.1:0-11964 GCA_039800325.1 Pseudomonadota bacterium | reverse complement strand
ACTGGCATACCCCTGACGGCGGTACTCAGGTAGCACCAAGACCATGCTGATCCAGGCCACTGAGCGCAAAGAGCCCGTATCGGCCAGACCAGGCGTAAGCCTTGGCTGAGCGCGAAGGGCGTTGCCCGATGTCTGGGGCTTTCCGCCAGCGGGCTGTGGCACGGGCGGCCAGGGCAGCACCAGGGTTGATGCGATCACCCTTCCATTGAGACGCAGACCCCGGGTGCGGCCTGAGGCCAGCATCCAGCGCCAGTCGTCCGAATTCTGGTTCCAGTTTGAAGCGCGCGAAAGCGCCAGCAGGTCATCAAGATCACGCTCGTTCAGTACGGCGACGCTGGGCTGCGAGTCGTTTGCTGCAGCAGGTTTGGCTTCCGGGCTGGGCTCGACGGCGTGGTTTTGCGTTGATGACGAGGAATCAGTACTTGCCATCTCGTGCTTCGAAATGCGTGGGTTTACCCAGACTTGCGCCGCCGCGGGATACCCAGTCGGCGACCCAGTCGATCATGGCATTGAGCGAAACGCGCGGCGCTCCGAACAGTGTCTGTGCAAGGCGAGTGTCCAGCAGCCATGCGGTGTCGGATTCACGGCCCGTCAGTTGTGCATCGCGGCCGAAGCGGCGCGCGAATTCGCCCGCCAGCCAGCGGATAGACATATGAGCGGGCCCGGTGATGTTGATGGGCGAGGCGGGCGACGTGCAATGCGCGAGAAGCCGCAGGGACTGCTCGTTGGCGTCGCCCTGCCAGATGACGTCGGCATAGCCCATGCTCAGATCGAGAGGGCGGCGGTTAAAGACGGCATCAGCGACATCGCGCAATACCCCATAGCGCATATCGATCGCGTAGGACAGGCGCACCAGCCGGCCGGGCGTGCCCCAGGTGCGCGAGCCATGTTCAAACATTTTTTCGCGGCCCACACACGAATTGGCATAGTCGCCCGGTGGGGGAACCGCTGGAAGGCCCTCGTGCGCGCCCGGACCCTTGACATCGACAAACGGATACACGCAGGCCGTTGAAAACGTAACGATGCGACAGTCGCGAAAGCGCTCGGCCACCATCCAGGGTACCGCGACGTTCATCGCCCAGGTGAAGCTGGGATTATCGTTGGCACCAAACTTATGGCCGGCCATGAAAACGATGTTGGAGACGCCATCGGCGGCTGCGGGCAGGGCGGCGATGGCCTGGCGGTCAAGCAGATTGCAGGCAATGGTTTCAATGCCGTGTTGCTCAAGCTGCCGAGCCAGACCAGAATCGGAAAAACGCGCCACGCCAATGATGCGTTTGCCGGGTGCTGCGCGCTTGGCCATGCGGGCCAGGGTGGGCCCCATTTTGCCGCCCACACCCAGAATCATGATGTCGCCTGTTACTTTGGCCAGGTCCTCGACCAGCGCCTGCGAGGGCCGTGTCATGTACTCTTCAAGTGCTTCGACGTCAGCGAAGCCCGCTGGAAACTGGTGCGGTGTGCTCATGAGTTCACCCTTTGAGAATCGACCGAAAGACCAGACGCGGATGCATCAGCGTCCTGCTTTCTCGTAAAGGTCGCGACCGGCAGCCAGTGCGCGAATCTTGCCGTCGGCGATCGAGCGCTTAAGCATCCAGAAACCGCAGTCAGGGTGGATATACCGCACCCGTCCGCTACCCAGCACTGCGTCGGCTCGCTCAATGGCGCGGGCTACGGCCTCAGCCGACTCAACCTCGGTCGATTTGATGTCAACGACGCCAAGACCGAACCCGATATCGGGGCGCAGTTCGCGGAAGGCTGAAAGCTCTTCGGGGGGGCGGTGGGCGCATTCCATGACGATATGATCAACCTTGAGTGCGTTGAGATAGCCCAGCAGGGCGTCCCAGCTGCCCTTTTGAATGCTCTGTCCGCCGTAGTTGCCAAAGCACAGATGCACGGCAGCCTTGCCTTTGATGGCAGACAGCACTTTGTTCATGCAGGCGGCGGCCCAGCGCCATTCTTCGGGATGCCCGGGTAGATTGGCCTCATCGACCTGGATGACGTCGGCTTCGCAGTGCGCGACCTGCTCGGCAAGCACATCCGCGATAGCGTCCGCTAAATCGGGCAGACTGCCGTAGTGACGATCGATCAGTGTTTTAGCCAGCATGTGCGGGCCGGTCAGGGTGAACTTGAAGTCGCGGCTGGCCAGCGATCGCGCCTTGGCACACGCAAGCGGCAGATCGAGTGAGCCACTGCCAATCGGTCCGATCACGGTGCCGGGCGGGCGAGTTCGAAACCGCATACCGGCGCTGGAACGGTAGGCGATCAGATCCTGGAACGAGAACCGTTGTGTAATGCCATCAAGCGGCCTGACGAAGTACTCAATCATGCCGTTGGTCTCGGGGTGGTTGATGTCAAAGCGGTAAAGCTCGCCATCGCACACCAGATCGACTCCAGCCTGCTCCTGGGTGTTGATGACCACTCGGGTGGCATCAGTGAGCGCATGACTGGAGGGCGCGCTGGCCAGCCAGTCGGGGACGGGATAGGAACCCACGACCGTGGTCTGTATACGGGGCATACGGGGCACTCCTGTGTAACCAAGCGGTGAAATCGTAATGCTATCCGGCGGGCGGTTCATCCATCAAGCCTTGACGCAAAATCCCTTCCGGTTCAAGATTAATTAACCACCAGGTTACAAATCGTATGCCATGAAACTTAGCGAGCATCAGCTGGTGCTTTATCGCCAGCTGGGTCATTTCACCCTCAACAGTATCTTTTCAGGCGATCAAACTCGCGCCGCTATCGCCGATATTGAGCAATGGGGCGAGCAGGTGCTGGCTGAGCTGCCGGCGTCGCAGCGCGCCTGGTATATCGACGGCGGCGTCAAGGCACGTACGGTGCTGCGCAAGCTTGATAATCCTCACCACCACCGCCCGCTCATCGCCAGGATGGCGCACCATGCGCCCCTGGTGGCAGCGGTTGAGTCCATCATCGGCCCAGGCGTGTCGGTGTACTTCAGCCAGGTGTTTTTTAAAGCACCTGAGGGCGGCGGTCCTAAGCCGGCTCATCAGGATAATTTTTACTTTGGCCCCAATGACCCAGAGGGGGTGGTCACGGCGTGGGTCGCGCTGGACGACGCCACCCTTGAAAATGGTTGCCTGTATTTTGGCGAAGGAAGCAATCTGGGGCCTGTTTACGGTCACGTTGCTCCGCCCGATGAACCCTTCAATCTGCAGTTACCTGCTGACATTCTTGCGCGTCAGCCCATGATGCCTGCGCCGGTTCGCGTGGGCGGAGTGTCGTTTCATCACGGCAACACGTTTCACCAGTCGGCGGCCAATCGGTCAAGTCGCTGGCGCCGTGCGCTTGCTCTGCACTATGTCAATCACGGTACTTTTTTTGAGCGCCCGGCGCTTCCTTATGACAACTCGCTCATCATGAAGGTGAGCTGAATCCGCGCCCGGCAGGCCAGGGTGCTTTAAACCAGCAGGAGTTCTGTCTTATGAGTCAAACCCAGCGCATTGGCATCGTGATGTACGGTGTCACCGGCCGTATGGGCCTTAATCAACATCTGATCCGGTCAATCAAGGCGATTCGCGATCAGGGCGGTGTGCGCTTGTCCGATGGCTCGCGCCTGATGCCCGACCCTATTTTGGTGGGGCGCGGCGCTGACCGCATGGCAGCGCTGGCGGCCCAGCATGGGGGGCTGCGTTGGAGCACCGACCTTGATGCCGCGCTGGCCGACCCCAAAGATACGGTGTTTTTTGATGCGGCCACCACGCAGATGCGGCCTGGTCTTGTTTTGAAGGCGATTCGCGCTGGCAAGCACGTGTATTGCGAAAAGCCTTCCGCCACCAATCTGGCTGAGGCGATGCAGATCTGGCAGGCCGCCGAAGCCGCGGGTGTTCGTCATGGCGTGGTGCAGGACAAGCTGTGGCTTCCAGGGCTGCTCAAGCTCAAGATGCTGATCGATTCAGGCTTTTTCGGTCGAATATTGTCGGTGCGCGGCGAGTTCGGCTACTGGGTGTTCGAGGGCGATCTTCAGCCAGCGCAGCGACCCAGCTGGAATTACCGTGCCGAAGACGGTGGCGGCATCATTCTCGACATGCTGTGTCATTGGCGCTATGTCATTGACAATCTGTTCGGTGAGGTGAAGTCGGTGTCCTGTCTGGGCGCAACGCACATTCCGCGTCGCTGGGATGAGCAGGGTAAGCCCTACGAGGCTACCGCCGATGATGCGGCCTACGCCACCTTCCAGCTTGCCAGTGGCGTTATTGCTCACTTCAATAGTTCCTGGGCGGTGCGTGTGCGCCGCGACGACCTGCTGACGCTTCAGGTCGATGGCACGCATGGGTCTGCGGTGGCTGGGCTTCGTGGCTGCCGTACTCAGTCCCGTGTCAATACGCCCAAACCTGTCTGGAACCCTGATCTTCCGCAGCCCATCAATTTCATGGAGGGCTGGCAGGAGGTACCCGATACGGTCGTCTACGACAACGCCTTCAAGGCTCAGTGGGAGCTTTTCCTGCGTCATGTGGTTGAGGGTGGCGACTTCCGCTGGAACCTGCGCGAGGGGGCTAAAGGCGTGCAACTGGTCGAAGCCGGGCTTCGCTCCTGGAAAGAGCGCCGCTGGGTTGACGTGGAATCGCTACCCCGCTGATACCCTATTCGCATCTTCGCGGAGATACCCTATGCCCAGTCTGTTGCTTCCCAGTGCCGACGGTGGGCTTGTCCGTCACGCATTAAGCCAGCGTGCGCCGCTCAAGCCCGCTGTTAGGTCCTGGAACCGCGTTGCATTTGCGGCCGCCCACGTGGTGGCCGATGCGCGATCCACCGTCGATCCTTGGCTGGCTCCCGCCATTGATTGGGATAAAACCATCGCCTATCGCGAGCATTTGTGGCGAATGGGTTTTGGCGTCGCTGAAGCGATGGACACCGCCCAGCGCGGCATGGGGCTTGACTGGACCAATTCGCTCGAACTCATTCGGCGCTCGTTGTCGGCGGCGCGTGCCTTCGGCGGCAACCCGCATGGTGGACTTCCCCGGGTGGCCAGCGGTGCAGGTACCGATCATCTCGTGCCGTCCCCCCAGCTGAGTGTTGCCGATGTCATCGCCGCCTACGAGATGCAGATCGAAGCGATTGAGGGGCTGGGCGGGCGGCTGATCCTGATGGCCAGCCGAGCCCTGGCTGCCTGTGCTCGCAGCCCTGATGACTACGCGCGTGTCTACGACCGTCTGCTGGGTCAGGTGCGTGAGCCGGTCATCATCCACTGGTTGGGCGATATGTTTGACCCCGCCCTGGCAGGCTACTGGGGTCACGCCGATGCGGATGCTGCGATGAATGTAGCGGTCGATGTACTCAATCGCAACGCATCGCGTATTGACGGCGTGAAGATCTCGCTGCTTGATAAAGATAAAGAGATTGTCATGCGCCGCCGGCTTGCGCCGGGCATTCGCATGTACACCGGCGATGATTTCAATTTTGCCGAACTGATTGCGGGTGATGATCAGGGCTACTCGGATGCGCTCCTGGGCATCTTCGATTCAATTGCGCCGGCGGCCGCCTGCGCGCTGGATGCTCTGGGCGCGGGCGATGCGCAAAAGTTTCATGCGCTTCTCGAGCCCACGGTACCGCTGTCTCGGCACATTTTCTGTGCCCCCACCCGCTTTTATAAGACCGGTGTCGTGTTCATGGCGTGGCTCAATGGGCATCAGGATCATTTTGTGATGGTGGGAGGCCAACAGTCGACTCGTCACATCCTGCATCTGGCTGAGATTTTCCGTCTGGCCGATGCGGCGGGGCTACTTGATGATCCAAGCTTGGCTACCCAGCGCATGGCCAGTCTGCTGGCCGTTCATGGTATCGATGCGGCCGCCCAGGGGCTTTCCTGATGAGCGCTCAAGCCTCGAACAGCGTTCGCGCGCCGCTGTCACTCAATACAGCCACGGTACGCGAGCAGTGGACACTCGCGCAGATGATCGAAGCCTGCGCACGTCACGGTGTCACAGGCATTTCGCCCTGGCGCGATAAAGTCGACGCCATGGGTGTCTCGCAGGCGGCAGCCATGATTCGAGCCCATGGTCTGACGGTCACCGGCCTTTGTCGCGGGGGGATGTTTCCGGCTGGCGATGAGGCGGGCCGGCGTGCAGCCATCGACGATAACCGGCGTGCCATCGACGATGCAGCCACTCTGGGTGCTCGGTGCCTGGTGCTGGTCGTGGGCGGTATTCCCGCTGGCTCGCGCGATCTGGCGGGCGCTCGTCAGATGGTGCATGACGGTATCGCAGCAGTGCTCGAGCATGCGCGTGCTGCGGGTGTGCCGCTGGCCATTGAACCCCTGCATCCCATGTACTGTGCTGACCGCTGTTGCGTCAATACGCTTGATCAGGCACTTGATCTGTGCGACGCGCTCGATCCGCAGGGGACCGTTGCCCGCGCTGACGCAGGCCTGGCCGATCTGGGTGTGGCGGTTGATGCTTATCACGTCTGGTGGGATCCGCATCTGCCCGATGCGCTGGCCCGAGCGGGTGCGCAGCGCCTGCTCGCTTATCACATCTGCGACTGGCTGGTTCCCACCACGGATTTATTACTCGACCGGGGCATGATGGGCGATGGCGTTATTGATCTTTCAGCCCTAGGGCGTCTGGTACGCCAGCATGGCTACACCGGCTTTGACGAGGTCGAAATTCTTTCAAAACGCTGGTGGGCGGTTGACGGTGACGAGGTCATGCGCACAATGTGTGCCCGTCACCGCACGCACTGCTAAGCCTCGCGCGGTGTGTTGACCTCGCGTGGCGTGTTGACGGGCTGATCGGGCCGGCTCGTATCAGGTCTGCTCAGGTCGGCAAGACTTAGGCCCTGCTGCGCCAGGAGGGCTTCAATCGCCGGAATCAAAGGCCCCAGGCGCTCGTCGATGGCGCCTCGAACGGTGTCTACAAAAACTTGTGTCTGTCGTTCAATCTCGATATTGACCGAGTCGCCCGCCTGACAACTGCCGAAGGTGGTCACACGCAGGGTTTCGGGGATCAGCCAGACCTCGAACCAGCCGCAGCCATCCGACTGCCGCGACGCCTCTGATACCGTCAGACTGGCGCCATTAATGGCGATATAGCCCCGAGCAAAGATGTATCGCATCCAGGGCGCTGTAACCGCGAAACGCAGCACTCGATTATTCAGTGGGCTGCGAATCTCGCTGATGCTTGCTGTGAAATCAATATGGCCCGACAACGGATGACCGCCGATTTCGGCGCCTTCACGGGCGGCGCGCTCTACATTGACCCGGTCGCCGACCTTAAGCGAACCCAGGGTGGTGGTGTTAAGCGACTGCAGCATGACGTCGAAGCAGGCGATATCTTCAGGCAGCACCTGAGTCGCCGTCAGACATACGCCGTTGACCGCAACGCTGGCGCCTACGCTTAAGTCGTGCGTGAAGCCCTGGGTGAATTGCAGCTGAAAACTGCGCAACCCGCTGTGGTCGGAGATGGCCTTGACCTGAGCCTGACCCTGGACGATACCGGTAAACATCTTTTGATTATAAGGTGCGCATCATCCGGGGATCTCGCGCGTCTGTGACGCCCTGTGTCACCATGTGCGCATGAAGCGTATCGGTTTTGTTCTCGCTCTGACCCTGCTGGTGGTGGCCTTTTTCGCCCTGGGTTTAGACCAGACACTGTCCTTGGATGGCGCTCGTCAGGGGTTTGCCTCAGCGGCGGCCTGGCGCGATACCAATCCAGTGCTCTTCGCCCTCGGTTTTTTTGCAGCCTACGTATTGATTGCCGCAGCCTCGCTGCCCGGAGCCGTGGTGCTGACGCTGATGGCAGGCGCTCTGTTCAGCTATCCGCTGGCGGTTGTGCTGGTGTCGTTCGCCTCCAGTCTGGGTGCCACACTCGCTTTTATATCGTCGCGCTATCTGTTGGGTCAGTGGGTGCAAACGCGTTGGGGCGATCGGCTGCAGGCGATTAATCGTGGCGTTGAGCGGGAGGGGGCTTTTTACCTGTTCGGTCTGCGCCTGGTGCCCTTATTTCCCTTTTTTCTGATTAACCTGGCGATGGGGCTGCTGCCCATGAGGGCGCGGACCTTTTACTGGGTCAGCCAGCTCGGCATGCTGCCGGCCACCCTGATCTACGTCAATGCAGGCACACAGCTGGCAGCGCTTGATCAGCTAAGCGGGATCGCATCGACCCCTGTACTGGCTTCTCTGGCGGCACTGGGTGTGTTTCCCCTGATCGCGCGCAGGGTGATAGAGCGTGTGCGGCGTCGACGCTACCTCGCGCGCTTTGCTCGCCCCAGCCGCTTTGATCGTAACCTGGTGGTGATTGGTGCGGGGGCCGCCGGTCTGGTCAGTGCTTATGTGGCCGCCACGCTGCGTGCCAAGGTCACTCTGGTACACGCCAGCCCCATGGGCGGGGACTGCCTCAACACGGGTTGCGTGCCCAGCAAGGCTTTGCTCGCCAGCGCCCGGCAGGCTCAGCGTATGCGGGATGCGGCGCGATTCGGTATCAGTGCGGTCGATCCGCAAATCGACTTTGGCGCTGTCATGGCGCGCGTGCGCGATGCGATTGCCGAAATTGCACCTAATGACAGCCCTGAACGCTATCGAAGTCTGGGCGTGGAGGTGGTGGAGGGTAGGGCATCCATCGTGGATCCGTGGACGGTTCGTATCGATGTTGCCGATGGTAGCTACCGGCACCTGAGCACTCGAGCCATCGTATTGGCCACGGGTGCCGAGCCGGTGTTGCCCACGATCGCGGGGCTTCGAGAGACTGACTACGTCACCAGCGATACCCTCTGGGCACGCCTGAACCAGCTCTCGAGGCCACCGGCGAGAGTTCTGGTCTTGGGCGGAGGAGCGATTGGCTGCGAGCTGGGCCAGGCTTTGGCCAGGCTGGGTTCATCGGTCACGCTGATTGAACAGGGAGCACAGCTGCTGCCGGCGCTTGACTCTGAGGCTTCGGCCTTGGTGCGCGAGCAACTCGAATCGGAGGGCGTACATGTTTTAACGGGCTCTCAGGCCGTCGCTGCTGAGCCCGGAATGCTGAGTGTGCGCGTGATGAATGTGCCAGAGCGAGCTCCAGGCACACCAAGTGCCATGCCTGGTGCCACGTTGGGTCTCGCGGTCCGAGCCGACGCTGATACGGGCACCGGGGTCTTGCGACTGCCATTCGACCTGCTGCTGATCGCGCTGGGGCGTAAGCCGCGGCTGTCGGGCCTTGGACTTGAAATGCTGGGCCTTCTGCCGCCCACGGGCGGGGACGGTACCCATCGGTTTGCCTCGCCGGAGAAAACACCGCCGGCTGCCCTTGCGATTGAATTTGATGCCTACCTGCAGTCGCTGTGCCCGACGATTTATGTGGCTGGCGATGTGGCGGGGCCCTGGCGTCTGACCCATGCGGCCTCTCATCAGGCCTGGCATGCAACGGTGAACGCGCTTACCGATGGCCTGTGGCGATTCAAGGCGGACGACCGGCTGATTCCGCGCGTGATTTACACCGAGCCCGAGGTGGCCTGCCTGGGGCTCGACGAGACCCAGGCTCGAACTCGGGGTGTTCGCTATGAGGTGACGCGGTTCGAGTTGAGCGCCCTCGACCGTGCGATTGTCGACGGTACCGCCCAGGGTTTCATCAAGGTACTGACCGTACCGGGCAGAGACCGTATTTTGGGCGTCACGATAGCGGGCGCCCATGCGGGCGAGCTACTGGCCGAGTTTGCGCTGGCGATGCGTTATCGGCTCGGTCTGGGTCGAATTCTGGCAACGCTGCATGCGTATCCTGGCTATGCCGAGGCGGCACAGCGCGTTGCTGGCCAGTGGCGGAAGGCCCATTCACCGATCTGGGCCCTGGCACTGGCCGAGCGCTGGCACCGCTGGCGACTGAAAGGCGGGTGAAACCTTAGCCGCCCGATACCTCGGGCGGCGTGCCTTGGAGCCTGGCTGTGGGACGACATGGCCCAGGTTGACTTAAGGTGCGCTGTCGGACGACACGGGCCGGGTTGACCATTAATGCGCGTGCGCCGATGATCGTTGCCTGAACGCTCGTTCTGGAGATTGTCACGATGGTCAGTACTGCATCCACACCCGCGCCGCGCATGCTTGATGCCTTGCACAAAGGATACCCCCCGCACTGGCCTGCTATGCCGATCACGGCAGCGGGCGCGCAGGGCTGGCAACTGCTGCGCGGGGACTTGCCGTTTCCACTGGCAGTCTTGAAAGAGTCTGCGCTTGCGCACAACCTGAAGTGGATGCGCGAATTCTGCGCCGAACGTGGGCTTGATATCGCCCCGCACGGCAAGACCACCATGTCGCCTGAGCTATACGCGCGTCAGATTGCGGCGGGGGCCTGGGGCATCACGTTTGCGACCGTGTTTCAGGCGGCGGTCGGCGTACGACACGGGATCAAGAACATCATCATCGCCAATCAAGTCTTCCAAGGTGCGGATCTCGATGCACTGGTGGCCTTACAGGCAAGCTATCCCGGTGTGCAGATTTACTTTCTGGTGGACTCTCTGGAGCAGGTATCGCTGATTGAGTCATGGCAGCGTGCTCGACGGCAGGCCACTCGCATGCCGGTTCTTCTGGAGATTGGTATTGCCGGCAAGCGCACGGGTGTGCGAGCGCACGAAGACGCCATGCGACTGGCGCACGCGATTGCGGTGAGTCCGGCAGTGCGACTTGCGGGAATTGAAAGCTATGAAGGGGGCCTGGCCAGCTGCAACCATGATCAGGACCGCCCCGCTGTAGCCGCCCTGATGGAGCGGGTACAGGCGGTGGCCATGGCCTGCGAGCAGCAAGGCTATTTTAGTGGCGACGAAGTCCTGCTCAGCGCGGGAGGTTCGGCGATTTTTGATCTGGTGGCGAAAGATCTCAAACCTAGGCTCACCAGGCCCGCGCGTGGCATTTTGCGCTCAGGGTGTTATCTCACGCATGATCACCTGCAGTACCGCCGGCATCTGCAGTGCGTGGGTGAGCGTCTCAACCTGAAGGAGACCCTGCGCCCCGCCCTTGAAGTGTTAAGTGCAGTGCAGTCTTGCCCTGAGCCAGGGCTTGCACTGGTGACGATGGGGCGACGCGATGTTTCGTACGATACTGAGATGCCAGTGCCGATCTGGCGTGCAAGCCTGGGCGACAGCGCGACACGGGCAGCGCCTGAGCACTGGAAGATCAGCGCACTCAATGATCAGCACGGATATCTGCGATATGACCCGTCTCAACCGATTGATGAGCATCCGCGAGTCGGCATGATCGTAGGCTGCGGTATTTCGCATCCCTGCACGACTTTTGATAAGTGGCGATGGATGCCGGTGGTTGATGAGGGCTATCGGGTGATCGACGCGGTCTCCCTACATTTTTAGTGGGCGGCGAGCGGTAAGCTGCCGCTCGCTCTCTCTTGTGCCTCGGTCCTCGTTGGAGCGGGGTGGCGGCGAGCGGTAAGCCACCGCTCGCTCATACGGCTGCGGTCCGGCCTGTGGCCGGACTGCCCTGCGCTCGGAGCGGTCCGCCGGAGCGCCCCGAACTCGGCTGCTCACGCAGCCTCAGACATGCGGGGCGCTAAGGAGTGCCCGGCGGACTTGCTCCTCGCTGGGCTTGCCGAAATCGCGCGCAGCGGCTTCCCCCTCGCCGCCACCGGGTCCTCGACCGCAGGTGGCGCATGGACGAGCGCGCGGCGCTTTTCGCTCGACGCCACTCGATTTTCAATCGACGGCAGAGTCTTGATAAGCGAGCGGTGAGCGACCCGCCTACGCCCCGAGCGTTCGAGGCGATCTGGGCGATCTGGGCGATCGGGGTGACGGCGTGTGCGTCGAAGCGTGCGCCACTGTGCTGGAGGCTGGTAGGGCGTGGGGCGGGAAGCGCTCTGCGCGATTTTGGCAAGCCGAGCGAGGGACAGCTTCGCCGGGGGCTTTAGCGCCCCGCATGTTTGAGGCCGCCGCCTCGGCGGCCGAGTTCGGGGCGCCCCGGCGAAGGGCCCGAGCGAAGGGGAGCCTGTCCGCAGGACAGGCCGCAGCCTATGAGCGCACGGGCGCTTACCGCCACGCGCC
>JBDLQY010000038.1:0-15772 GCA_039800325.1 Pseudomonadota bacterium | reverse complement strand
AGGCAAGGGTAGCCTTCGACGACATGTGTGATCGTTCGCCCGAGGGCGAAGTCGAGGTGGTACCCGTCTGTCAC
This sequence comes from Pseudomonadota bacterium, assembly GCA_039800325.1. Taxonomy (GTDB): domain Bacteria; phylum Pseudomonadota; class Gammaproteobacteria; order Burkholderiales; family Burkholderiaceae_E; genus SYIM01. Next base: position 15,698 of record JBDLQY010000038.1, on the reverse strand, counting down.
CGCGTGGTGCAGCAGTCGAACTGGAAGTTTTTCATGGAGAACCAGCTCGACGCCCTGCACCCGTCGGTGACGCATCAGTCGACGGGTGTATCGGCGCGGCGGGTCGAGAATCGCCTGAAGGCAGAGCAGGGCGCTGCGCCTCTGTTTTTTCATTACCTGTCAGCGTTTGCTTCCAGTTTCGATCAGTGGGACAAAGTGCAGACCGTGAATTTTCCTCATGGCCACGGCATTCTTAAAGCGTATATGGGACTGCGTCCTACTGACCCCGACACGGTTGAATATGAGGGCTTGCTTCGTAAGGCTTACGGTGAGCAGAAAGCAGAAGAATATTTATCGCGCAGCATTCATCATGTTCTGATCTACCCCTATCTTTCGGTGCAGTCACCGTTGCAGCAGTTGCGCTGCCTGCGGCCAATCGGCCCTGACAAAACTTTGTCGGAAATCTGGCACTTCCGTCTCAAGGGTGCGCCAGAGGCCATTTACCGTCGTTCGCTCTGGTATTTCAATCTGGTGAATTCGCCAGCCACCATGATCAATGCTGACGATCTTGAGAATTGGACGCGGGGTCAGCGTGGGCTTGAGTCCAAGGGTAGCGAGTGGGTGAGCTTTCATCGCAATCACGGTGGCGATACCGATAAGGACGGCGTGCTGTATTCCAACAACGGCACATCTGAGGTGGTGATGCGCAACCAGTTTCGCGCCTGGGAGCGTTATCTGAGCCCGGCGCTGTCGCATAAGGCCTGAGGAGATTCAGCATGAGCGAAAAAGAAGTCACTAAGGCCTTGGGCACTGGCGTGGTTATCGAAGCCGTTGAGTCGATGACCGGTGCCGAGTCGATCGCACCCGACCATATGGGGCGCGGCCGTCGGCCGGCGGTCGGCTATGTGCCGACCGCCGCGGTGGTTGACGCAAACCTTCAGCGCGACGTCGAAACCTTGCTCTATCGGCAGGCCGCCATGCTGGATGCCAAGGCCTGGGGCGCGTGGATCGATCTGTTTGCTGAGGATGGGGTTTACTGGATGCCGGCTGCACCGGAGCAGACCGACTGGCAGAGCCAGCCTTCAATTTTTGCAGAGGACAAGCTGCTCATGGAAGTTCGGATGGGTCGCATTAGCCATCCAAATGCCTGGTCGCAGGCCGCTGCCTGGGGAACCAATCATCTGGTCGGCAACGTGCTGATCGAGTCGGCGAGCGCGGATTCCATTGAGGTTTACTCACGCTTTCAGATGATGGAACTGCGCCGCGATCATGTGCGTCACTTTGCCGGCTCGTACCGGCACTCGCTGGTTCGCAACGGCGCTGACTGGAAAATTCGACTGCAGCGGGTTGACATGACCAACGCGCAGGCGGCTTTTGACTATGTGATTCAGGCCTGGGTTTAATAGAAGAGCCCATCCCTGCCGTCGGGGGCACAAAGGCGACCGGCGGTCGCCTCGACCCATGCGGGCTTGCGGCGGCTGCCTGATTCCGGCTTGGGGTCAGGGAAATACATTCACAGACGGGCTCAGTGCGGATAGCATAACGATCCCTCAATGTTTGTGCGTAGGGTTTGCTCGCCATGAAACGAATCCTTCTGTTTGTATTGACCAATCTGGCCGTGATGCTGGTGCTCAGCGTCGTCGTGTCGGTATTCGGCCTCAACCGCTTCATGTCCCAGTCGGGTCTCAACCTGGGGGCACTGCTGGTGTTCTCAGCGGTCATGGGCTTTGGTGGCGCCCTCATCTCGTTGCTGATCAGCAAGCCCATGGCCAAATGGTCGACTGGTGCGGTTGTCATCAACAACTCCGCCGACCCGACCCATCAGTGGATTGTGCGTACGGTGCAGACCTTTTCTCAGCGCGCGGGTATCAATATGCCCGAGGTCGCCGTGTACGAAGGCGAGGCCAATGCGTTTGCTACCGGTGCATTCAAGAATTCGGCGCTGGTTGCGGTCTCCACCGGGCTTCTCCAGTCGATGAACCGTGAAGAAGTCGAAGCAGTCATCGGACATGAGGTTGCTCATATCGCCAATGGCGACATGGTCACCATGACCTTGATCCAGGGCGTTATGAACACGTTCGTTGTGTTCATCTCGCGGGTAGTGGGTTACGTGGTCGACCGGATCATTTTGCGCAATCAGGACGATGCGCCTGGTATTGGCTACTACGTGACCACCATTGTGATGGATATTCTCCTGGGTGTTCTCGCAGCCATTATCGTGGCCTGGTTCTCACGGCAGCGCGAGTATCGTGCCGATGCGGGTGCCGCCGAGCTGATGGGACGCAAGCAACCCATGGTGAACGCGCTGGCCCGTCTGGGGGGGCTTGACCCGGGCGAGTTGCCCAAGACGGTTCAGAACATGGGCATCAGTTCGCGTCCCAGCGGGATCATGGCGCTGTTTTCCAGCCATCCGCCCATTGAAGATCGCATTCGGGTGCTGCAGCAGGGTTCATGAACATCGCCGCCCTCGAATCAGTGCTTTGATTCGAGGGTCGCTGCTTGGCTGCCGCGGGCAGAAGCCCGCTTAGTTCAGCGAGATTCCGGCTGCGCGCGCTACCTCTCCCCAACGCTTGATCTCTGCCTCAATATAGGCGCGGAATTGCTCTGGAGAACTGCCGACAGGGTCGGCCGCCTGGGCGCTAAAGCGCTCGCGAATGTCTGGCATCGCTACGATTTTGACCAGCTCGGTATGCAACTTCGCGATGATGCCTGGTGGCGTCTTGGCTGGTGCCAGCAGCCCGTTCCAAGAGCTGACCTCAAAGTCAGGAAAGCCGGCCTCAGCCATGGTGGGCACGTTGGGCAGTTGCTCAAGGCGCTTATTGGCGGCCACGGCCAGCGCCTTGAGCTTGCCAGTCTGCATGGAGGGCAGCGCCGAGAGGGCTGTCTTGAAACCCAGGTTGACGTTACCGGCGACGACGTCGGTCAAGGCAGGTGCTGCGCCTTTGTAGGGAACATGCACCATCTGGACCCCGGCGCGCAGTTCCAACAGGGCGCCTGCCAGGTGCGGCGATCCGCCCGCACCCGATGACGCATAGGTGAGGGTGCCTGGACGGGCGCGGGCCAGTTCGATCAGCCCTTTAACGTCATTGGCCGGAAAGTTCGGCGACACCACCAGAACGCTGGGTGCCGACATCAGTTGCGAAATCGGTGCAAAGTCGCGCAAGGTGTCGTACTTGAGATTCTTGTAGATCGACATGTTGGTGGCGTTGGCGATGGTGCCAAGCATCAGGGTGTACCCGTCGGGCTCAGCTCGCGCCACGATTTCAGCGCCGATGTTCGAGCCGCCGCCGGGCTTGTTCTCTACCACCACCGATTGCCCCAGGGCATCCTGCAACTTCTGCGCGACAGCACGGGCCACGATATCGGTTGCACCTCCGGGCGCAAAGCCCACCACGATACGAATCGGTTTGGAGGGGTAGGCCGATGCTGCTTCCTGCGCTCGGGCTGGGGTGACGAACCCCGTCACGCCGGCGGCTGCGAGTCCGGTGAGCAGGCGGCGACGCGTGTTCAGAAGCGGCGAGAAATTTTGGTTACTCATCAGTGGTCTCCTGTCGGGAAGTCATGCCCTGCCTGGCTGGCAGAGGCGATCTTGTACTTATCAGGTCGAATTGTGCCGTCAGTGGCCTGGTGGCGGAATCAAACGGCTTACGGTTCAGGGGATTTGAGCACCAGTAAAGCATCCACCGCAACCACATCGAGACGACTCACCATGAGTGGATTGATCTCGGCTTCAGCAACTGGCTGCCCCGGTACGAGCGCGAGCTTCGATAAGGCGCTGATGGCTTGCGCCAGAGCATTAAGATTCGCTGACGGTAATCCGCGCCAGCCGCGAATAGGCGACAGGCCACGTACCTCATAGATCATCTCCAGGGCCAGCGCATCAGTGACCGGCGCCAGTCGCGTGCAGGCATCACGGTAGACCTCGGCCAACTGCCCACCGACACCCACGGTGATGAGAGGGCCCAGCAACGCATCGTGCCGGTAACCGAGCAGTACTTCGGCATCGCCACGCACCATGGTTTGCACGAGCACACCGTCAATACGCACAGCGGACATGGGCTTATCGGCAGCGCTTTGGCGGACGCGGTTGAGCATGCGCGCAACGGCTTCATCGAGTGCTGGCTGATCGTTGACGTTAAGGGTTACAGCGCCAGCCTCGGTCTTGTGCGGAAGGTCGGCGGAAATCAGCTTGGCCGCAACCGGCCATGGCAGCGTGTTGATCCAGGGAGGCGAGTGGAGACGAATACGCGGTACGGTCGGAATGCCCAAGGCATCCATCAGGGTCAGGGAGCTTTCTTCATCGACTACGCCCCGAGTCAGGGTTTCGAGCACAGCCCTGACCCGCGATAGCGCTTGTGATTGCTCGTGACCCAGCCCGAATGAGCCGGTGGGTGCCTCCCAGCTCAGGCATGCCGCCAGCGCATCGGCGCAGGCCTCTGGGGTTCTGAAGGCTGCGATACCCTGCTCGGCCAGTAGTGCCAGGGAGGCATCGGCCGCGGGTGCAAGAAAACATGCCAGCGGCTTGTCAGAGCGGAGTTCTCTTGCGACCGAAACAATCGGTTCGACGGCGAGCGAGGGTTGAAACTGGGCAGACGAACCAACAACCGCCAGCACTGCATCGCAAAAATCAGCCGACAGCAAACCGCGCAGAACGCTTGCGTACTTCTGTGGTGTTGCCGCCAGCGTCAGGTCGATGATGGGGGCGGGACGAATGGGGATGCCCTTCTCGGCCATTTCACGGACGAACCGCGCATCGGGTGTTGCCGCCTCAATACCGGAAAGACCGAGTCGGTCTACCACCATGGCAGCACCACCACCCGTAGTGCTTACGACGGCTACGCGAGGGTGCTTTATGCGCGAGGCGGGCGGTGTGTAGTGCTCAAGCAGCGGCGCAATCTCCAGGAGAGTTTCGATCATGTTGACCCGCACAATGCCATGCGCGCGGAAGAACGCATCAAACGCGGCATCTTCGCCGGCGATGGCGCCTGTATGCGAGACCGCCAGGTCGGCCCCCAGACGTGAACGTCCGAGCTTATAGACGACAATGGCCTTGCCAGCCGCATGAGCGTCACGGGCCGCCTGGGCCAGGCGAGGTGCGTCACGCAGGGTTTCCAGAAACAGCAGGATCACTTGGGTATGAGGATCACCTACCAGCATGTGTGTGATCTCACCCACGCTCAGGTCAGCCTCATTACCGACCGAAATCAGGCGCGAAAAACATATGCCGCGAGCCTGACCGCGCGAGAGCAGGGTGCCCAGCATGGACCCGCTTTGCGATACCACCGCGATACGCCCAGGCGGTAAAAGCTCGCCTGCCAGGGCGGCATTCACGGTCAGTGGCATGCGCGCCACCACATTGATCAGCCCGATACAGTTGGGTCCCAAGAGCCGGATGCCGAGCGCACGGGCGCGGTTTGCAAGGGCCTGCTGGGCGATCGCGCCCTCGGGCCCGGATTCGGCGAAGCCGTCGGAGTACACCGTGACCACAGGCACTTTTTTGCGGCCGCACGCTTCGATGACCTCAGCCAGCTGCGGGCCAGGCACCATGACGAACGCGTGATCAATCGAATCGGGAATGGACTCAATATCCGGATAAGCGGGTTCGTCGAACAACTGGGCCCGGTTTCGGTTAACCGGACGAATCTGGCCCTGCCACCCGTGCTTGCGCAAGAATAACTGGGGCCTGGCTGTGTTTTTGCCGGGCTCGCCAGAGGCACCCACCAGGGCAATCGTCGTGGGCTCGAAAAGCGCTTTCCAGAGACTTTGGGTCATGTCTGCAATGAGGGGGCTCGAGGACAGCAAAGGTCGGCCGGATGGAGTCAGGCGCGCTGTGAAAAGCTGCGGCCGAACACACCTTCGGCAATGCGGTTCTTGAGAATCTCGATGGAGCCGCCCGCGATCATCCAGCCACGGCAGCGGCGCATGCAGTACTCGACGAGGGAATCCTGGCTATATCCCATGCCGCCCATGATCTGAATGGCTTCATTGGCGACATCGAAACCGGCCTGGTTGCAAAACGCCTTGGCAATCGAGGTTTCGTCAGGTGATGGGAAACCGGCGTCGGCATTGGTCGCCGCGCGATAAAGCAGCAGTTGACCCGCGTCGAGCTTGAGCTTCATGTCGGCAAACTTCCATTGAATACCTTGAAACTCGGCGAGCAGCTTACCGAATTGGCGCCGCTGCAGAGCCCAATCGCGTGCAGCGTCGAACGCATAGCGACCCAGTGCCAGCGAGCGCGCCGTGTTGCCTATACGCTCGACATTGAATCCTGCAATCTGCTTGCGAAAACCACCCTCTTTGAGCAGCACATTTTCAGGCGGCACGTAGACGTTATCAAACCAGCTCTGTGCCCACTCTTCACCCGACAGAAACGCGGTTTTGTTGCCGAATCTGACCCCCTCGCTCTTGGTATCGATGAGCACCGAGCCTATGCCCCCGACGCCGGGTGCGTAGCGCACATAGGCGAGAATGACATCGGCATACCAGGCATGTGTAGTGAAGACCTTGGAGCCATTGATTCGATAGCCCTGCCCATCGGGCGTGGCGCTGGTGGTGAGATCGGTCACCGCCGAGCCGGCTTCGGGCTCGGTCATACCGACCGAAATAACGCCTTTTCCGGCCAGCAGACGCTTTAAATAGCGGGCCTTCTGGTCGGCCGTGCCGTATTCGGCCAAGACGCGAATGGCGCCGAAGCTGCCGGCCTGGATCACATCGGCACTGCGTGGGCACACCGATGCCACGGCTTCGATGGCCAGCACCGCATCCATGAGACTGCCCCCCTGACCGCCATCAGCTTCTGCGATCGTGATCCCCAGAAGGCCCTGATCGGCCATCAGGCGGGCAATATCCCAGGGGTACTCAGGGTTGTGGGCACGCTCGCGGGCTCCCGCGGCGAGGTGCTTCTGCGCGAAGCGGGTGACGCTGTCTTTGAAGGATTGCTGCTCTGGGGTGAGGCGGAAGTCCATGCGGAGATCTCTGCGGTATCGGGTCTGTGGTGCAGACGCTAGGATAACCGCAGAGCGCAGCGACCAAGTCGCTGGCGTAATTCAGTCCTTCCAGGGAATCATGCTGACATGAGCGGCAACGATTTTCCACTGGCCTGACAGGCGCACCCAGCACTGCGACTGAAAGCCCCTGAGTCGGGTGTCGGTGCGCACAAACTCGACCTGTGCGCTGCCCATGTCGCGGCCGAAGGTATTGATGCGCAGATGATGCAGTGTTCGCGTGAAGGTCGGTGCTGGGGTGCTGCTGCGGTACTGCCGCAGCTCATCAATACCGAATTGCCGGTCAGCAATTCCGTAGCGGGTTACCCGAGCATCGTCCCAGAAGAAAGCATCAAGTGCTGCGAGGTCATTACGCATCAATGCCTGCTCATAGGCGTGGAACACCCCGGTCAGCTCATTGACAATTTCGGGATCGTTGATCGGCATCACTGACCCGCCGTGGTGCGCTGCAGTCATGTCACGGTGCTCCAAATATGCCGTTAGTCGAGAGGGTGTGATGACAACATCTGAATCAGTTGTCTGCTGTGGCAGGTCCATCCCACGATGGCGCCCTGCGCCGTGATCATGTCCAGGGTGGCTTGCTTGAAATGCGGAAAGTAACTGGCTGTGCAGTCTTCAACCAGAACGCATTCATAGCCCCTGTCATTGGCCTCGCGCATACTGGTTTGCACGCAGACTTCCGTCGTGACCCCCGTAAAAATCAGCTGCGAGATAGCGCGCTCTTGAAGCCATTCATGAAGCCCCGTACCGTAGAACGCGCCCTTTCCTGGCTTGTCCACCACGTGCTCGCCCTGGATGGGCGCCACAGCCTCGACGATATCGTTGCCAGGCTCGCCCCGAATCAGGATACGCCCCATGGGCCCAGGGTCGCCAATGCGAAGCCTGGGTGCACCACGCTGTCGTTTTGCGGGAGGGCAGTCGCTCAGATCTGGCAGATGCGACTCGCGGGTATGCACCACCGTCAGACCGCATTGACGCCAGGCCGCCAGCACTTGTGTGCAGGCTGGAAGAATCTGCTGCAGAGGCTCAACACGGTTGCCCAGCGTTTCTCCGAAACCGCCGGGTTCGACGAAATCGCGCTGCAGGTCAATCATGATCAAGGCTGCCTTTTTAAGGCGTAGTTCGAGGGCGAACGGCTTGGCATCGAGATTCATCAGGCTGCCTTCAATGAGTGATGACTGTCACCCGCCATGTGCGAGCCCAGGGTTTGCCGGTCGGCCTGCTGGGCGCTGACGGTGTAGACGATTCGGCCGTCGCTCATTACAACGATACGGTCTGATAAAGCCAGCAGTTCATCGAGATCTTCACTGATGAGCAAGACGCCGGCGCCCCGTTCCCGGGCTTCGCGCAAGCGACTGTGAACCTCGGCCGTGGCTGCGAAGTCCAAACCGAAGCTGGGATTACTCACCAGTAGAAGTCGAGCATCGCTGGAAAGTTCACGCGCCAGAACGGTGCGCTGGACGTTGCCGCCGGACAATGACTCGATCGGTGCGAACTCACCCGGAGTCTTGATTCGGTAGCGTTCGATCCACTCGATGGCGGTTTTCCGCAGTCGTCCCCACCGGACCCAGAAGCCCGAGCACGCCGGCGCGACATCAAAATCGCGCAGGGCCATGTTTTGCAGAACATTCATCCCAGGTACGCAAGCATTAGCCAGAGGCTCTTCAGGAAGGCTGCGCACGCCGAGAATTCGATTCAGCTTACGCGAGCCATCATACGGACGACCAATTGCGCTCACCGAGCCCGCCTCTCGAGGCCTCTGCCCTATGAGTGACTGCAGTAATTCACGCTGTCCGTTACCCGAGATTCCAGCGACGCCGAGAATTTCGCCGCGCTTTATTTCGAGGCTTAAATCGCGGATCGCCCATTGACCGCGATCGCCGAGCACCTTGAGACCGATAACCTGTAGCGTCAGCGTTTGGTCTGTGTCTGCGCAGGGGCGGTCTTGGTTTGTTGCTGCGGCTTTCGCGTCGGGGTTTGAGGGGGCGCCTGGGTTGGGCGTGTCTTCGCTCTGGCCGCCGACCATGGCACGCGCGAGCTCGGCCGATGTACTGCCGACGACCGCTCGGGTCGTGATCAGATGACCACGCCGCAGTACGCTTACATCGTCAGCAAAAGCGCTTACCTCGCGAAACTTATGGGTGATGAGGATGATCGAGCACTCGCCCGCATGCGCGCGCGCTCGCAAAGCGCCTAGAACCTCGTCGGCTTCCTGAGGGGTGAGTACCGAGGTGGGCTCATCCAGGATCAAGAGACGCGGACGCAGGAGCATCTGCTTCAGTATTTCGAGCTTCTGCTTCTGACCCGCTGAAAGGTCGACCGGCATGGCATCCAGATCGAGTGAAAACGGCGCCTGCTCCATGAAGGCCTGCAGCTCTGCTCGGGCCGATGGCCAGTGAATTCGCGCAGGAAGTTGCCCGCGCGCGAGCAGCAGGTTTTCAGCCACGCTCATGCCGGGCGCGACAGTGAAGTGCTGGTAAACCATACCGATGCCCGCTGCGCGCGCGTCGACGGGCGAGGCGATCACGCGCTCTCGGTCGTCGATAAGCAGTGCGCCTTCATCTGGGCGGTAATACCCCACCAGACACTTCACGAATGTGCTCTTGCCGGCGCCGTTTTCTCCGAGCAGGGCGTGAACGGTTCCTGGCCGCACGGTCAGGGAAACCTGTGACAGCGCCGCGAAGTCACCGAAGCGCTTGCTCAGCTGATAGGTCTCGAGCTTGAGTGCATGCATGACGGTGATAGGCTGATCAGAGATCAGTGAGCGTTTTGATGACTGCGCCAGATTCTGCGACGGCTCCGAAAACGCCGCCCTGCATGGTCACCATCTTGAGGGCTGCCTGGTGATTACCGAGATCGGTGGCGCCGGTACAGTCGCTGAGGACGACGCATTCAAAGCCGCGATCATTCGCTTCTCGCATCGTCGTGTGTACGCACACGTCGGTTGTGATGCCGGTCAGGATGAGGTTACGAATGCCTCGCGTTCTGAGCATCAACTCGAGGTCGGTGGCGCAAAACGATCCTTTGCCGGGTTTGTCGATGACGGGCTCACCAGCGATAGGTGCGAGTTCAGGAATGATTTCCCAGCCGGGTTCACCGCGTACCAGAATGCGTCCGCACGGGCCCGCATCGCCGATACCGGCCCCTATGCGTTGCGAGCGCCAGCGTTTGTTGGCTGGTAAATCTGACAGGTCGGGCCTGTGCCCCTCGCGGGTATGGATGACGTGGACGCCCTTGGCGCGTGCAGTCTGCAGGACGCGGCTGATGGGCTCAATTGGGGCACGTGTGAGAGACAGGTCGTAGCCCATCTTGTCGACGTAGCCACCGATTCCGCAGAAGTCGGTTTGCATGTCGATGATTACCAGCGCCGTGTTGTCCGCCCTGAGATCACCGTCATATGGCCACGGATAGGGGTTTGAATCAATGAATCGCTTCATCGGTCTTTACCTTTGATGTTTTCCAGCAGATTGGGCTCTTCCCCAATGTAAGAGCGGGTTGGGGCAGCAAAACCACAGGAGGCGCCATCACGATGGGTGACCTGTTCACTCCAGGGCAAGCGGTACTGCCCTGCGACCATGTCGCGCATGAAGGTGTAGGGGCAGTCCTGTGCTCCGCCCTTGACCGCCACATAGCCGCGATGCCAAAGCTGATAAATATTGTTTTCGACACCCCAGTGCAGACGCGCCTCTCGAATGAGGTCGGGGCGAATTTCAGCGCAGATGATCTCGTCGGTACGACCGCCGCCCATTTCAATGATCTGACCCTCATGGTCACAAAACATCGCCTCACCCATGGAATCAAAGCTGCCATCGCTGCCGCACAGGCAAACGCTGGCAGTCGCCATCAGGTTCTGGAAGGCATTAGCCTGGTTGGTGACACGCCAGGCATGTCGGATGGGTGCTGTATAGCCAGCAGTTCGAATCATCAGCTCGGCACCTTTATAGGCGCACTCGCGCGCCATTTCGGGAAACATGCCGTCATGACAGATGATCAGCCCAATACGCAGACCACGGGGTCCGTCGATGACTGGAATACCCATGTTGCCGGGTTCCCACGGCTCGACGGGTATCCAGGGGTGAAACTTGCGGTAATACAGACGCAACTCACCGGTGTCATCGATGATGATGCCGGTGTTGTAAGGGTTGCCGCTGGGATTGTGCTCCATGATAGAGAAGCAGCCCCAGATTCGATGGTCGATACAGGCCTGGCGAAAGGCGGCGACCTCTGGACCATCGAGCCTGACCATGAGCGTGTCTGATGTGTTCATGGACAGACCGTGCAGGGCGTACTCCGGAAATACCACCAGGTCCATGGCGGGATAGCCTCGGCGAGCTTTAGCAACCATATCCACGATACGCGCGGTTTGTGCAGCGAGGTCGCTGGTGCTTTCGACGCGCGGCAGTTGTAGCTGCACCAGTCCCACCACAACACCGTGCGGCGATTTGTTCAGGCCCCCTAGTCCGTTCATGTGTATCCCTCTTGGTTTCAGAGCGCTTGAGCGGTCAGCCCAGTCGTTGCACACCCAATTCGCCCGGTGCGCCCCGCAGGGATCGCCGCGGTGCGCAGGTCAAAATGAGAATGAGCAGGGTGAGTACATAAGGCACCGCATTGACCAGGTAGTAATAGCCAGTGATGCCGACAGACTGCAGCGCGGGGCCGAGCGCTCCGGCACCACCGAACAGCAGGGCCGCGCCTAGGCACGCGATGGGTTTCCAACGTGCAAAAATGACCAGTGCTACGGCGATCAAGCCCTGACCGCTGGACAGACCCTCATTCCAACTGCCTGGGTAGTAGAGGGACAGGCTCGCGCCGCCCAACCCGGCGATCGCCCCGCCGATGGCAGTGCTCCAGGCGCGCACACCCGAGACGGATGTACCCAGCGCGCGCGCCGCGTCCGAGGAATCTCCAACCATGCGGACGGTTAGGCCCCAGCGCGTATTGGCCAGTGCCCAGCGCAAAATTAGCGCGAGCACCACGCCAAGCGGAAATAGGACATTGATGTCTAACGCTGAGCGCACCTGCGGGTGATCACTCCAGCTGCCCAGCGAAATGACAGGCAGGGTAGGCGCCTGCGGTTGAATCAGGGGCTTGCCCAGAAAGAAGGCCAGACCAATCCCCAGCATCATGATGGCAATACCCATGGCGACGTCGTTCACGCGGGCGAGCGAGCACAGTACGCCGTGCAGTAAGGCCAGGCAGGCGCCGGCAAGCGCGGCGGCCAGAACCCCCAGCCATGCTGATCCAGTCAGATAAGCGACGCCGAAAGCGGCCATTGCCGACAGCACCAGCACGCCTTCAAGACCCAGATTGATACGCCCCGCTTTTTCGGTCAGACATTCGCCCAGGCTCACGAAAATAAAAGGTGTGCCGACCCTGATAGCACCGCCCAAGACGGCCATCAAGACGGCGAACCACGCATCGAGACTCATGCGGGTCTTCCAGCGGGTTGGGATACAGGCGTGGATGGTCGGGCGAGACGCAGTCGCTCGGCAATACGGCCACGCAAGGCCTCAGCCGCCAAGATCAGCACGAACGCGAAACCCAACAGTACTTGCACCGACGCATCGGGCAGTCCCATTCGCCGCTGCAACAGACTGCCCGCGGCACCAAAGCCTCCTAAAACAATCGCAACAGGGATGATGGCCAGCGGCTGGTGGCGGGCAACAAAGCTGACGAGAATACCGGCATAGCCTAAGCCGACAATGAGCGACGCATTGGCGGCGCTGTGAACGGCGGCTACCTCGATACCACCTGCGAGACCTGCAGCAGCACCGCCCAGTGCGCAGGCGGTGATGACGATGCGGCGGGCGGGTAATCCGACCAGGCTGGCCGCACGAGGGTTGCCACCCACCACACGCGTGGCAAACCCATGCGTGGACAGCAGCAACCACAGGCCGGCGACCACGCACAGCGCAAGCCCCCATGCAAGGCCCCAATGGATGTCGAAATCTCCGATCGAGCCAATGCGCAAGCCACTGTCCAGCGGACGGGTTGAGGGCTTATTGAGGCTGGCCGGATCACGCATGGGCCCCTCAACGAGGTGCTTGAACACATTGATGGCAACGTAAGCGAGCAGCAGACTGCTGATCGTCTCGTTCACGCCGCGATACTCACGAAGAACGCCCGCCAAAGCGATCCAAGCGGCGCCAGCAAGTGCTGCCGCAAGCAGGACGAGCCCGGTACCCACCAAGCCCGCGGGGGGAGTCAAGGCATACGGTAAGGCGGCGCAGGCCAGACCACCCATGACCAGGGCCCCTTCGCCGCCAATCACTGTTAACCCAGCGCGTGCAGGAATCGCTACACACAAAGCTGTAAGCATCAGCGGTGCAGCACGCTGCAAGGTGTTCTGCAGCGAGAAAGCGTCACCGAAGGCCCCCAGGAACAGTAACTGCCAGGCCTGCAGTGCGTTATGTCCCGCGAGCGCGATGAACAGACCGAACAGCAGGAGAGCCCCCGCCACCGATAGCATCGGCAGCAGGAGCGACTCCAGGGCTTTGGGCCAACCGTACATATCAAATCAAACTGATGAGGACGGTGCGACTCAGACCTTACCGATCACGCCTTCAACCAGGTAATTCATGGACTCAAGTTCAATGGCGGTCTGTTTGAAAGCAGCGCCCTTAGCGATAACAGTCTTGCCGGTGTTGTCCTTGATTTCTCCAGCGAAAATATCGAACTCGCCCTTCATCATGCGGCCCTTGATGTCATCGGCTTGTTTGCGAGCACCCTCGGTGACCATGGACCCGTAGGCCGAGGTCTTCACAAAACCGTCCTTCAATCCACCGCGTACAAAATTGGGATGTGCTTTGCCGGTGCGCGCGGCATCGATGATCTGGGTGACCGCGGTGATCCAGTTCCACTCGGCTCCCGTCAGGTAAGCCTGCGGCGCGAGTTTGGACTGATCTGCGTGATAGCCGCACACAAACTTGCCGCGACGTGCCGCGGTTTCGACGATGACTTTGGGCGAGTCCACGTGCATGGTGAAGACGTCCACACCTTGATCGGCGAGGCTGTTGGTGGCCTCGGCCTCTTTGACTGGTAGCGACCAGTCGCCCGTGAAAATGGCTGTTGTGGTGATAGAGGGGTCGACCGAACGCGCGCCGAGTGTGAACGCATTGATGTTGCGCAGCACCTGGGGAATGGGCTTGGCTGCGATGAAACCAATCTTCTTGCTCTTGCTCATGTGGCCGGCGATGACACCGTTGAGGTACTGGCCCTCATCGATATAGCCGAAATAGCTGCCTGCGTTGCCGGGGTGTTTGCCTTGCGTCCACAGGCCGCCGCAATGGGCAAAGCGCACGCCCGTGTTGCGTCCGGCTAGCGCAAGAATGTGCGGATCAAAATATCCGAATGAGGTTGGAAAGAGCAGCTTGGCACCGTCCTGAGAAATCATGCCCTGCATGCTTTTTTGAACCGCCTGCGTCTCAGGGACATTCTCTTCTTCAACGACTTTGATGCCAGGCATTTTCTTGAGGGCAGCCGCAGACTCGGCATGGGCCTGGTTGTAACCGTAGTCATCTCTAGGACCTACATAGATGAAGCCGACGGTGATAGCTGTCTGAGCGCTGGCGAGTCCCGGCAGTCCACTGGCAACCAGGCCGCCGGCGAGAGCGCCAGAACCGATGAGCCACTGACGACGATCGATGGGAATGTTCTTCATGGTGTACACCTCGACAAAAAGTTGAAGGGGGAAGAAAGGCGAATGAGCTGAGACGTTTTGATTGGACGACGGCAGGTGGATGGCAAGGCGCGTGCCAGCCGTTTGTGCGTTAAATAGCGCGTTGACGCCCGGCTTCAAGCGCGCCGTGCTCGGCTTGCGTTCGTTTTGCACAAGACCGGTGCGCATATCGCGCTGAATTGAACCGAATCAGTGCCCTAGTGACGTAGTCGGGAATCGAGCGTCGGCGGCGAGTGGTAAGCCACCGCTCGCTCTTCTTGTGCCGGGTCTTCGTTGGGGTGGGGTGGTGGCGAGCGGTAAGTCACCGCTCTATCTCGTGCATCGGTCTTGGCTGAGGCGGAGTGGCGGCGAGCGGTAAGTCACCGCTCTACCTCGTGCATCGGTCTTGGCTGAGGCGGAGTGGCGGCTAGCGGTAAGCCACCGCTCGCTCATACGGCTGCGGTCCGGCCTGTGGCCGGACTACCCTGCGCTCGGAGCAGTCCGCCGGAGCGCCCCGAACTCGGCTGCTCGCGCAGCCTCAGACAAGCGGGGCGCTAAGGAGAGTCCGGCGGACTTGCTCCTCGCTGGGCTTGCCGAAATCGCGCGCAGTGGCTTGCCCCCTCGCCGCCACCGGGTCCTCAACCGCAGGCGGCGCATGGACGAGCGCGCGGCGCCTCCCGCTCGCTGCTATCTGGCTCTCAAGCGAAATTACGTGCGGGTGAGCGCGCGGCGCTGACCGCTCGCTGTTGGTTGGTAATGAGGATTTAGCGGCGAACGTTAAGCGGCCTGCGCGCATGCCGTGCATTTGTGCCGATCGGGGTGAGGGCGTGTGCGGCGAAGCGTGTGTCACGGCGTTGGAGGCGGGTAGGGCGCGGGGCGGGAAGTGCTCTGCGCGATTTTGGCAAGCCGAGCGAGGGACAGCTTCGCTGGGGTTCTAGCGCCCCGCATGTTTGAGGCCGCCGCCTCGGCGGCCGAGTTCGGGGCGCCCCGGCGAAGGGCCCGAGCGAAGGGAAGCCTGTCCGCAGGACAGGCCGCAGCCTATGAGCGCACGGGCGCTT
>JBDLQY010000037.1:0-27474 GCA_039800325.1 Pseudomonadota bacterium | reverse complement strand
TACGGGTCGGCGGCGAACACGGCGCTGGTGCAGAAAGACGTAGTCAGCGGTGCTGACCTGGTGCTCAGCGTGGTGAACGGTTCGATCACGACGGTGGCGGCCAAGGGCGAAGTGACGGCGGCGGGTAATGTGCTGCTCGCTTCAAAAGGGGCTAATGGCGCCCTGACGATCAATGCGGATGTGATCAGCGCGGCTGGCCACGTCAGCCTGGACACTAAGGGTGCACTAAACCTGGGTGCTGATGTTGACGTCAAGGCGCAGTCGGCCACCAGCAGTATCGAGCTCTTGAGTGAAGCGGCGATAACCATGCAGGCCAGCAGCAGCCTGTTCGCCGGTTCAACGACTAACGCGGCAGGCACGACGGCGGTGGTTCGGGTTCAGTCGGGTGCGACGATTGCGGTGGGTGATATCACCTCGCGTGGCGTGGTCAGTCTGAAATCTGGCGGCGCGATGACCGATGCGGATGCGGATACAGATGCGGCACGCGATGCAGACGTAGTGGCGGTCTCGCTGAGGTTGGAGTCCGGCGCCACGGTGGGTACGGGCACCAACCATCTCGAGACCACGGTGGATACCTTGAGCGCGCGCAGTGCGGGCAACCTGTTTGTGTACAACAGCCAGGCGATCACGGTGGGTGCAGTCGCTGCAGTGTCGGTGAACCGGGTCGCTGCCACCGGAGCGCACGCAGCGACATCGACGGATGCCGAGCAGTCTGATGTAGAGACGACGGCAGCTGATGGCGCAATTGTCCTCAGGGCCGACGGAACGGTGACGCTGACGGATGGTGGGGCCACTGCAGGGTCAGCATTGAAGGCTCACGCCAAGGGCAACGTGCTTGTGCAGGCCCTTGGTGCGACGAGTGACATCGTGGCGAACTCTGATGTCTCCTCCGAGACTGGAAACATCAGTCTGCTGGCCGGCAGATCGGTCACGTTTGCAAACGGCGCCGATGTGCGTACCACCTGGTCAGCGTTATCGCCGGGCAATATTGATATCGTTGCCCAGGCTGGCAACGTGGCCCAGCACGCGGGTAGCGAGCTTCGCTCGGGCGAAACGCTGGGCGCGGTTCGGGTGCAGGCGGCTGGCGATATCACGGTCGGTGATATCGTGGGTGGCACGTCGGTGGGCTCTGTCAACCTGATCGCGGGTGGCAGCATTCTGGATGCCGATGCGGCTGGTGATACCGATCTTGATGTCGAAACTCAGAATCTGAGCCTGCGGGCCGGTGTCGGTGCAGGCGCTGGCGCCAATCCTCTTGAAACGCAAATCCTGGTGTTTGCAGCGCGGGCAGGCGGCGGTGGCCTGTTCGTGACAGAGACGGACGGCATCACCCTGGGTAGTCTGACACCGACGATTCAGCGGGTAGACGCCACCGGCGCTGCTTTAGCCATGACCCCCGCGGACGGTGCATTGGCTGGCGTGAAAACAGTCAGCGGTGGTGGGGATATCGCGATTCGCGCAGCCGGGGCGATACAACTTGCAGCCGGTGCTGCAGGTGGCGATACCAACGGTATTGGATTATCAGCGCAGGGAGACGGCAATATTCTCCTGCAGGCCAGCGGAAGCTCGGGCACCCTCGATCTGGCGGCTCAAGTGTTGTCCGAGGCGGGCAACATTAGCCTGGATGCAAGCCGTTCTATCACTCTTGGCGCTGCCGGTGACGTGACGACGCAGGCTGCGGGCAAGACGATTGATGTGCTGGCGGGTGCTGGCGTTTTGATGGCTGATGGCGCTGTGCTGGGCACCAACAACGGCAATGTGCGTGTTGAGGCACTGGCAGGCGATGTGACGCTGGGCGAGATCACGGCGGGCACGGGTGTGGTGGCGGTGGTGGCCTCGCGCAGTGTGCTCGATCTGGGCACAGATACCAGCACGCAGGACGTAAGCGCTGGCAAGCTCTTGTTGACAGCTGGCACCGCGATCGGTGCAGTCGGCAATCCGCTGGAGACGTCAGTCGCTACACTGACGACCAAGAGTACGACGGGTGCGACGTATGTGACCGAAGCCGATGCGGTATCCGTCGATGAAGTCAGTATGACGATCAATCGAGTCAATACGCAGGGTGCGGCCGCGGCGAATACGGCGCTGGTGCAAAAAGATCTGGTCAGCGGTGCTGATCTGGTGCTCAGCGTGGTGAACGGTTCAATCACGACGGTCGCGACCAAGGGTGAAGTCACGGCGGCGGGCAACGTGCTGCTGCAAGCTGCGCAGACGACGCCAGCCACCGATGCATCGATGACGCTCAACGCTCTGGTGAAGAGCACCGGCGGCAACATCAGCCTGAGCGCGGCCGATGGCATCAGCCTGTCGGCGGCGGGTGACATCACGACGCAGGCTACCGGCAAGACGATTGATGTTCTGGCGGGCGCTGGCATGACGATGGCTGATGGCGCCCTGCTGGGTACTAACAACGGCAATGTGCGGGTGGAGGCGCAGGCGGGTGACACCCGCCTGGCCGACATCACGGCTGGTACGGCAGTAGCCACCGTGTTGGTGAAGGGCGGCAATCTTGACTTTGCGGGCGGTCAGGTTAAGGCTGACATCGTGTCGCTGACCTTGCAGCCGGTCAATCGCGGTACCGGTCAGGCGCCCGATTGGAAGGGTGGCTATGTGCTTGACAGCGATGAGCAGATGGAGACCGTGACCATTGATGGCGTACAGGTCACGCGCCCTGCAACCTCGGCGCCGCGTATCGACATTGATGCCCGCCGTATCATCATCGATAACAACTGGGCTGCGCTTGAAAGCGTTGGCAATTTGGTGTTGCTGGACATTTCGCAGTTCTCGAACGGTAATAACAATACGAACGTTGGCTTAGGAGCATTCGAATTCGCCGCAATGGGCTCCAATAACCCGGCCGGTGCGATCGAGTACGCGCTGGCCGCCAACAAGAACACCCGTAAGCTCGAGTTCTCGGCCACTCAGGGTGATCGCAGCATCCGACTCGGTGCCATTAACGGGCCCGCTGCTGCCGACCGCGCGCAGATGGGCAACACCGGCCTGGTGGTGACCGGTGACCTAATTACCTTCGAGTCTGCCGTCGTCGCTGACCAGATTTTGCTCAACATCGGACCGGTGACAGATCCTGCTCAACCGTCTGGTTATGAGGGTAATCGCGCCAAGGGTCTTCTGGTGCTCAATGGAAAACTCAAGGCAACTGGTGAAGGCGGCATCGTGTACGCCGAGCGTCAGTTTGAGATTCAAGTGCCTTCGGTATTCCGCCTTGAGCAAAACCCAGTAACGCTTCACTACCAATTTGGTGGTCCGGCCCTGGGTGATGCCACCTTGAGTCAAGAGGCTGACAAGCGCTTCATCACGCGCGAGGGCGTTCGGCAAGAACTGCCTGCGGGCGCTACCCTCAATCTGCGCTCTGGCGAGCGACTGGTCGGCACCGCCGACGCCTTCAGCGGTGTTCGGGTCATGGGTGATGGCCAGGTCGTGTTAAACGGCATTTCGGCCAGTGTCGTTGACCTTAGCCAGATCACAACGACCGGTACGCGCAGCCTCAACATTCAAAGCTCGGTCATTCTGGCTCCAGCGACGCAGCTGGGTGGCTTTACCCTGACGGTTGCGCCGCGTCAGATGCTGACCCTGTCCGCGCAGCAGGCCGATGGTCGAAGCGTCAGCGGCTTGGGCGACGTAGTCGTTCGGGCGCTCAACGCGGACGTACCCAATGTGAATTTAAGCGCGGTGGTCGTTAGTGGAACCCGGGTTCTTGAGGTCGGTGCAACTGGCGCTCTTTCAGGCGCCGCGGTACTGGGTTCCTTCGGTATGCGTCTGGTGGGCGGTACCGCCGAAGCACCGGCCAGCTTTACCCTTCCGGCTTCGGTCATCAGCGGTCGTTCGGTACAAAGCGCAGCCAACAGTGCCGGAACGCTCTCCATTACCGCAGTCGGTGGTGCGGCGCATGATCTTGGGCGCATACAACTGGGTACGGGCTTAACAGGGCAGATCTTGATCTCCGGCGCGGTGGATCTCAGCACGCTCTATGCGGACAAGCGCATCGATCTGGGTAATCTCGCGATTGCGCTCGCTGCCGATGCCAACCTCACCCTGACGGCTGAGCAGGCGTCTTCTCGCACTATCGATGAAGCAGCGGGTGTATCTGGTGGCACGGCGCGTGTGACCGTCATCGGCCTTGATGACGGGGTGTATGACTTTAATGCGATCCGTCCTAATGGCAGCTTCATGGTCGATTTGGCTGCGGGGCTTGCTCAGGTAACGCTCAATGCTCAGACCAAGCTTGGGCAGACCGTGCAAAGCGCGTCTGCGGCGGCGGCGCAACTTCGTGTGGGCGCAGGCCAGACCCTTAGCCTGACTGCTGACCAGGCACACGGCCGCTCAGTGATCGATATCAGCGAAGCAAACCCGGGTAAGGTCATCATCACCGCTCTGGGTGGCGGTACAGTCGATCTCAGCGGTGTTACGGCGGGTGCAAGTGCGGCCGACCGCACAGTGCTACTAACCGCAACGGTTGAGACTCTGAGCAGCCAGACAAAGTTGGGCGACACCTTTGTAGCGGTACCGACGGGCCGCACGCTGGCGGTGGACGCGGGGGCTGCGCAGCAGATCGGTACCGCCACCTTTAACGGCGGTGGCACGCTGAAAGTGGTGGGCAACCTGTCGTTGCTGAATCAGGCCGAGGCCCAGGCGCGCTTTGCCAGTGTGCGCACTGCTACGGTCGATCTGACCGCTGTCAATATGACGGGTGTCAGTACTGCGCTAGTACTGCCCAGCACCTCGCTGTTTGTGCTCTCGCCTGCGCAGGTTGCAACCGTCGATATTGTCGGCAGTGCGCTGAACAATACCCTGATCATCGATGTGACTTCGGCCACCGCGAACGGCGCGACGCCCACCGTCAAGCTGCGCAACGTATTTCTCAATGGCGGATCTGATCGGGTCACCTTCCGTTTTGGCGCCAGCGATACGGGCGCGCGCGTAATTCTCGATTCGAGCTCGGTATTGAACCTGGGCGATGGCACTGATGTGTTTGAGTCGCGCGGTGGCACGGTTGATCTCAGTCAGCTGCAAAGCCTGAGCGGCCGTATTGTGGGTGTTGAGCGTGTGCTGGTGAATTCGGCTATCGATATGTCCATCGGTGTGTTCCGTGACCTGCTCGCTAACGGCGCGCTACAGGGGGGCGGTCAGCTGCGCATTAGTGGGCCCATCACGCAGGCTCTTGATCTCCGCAACATCAGCTTCGCGCCCGGTGGCGTAACGGTGCCGACCCTGCACTTTGTGGACGGGGTTGCTGCCAACTTCGCATCGGGCGGTCTGGTGACCCTGCCAGGCGCGGCTACGCCGGTGGTTATCAAGTACGGCGCTGGAACCGGTCAGACGGTACTGGGCTTTGATCAGACCAGCGTAGCCATTCCGCAGGATGCTGATCTGACGGTGTTCACTGGTGAGCAGCTTGCGAGCGTTGCCCTGCGCGGGGCCGCTGAGACGGCGGGAGTGAAGTCGCTTACCCTGGGGGCTAATCTCACACTTGCGGGCTCGATCGACTTCGCCGCGCTCTTCACACACAGCCAGTTCCGCTTTAATACGGGTGGCTATACCGTGACTGTGCCCGGCGGTCATACGCTGACTCTGACGGCTGCTCAGGCAGACGCCAGCGCCATCGCAGGCCAGGGCCAGCTGATGATTGAAGGATTACCCGCCTATCTGGCTGCTGCCACTCAAGCCGTTGACTTCAGCCACATCAGCGCATCGATGACCGCCAGCATCTCGGGTGGCGGTACTGTGACGCTGCCAGCGCTGTCCAGCCTTCCCTCAGGCTCCGCCTTGGGTGCCATGGGATTTGCTGTGGCCTCTGGAACGACCCTGAGCGTGCCAGGCGATCTGGCTGAAGGGCGCAGAATCACGGGACAAGGCGCGGTACGGGTGACCGGTCTGGGCGCAGGCGCCACCGGACCTGTCGCTGTCAACCTGCAGGGGCTTACGGCTGCCAATGCATCGGCAACTCTGGTCAATAACCTTGCGCTCACCCCGGGCAGCTCGCTGGGTGAACTCGATCTCACGGTCAATGGCGCGTTCACGGTGACCTTGACGGCTACTCAGGCCAGCGGTCGCGCCATCACCGGTGCTCAGGCCTCGGTGGTTCTCACCGGTTTGAATGGCGAAGTGGTCGACCTTTCTCAGATTGGCACCCAGACAACAGGCGCAGTCAGCAGCTTTACTGCACAAATATCCCGCGACACCGTGTTAAACCCGGGTTCAAGCCTGGGCGACAAGCTGGCTATCCAGGTTAATGATGGCCGCAGGCTATCGCTGACAGCCGATCACGCCAATGGGCGCAGCATCGCGGGCACCGGTGCGGTTGAGGTAACCGACCTGGGCGCCTCAACAGTATCGCTGGCGAGCATTGCGGTGACTGGGTCGCGCGTGGCGGTGATTGATTCCAGTACGGTGCTGAACGGCGCCACAAATCTTGGAGGCTTCGCGCTCAGTCTTGAACCCGACGCCAATAGCCTTGCTTCCGGCATAACCTTGGGACTCACTGCGGTGCAATCCAAGTCTGGCACTGCCGCACGCATCATTCAGGGACAGGGCTATGTCAGTCTGTCGGGTGATCCGACTGGAGCTGACCTGAGCGCGACGGCGACGGGTATTCGCATCGCCTCGGGTACAGTCGACTTCACCAACGGCAACGCGACCAGTCCACAGTCGGGGCTGACACTGGGTGATTCCGCGATCCGTATTGATGCGGGTGCCACGCTTAAGCTCATGGCCAGCCAGGCCAGCGGACGAGTCATTACCGGCGATGGAAGCCTGGTCATCGTGGGCATAGGGCCTGTATCGCCCACCACGGTCGACTTCTCCGCGATTTCCGTGGCGCAAGCCTCAGCCGCGATCACCTCAAACATTGCTCTTTACGGCTCATTGGGCAAGGTCGCGCTCACGGTCAAACAGGGCAATACCTTGACCATTGGTTTGGATACAGCCTACGGCGCACGGGTGGCAGGACGGACCATCATTACGACCGGGCCATCGACGCCTGATCTCACCCGTCTTACGGGCATACCCGACCGCGAGTTTAAGGAGAATCTGGGTCTAACCAGCGATACCAATAGTCCTGACCTGTCGCAGTTGATCCAACTCAGCATGCCGGACCGCTCTTACACCTTCATGCCCAGTGAAATCAACCACACCATCAATGTGATGCCTGGCGCCCGTTCAAATGTTACCGGCAACCCGAACTATTCTCTGGCCGCCAATACGCTGCATCTGGACTCAACCCTGCTCGGTAATATCAGCGTCAAGGACATCGTGGTCGGTAACCAGTCCGGCAACCACGTGATCAATATTCGTAACGATGAGGCGAATCCAGTTGCATTTACGGTGCCCTTGACCATCAACGCCGACGGCGCGACAGGTCAGGTGAACATCACGGGCACGCTGCAGGTCACCGACCTCACCATCCGCGGCTCAGGGCAGTCCACTCATCTGTTGAACGGGGCGGATGTAGTTGCAGAAGGTAGCGTCAACATCGTTGATCGGTTAGTGGTCTCGCGTAACAATGAGATTTCGGTAGGGGAATCAAAGAACATCACCATCACAGGAAACGTACAGGAACAGGATTTCGGTGCCGCCGATTCGGCGACTGATGTGCTGGTGCTGACCGCGCCGAAGGGTGACGTGCGTATTAATGGATCCATGGTGGTCGACGGCTTGCAGGTGACCGAGGCTGATGACCTGTTCTTCGGCGATGACGTCGAGATTAACGGAACCAATTTCCTGAGTGGAATTAAGGCCCGTTCAGTTACGTTCCAGGGTAAGGTCAAACTGACGAACAGCGCTATGTTGTCCATTGAAGCGCAAGAAAAAGTTACCTTCATGCAGGGTCTGGAGATTAGTGATGGCGACACATCTATAGGTCGAGTTACTATCTCCGGAGCCACTGAGGTCATATTCAAGAAGGTGCTGAGTACTGCAAGCTCGGACGACAATCTGCTGATACGTGCTGCTCAGCAGGTGGTGATCAAAGATCGAAATGCGAACGTCTGGATCGGTATCAGTGACAAAGCCGATTCGACCGCGGTGCTGGTTGCGGATGCGACCAGTACCGGGTCGGCAAGCGCCCAGGGTGCCACGCTGTCTTTCAACGCCAACAGGGTCGATCTGGGCGCCTCGATCGCAGCGTATGGCTTTGAGTTTGTGCCCAGTGGGACTGACATAGAAGCCATTACCCTTGGGCTAAGTGGTTCTAGCCCCCGTACGCTCAGTGCCGGCGCGGCGGGTATGACTGCAACCGCTACGCAGTTCACTACGCTTGACGGGGTGCAGTTGTCGCTTAACGCAGCCAACCTCAGCGTCAATACAAGCACGGGTGCTCGATCAGTTGACCTTGGTGATAGCGTCGTTTTGGCAAACGGAGCCGATTTGCTGATAACCGGTGCCACCACTATCGGACTCGACTCCGTGGCCAAGAGCGGCGCCGGCGCTTCCAGCATTGAAAACCTGCGCTTGACCTCGGTGGGTGCCACGGCCAATCCGTCGCTGGCTATCGACCTGTTCCCGACTGCGGGCGCCCAGACTTTGAGTCTTTCGGGCGGCGGCACGGTCAGCCTTGCTGCGCGCTCGGGTAGCCCAGCGGTCGTTCGCGATATGCAGATGCAAGGCGATGGCTCTGTTGCATTCGCTCATGCCGCGATTGTCAGCCTGGCAGGAACCGTAGGTGTGACGGCAGCACAGGCGATTTCTCTGGGCGCCTCGGCTCAGGTCACTGTAAGTGGTGGCAATCTCGAGCTGGTGACTGCGCAGGCGATCACGCTGGGCGAGCAAGCCAGTATCAAAGGCACCTCTGCAACCCTTACCCTGCGCCCAACGGGTGCTGCCCAGCCCATCTCGCTGGGCACCAAGTTCGCGGGTGACGCCAACACATTAAGGGTCACAGCCGCAGCGACCACTGCAGACGGGTCAGCAGCAGCAGCTAACTTCTCGGTAATCGACGGCTTTAGCCGCATCGTAGTCGGCAGCGTGGCTCAGACCGGCAGCATCTCGGTTGGTGATGAGAGAGGGGTCAGCTTCAATGACTCACTTGAGCTTCAGTTCGCAAACGCCGGCGCGGCCCGTACGGCATCCATTGCTGGTACCGTCACAGGCGTTTCGCTTAAGACGGTAAACGCGTCCGAGCTGAACCTTGCAGATGCCAGCATCAGCATGACCGAGCTCTTGTCGATTCCAGTTGCCACCCGCTTAAGCGGTAACACCTTGCTGCAGGCTGGCAGCATTGACCTGGCTCCTACTGCGGATGCAGTTAGCTTCGCGGCTTCCAATCAGACCCTGACCCTGCGACCCGTTGAAAAGAATGGGCGCATTGAGTTGGGTACGACGCGTGCCGCCGATGTCGGTAACAACGGCTTTGTGCTCAACATCGACGAACTCGCAGCGCTCAAGGACGGATTCGGCCGCATCGTCATCGGTCATGATCAATCCACCAGCACGCTGGGAACTGTTGTCGTCAGTGGCGCGGCTGCCTTCAGGGATGCCTTGTCGGTTTACGGTGAAACCATAGACATGAGCCCGGCTGCCTCTCTGCGTGCGCCAACACTTGAGTTGCGCACACGCAGTGGAATGGACTTATCTGAGGTCGTGGTGGAAGGCACCGCATATCTACAGTCCATCAGTGGCACTATCCGCGCGGACAAAGACGCGGGTGCTTCGCGTAATCTGGTCGCTCGCGAAGTCGTCATGAATGGCATGGGTCCTGTGGTGGGCAGCGCCGACAAGGTTCTGCGTGTTCAGGCGGACAAGGTCAGCGTACAACCGGTGACGGGCTACGCTTACCAGACTCCGCGTTCAGACGGTTCGATTAGCTACTACGCCTTCAGCGGCGGTCTCATCTACCAGGAATTGGTGGTTGTGGCCGGTCGCGGTGATCTCAGCCCCAGCCTGAAAGATTCGGCGGCATCCGGCTGGCGTGAGGGTGCCACGCGTATGCCCACGGCGATCGCGTCTACCGGTGCTGGACTCTCGGCCTGGAGTAGTGGTGTGCCGTCGGCTTCGACGACCGCGCTTGCGCCTGCGAATCAGGCCACGCGCGCCTACCTCGACGGCGTGCCAGCCGCTGATTGGATTACCGTGTCCCGTAGCGCGGTAGCCGCTCGCGGTGCGAGCGTAGACGTGTTCAGCGATGTGTTCGATCCGCTGGCAGCTGACGTGGCCAGCGATGCTGATCTGGCCCTGCTCGAGAATGCATGGCTGCTGGGGTCGCCGTCCTATCAACCAGCGTCCTCGGGGGCGATGGTTGCCGATGGTGGCTCCTGGAACTTTATTACTCAACAAGACGAGCTCGAGCTTTGATGAAAAATCCGATCGCGACGACGGTCGATCGCATTGACATCAGGGTGCACCGTTATTCATTGCATCAGGAGGTAGGGGTGAACATCAGCACACGGGACCTTAGGACGGTTTTACGCAAGCCGCAAAGGCCGGCGTGGCGTAGCGGGCTTGCCTGCGCGGCAATCATTCTCCTGAGCGCTTGTGGCGGTGGAGGTGGTGGGGGGAGCCTTAGTGAAACCGGCACCAGTAGCGTATCGGGCGTGACCTCTCCGGTTTACGATTCATCGAACACGCAGGTGAGCGGTGGTGGGCTTTTGGTGAAGCTCGCTAGCGGTCAGACTGCCGTTTCTGTTGGTGGATCCGGAGTGATTGCCGGAGTCGTGGTGGAAATCGAACGACACCCGGTTAATCAATTGTGCAAAGTGTCAGTCAGTGGTTCGCAGTCGACGGTTTCATGTTCGCAGACGCTTATTAACGATACGGGTATTTCGGCCTGTTTCAGGGAGGGCGTCAAGGTTGAGTGCGGTAGTGGTGGAGTCGCGGCAGCGGCCATGATTTCAGGCGTTCCTCTAAACGCAGCCGGTGTGTCGACCGGCATACTAGGGCTGCAGGATGGTGCTAAAGGCCGTGATCCTGAATCGTCACGGCTGCGTAAGCTGGGTTGTGGCAGCGATGGCTTTGACTTTTCACGAATCGACGCAGTTGGCAAAGTCATCGCAGAGGCGGGCGGTTGCCCCACGCCATCGCCCGCCGATGCTAACTGGGTCTGCACCCGCGATAACGTCACTGGGCTGGTTTGGCTGCGTAAACCGGCGGACAGTGCTGCATTTCGATCGGCGACGCCCCCGGTATCAGCGTGCGGCTTGAGTAATTGGCGATCTCCCACGGCGGACGAACTGGCCAGTCTGCTGAACAGTGGTTCCCCGGATATCGCAATCGATAGGGCCCGTTTTCCTGATGTGACGGCGCAGATCTACTGGACTGGCTCAGCCAGCGAACGCGAAACTGGTAGTGCATACGCGGCACGGTTTGCACTGTCGGACATACCTTCAGGATCGGTTGCAGGGGGTGCTATCCATCTTCTGGATAAGACTGAGCGATATCCCGCATTGTGGGTGAGCGACACCACCCGCAACGAATGGCGTCGTCTTCGCATTGGCGGCGTCAGCAATCGTTTTGTTCCAGACTTCACCAAAGGCGTGATCACGGATCACCACTCAGGTTTGATGTGGATGCTTTGCAGCATCGGCCGGGAATCGACCAAGACGTCCGTGGGGCCGTGTTCTGGGACAGCCACCGATCTCACCTGGGATGATGCCCTCAATCGCACCTTGAGTGCTAACCAGAACGCTGCTCTCGGTTACTCTGACTGGCGCTTGCCCAGTCGGGCGGAGTTGATTTCGCTGGTCAATTACGCCGGGGAACGGGTAATGATTGCCAGCGACCTGGGAATCGACACACAAAATCCGGACGGTGCGGGAGCGACGTACTGGAGCTCGTCGGGCGCGGTTGCAGCGGATGGTCGCACCCAGGTGGGTGTTCATACGGTGGAATTCAAAGACGGTACGACAGGGATCGTCCCCACGACTGACCGTCTGCGTGTCCGCCTGGTCCGCAGTCTCCCCTGAAGGCCCCGGCTCAGTGTAAGGTTTCGAATTTGCACCGTCGCGCGAACACGCTCACCAAGCGTGCTTCGGCGAGCAGGGAGTTGTAGCAGTATGTTCAAGGAACTGGTTCCAGTCAGCCGTGAGCGTCACGGTGAGCAGCGCGTGCGTCCGCTGGTGTCGTTTGAATTCGCACGTGGCTTTCACCTGGCCTCGGTGATGATGCATGAGTTCTCTCGCGCTCAGGCTTTCAATCCTATTGTCTTTATCGACGACAGTCGAAACGGCGTCTATCGCCCTGTAGCGCTTTTTGGTCTTGAAGCTGGCGAAAATCTTTTTATTGATCCGGTCACCGCGCAGTGGCAGGCGGGCGCCTACATTCCGGCGATTATTCGTCGCTACCCGTTTGCTCTGGCCACCACCGATCAGTCTGACCGCTATGCCATCTGCGTGGATGAGGGTAGCGGTCATCTCGATGCCCACGATGGCCAGGCCATGTTTAATGCCGATGGTTCGCCCAGCGAGACGCTTGAAAACGTCAAACGTTTTCTCGGCGAGTTGCAAGGCATGGAAGAGGCCACGCGCGAGTTCTGTGCCACGCTTGCCCGGCTTGAGCTTCTACGTCCCCTCAATCTGCGCGTTCGTGACGGTGAGGGCGCGCGCGACATTGCCGGCAGTTATGTGGTGGCCGATGAGCGGCTCGAAGCGCTTGATGAGGCTACTTTTCTCGATCTGCGGGCGCGTCGCTACCTGGCACCGCTGTATGCCCACCTGGGGTCTCTGGCTCAGCTTGAACGTCTGGTCAGGGCGCGTGAAGCGCGACGCCAACAGCCCGATACGGGCGCCAAATCTGCGCGTACGGCCAAGCCGCGTTCCCGCGGGGCAAGCGGCCGCAAATAAGGCAGACGCGCAGTCATGAATGATCCTGGTAACCGACGTACGCTGGGCTTTTCGGCTGGCGCAGCCAACGCTGGGGCTCGTAGCGATGCGGCGGCCCTGATTGAAGCCATTCGCAGCCTGCGGGCCGCTCCGCGTAATGGCGAGTTCTGGCAAGCCTACAGCCGCTGCGTCGCGCAGCTGTGCCGGGCCAGTGCCACGGCCATCGCCGCTCGGACGGGTGACGAGACCTGGACCTTATTAGCGCAGTATCCACACGCCGACGACGAGGATGATGCCGACAGCGCGCAGGCCAGTCTTCAGGCGCAGCGCTGGATGCTGCTCTTGGCCGATGTACGTGAACGTCTGGGAGATAAGGGTTTCGGGATTGCGCCACCCGCACCGGGCGCAAGCGCCATCGGGGTGGGTGTTCGCCTGATCTATGCGCAGGCCGATGTCATCTTACTGTTGCAGATTCCTGATGTTGAACGTGCGCGCCTCAATGAGTTGGTGCTGCGCGCGCAACTCGTCGCCGACCTCGCCGCGGGTGAGGCTGCTGGGAGCGATCAGGCCGCTGACGCCACGATGGCCGAAAGGCAGTCGGGCGCAAGGGCGGATGCCTCAGACACGCCGGGTGCTGTTGTCCGCTTCGGTCAGCGTGCGGGTGTGCAGACCTCGTCTGACGCTTTACTCGATTGGCTTGAGCTCGTCGCCCGCGTGATGCAATACCGCCAGTTCGGTCCGGCCGCTCTCGCGCTGGTCAACGGCGTAGCCGCCCGCACGGGTTGGACGCAGGTTGTACTGGGTTGGCAGCAGGGCAGCTATGTCCGATCGCAGGCGATCAGCCATCTAGAGCGCTTTGAGCGCCGTGCAGAGCATGTGCGTCTGCTCGAAGCGGCGATGGAAGAGACGCTTGATCAGGATGCCTTATTGCAGTATCCCGCGCCCGTTGCCCGGGCCGCTGTGAGCGCCTCTGGTGATCCTGATGCCGCCGCTGATGCTGCACTCGACGAGGTGCTGGCCTCTCAGCCGGTCATCATTTCTCATACCCGGCTTGCTCAGGGCCTTGGTTTTGCGCGCATCGCATCCGTGCCGCTGCGGGAGACTGAAGACGCTGCAAGCGCCGTGCTTCTTTTAGCCAGTGAAGAAGCTGATGCGCCCGAGTTGCAGCTCGAGGCGATGCGGCTGTCCATTCAAATGCTGATGCCCTGGCTGGCTGAATTGCAGCTTAGATCGCGCTGGTTTGGCGCGCGCTGGGTTCATCGCGCCGGGCGCTTCGCAGAAGACACGTTGAGTCTGCGTAATCCCTGGAAAAAGCTTGCCGCTGTGCTGTCGAGTGCGGCCCTGCTGTACATTGTCTTTGGCACCTGGCCGCACCGTTTGGATGCCACCGCCGAGCTGGTCACTGATAGCGCGCAGATACTGAATGCGCCCTTCGAAGCCTACGTAGAGCAGGTGCAGGCTACGGTGGGTGACACCGTCCGGCAGGGTGATTTATTGGCCTTACTTGATCGCCAAGAGCTATTGCTGCAAGAGTCCGAGCTTCGCGCTGAGATCCGTAAGCTGGGCGCTGAGGCCGAGAAAGCGCGTGCGGCTTCGCAGACCGCCGATGTGCAAATCGCGCTGGCGCGCCGTGCGCAGGCCCAGGTTCGACTCGAGCGCGTGCTGCACAATCTTGAGCAGTCGCGCATCGTGGCGCCCTTTGATGGGGTGGTGGTTGAGGGCGAGCGCAAAGAATTGTTGGGTGCGCCGGTTCGCCGGGGCGACAAGATGTTCAGGGTGGCCCGTATCGAGGGCATCTACGTCACGCTCTTTGTGCCCGAAGCCGATATGCGTTATCTGCCGGCCGATGCACGAGGTGAGGTGTCGCTGCTCAGCCAGCCTGAGCACAGTTACCCCATCATTATTGAGGCCGTGATTCCGGTCGCACAGGTAAAACCCCAGCAGGGCAATCTATTCATGATTCGCGCGCGGTTTGTCGATGATCCGCAGAGCTGGTGGCGCCCTGGCATGACGGGTGTTGCACGGATTGATGCAGGCGATCGTAATATTCTGTGGCTCATGACCCGGCGCGCGGTGGATGCCATCCGCCTCAAGCTCTGGTGGTAGGTCCTCATGAGTGAGCAGACGTTTAGCGAGTCGTGGCATCGTATCGCAGAGTCGCGCATCGGCCTTTTGCCCAGCGTGCAGGTTCAGCGTCAGCGATTTGGCGGGGCTGACTGGTACGTTCTGCAAGACCGTTTTACCCAGCGTTTTTTCAGGGTCACGCCGCAGGCCTGGCGCCTTGTGTCGCGGCTATCACCGGCGCGTACCGTTGATTCGGTATGGCGTCAGCTGCTGCAGCAGTTCCCCGAAGAGGCGCCCAGCCAGCATGAGGTGATTCAGCTGCTGTCTCAGCTGCACCAGTCCAACCTGCTTTATTTCCGTACCGATCCGGACAGCGGTGCCATCTTCCAAAGACACAAGCAGTACTTGCGGCGCGAGCTTCAGGGCAAGTTGTTGGGCTTTCTGTACTTGCGTATTCCGCTATGGAATCCCAATGCCTGGCTCAATCGTATTCGCCCCTTGGTACATGCGTTGGTGAGTTGGCCCATGGCCATCATCTGGATGGTGGTCGTGTTTTTGGGTGGCAAGGCTGCGCTCGAAAATATGCAGGGTGTGCTGGACCAGTCGCAGGGATTTCTGGCGGCTGAAAACCTGATCTGGCTCTACGTCTGTATGGCCGGTATGAAGATCGTGCACGAGTTTGCGCACGGGTTTGTCTGCAAGCGCTTCGGTGGCGAGGTGAATACCTTCGGCATCATGCTGTTGGTACTCGCTCCACTGCCGTACATGGATGCGTCGTCCAGCTGGGCCTTTCGCAATCGGTGGGAGCGCGCGCTGGTAGGGGCTGTCGGTATTTTGTCCGAGCTGTTTATGGCCGCCATCGGCGCGATCGTGTGGTCGCAAACGGGGCCGGGTCTGGTGCACACCCTGGCCTTTAACGTTATGGTTATCGGCTCGGTCTCAAGCCTGCTCTTTAACGGCAACCCGTTGCTTCGGTTCGATGCCTACTATGTACTGGCCGACCTCATCGACATCCCGAATCTGTATCAGCGCTCATCGCAGCAATGGCTTTATTTTGCCGATCGCTATCTACTGGGAACGCGCGATGCACGCGGACCCGCGTCTGATCGACGCGAGTGGTGGTGGTTGACAGGCTATGGCGCGGTCAGTTTTTTCTACCGCCTGCTGGTGGTGGTGCTGGTGCTGGAATACGTGGCGGATCAGTGGTTTCTGCTGGGCGTCATTTTTGCGGTGACGACCTTCGTCATGCTGGTGGGTATGCCTGCGGTCAAGCTGATCAAACACCTGGCCAGTCCAGTGGTCATGCGAAATCGCACGCGGGCCATCACGGCCAGTGCACTGGGCATTGCTATTCCCTTACTGGTGCTGGCGATACTTCCTTGGCGAGATGCCATCCGTGCGCCTGGCATTGTTGAGTCATCGGCCGCCACCGTGATTTCCCCCGGCACGACTGGGCGCATGCAAAGCCTTGAGGTGCGAAGCGGCGAGCGGGTGATGGCGGGGCAGGTAATTGCACGCCTGACGAATCCTGAGCTGGACTTCGAATTGAAGGTTGTGACTGAGCAGGTTCGCGAGGCCGAACTCATGCGCAATCAGGCGATTGCCACCGCACCCGCCGACGTGGTGCCACTTGATCGCCGCGTTTCGGTGCTACGCGAACGTCTTAACGAGTTACGCTACCGTCACGAACAATTGGTGATTCGTGCGCCGCATGAGGGCACATGGGTATCGCCGAGACAGGCTGAACGTTTGGGCAGCTGGATGCAGCGTGGCGAGCAACTGGGTGAACTGGTCGATCTGAAGCGGCTTCGGTTTGTAGCGGTAGTAACCCAGCAGCAGGCCAACGAACTTTTTGCGACACCGGTTGAGCGAGTGTCTATCCGTCTGGCCGGGCAGATTGATCGACAAATCGATACCGAGGCGGTCAGCATCGTGCCTTATCGCCGACAGCGATTGGCCTCGGCGGCGCTCGGCTGGATGGCGGGCGGCAGCATTCCGGTGCGGCAGGATGACTCGCGCGGCGAGACGGCGACAGACCCCTTCTTCGAGGTTCGGGTCAACATCGATTCCTTACCGGCGGGTGTCGACGCTCTGCACGGTATCTCGGGCCAGATGCGGGTCGCTCTGCAGGCTCGCCCCCTGCTCGAGCAGGGGCGGCGTACGCTGATGCAGCAGCTGCAAAAGCGCTACCAGCTTTAAGAGCTGAAGCGATGAACACGACGCCCCTTGACCGTCGCTGGTTTGCACCGCGCGAAAAAATCCCGGTAGTGGGCGAACGTTGGGCAGACTGGGCTCGATGGCTACGGTTTGTCTGCGGCGCCGGAGCCCGGGCGATCCAGCGCGATGCGCAGACCGTAGTCGAAATATCTGAGCGCCTCCGAGCTGAAACCGACATTGGTCTCACGCGTGCGCTGCGCCAACATGCCCAAACCCTCATCAAGGCGACGCGGCGTGGGCAGGCGGCGCCTCGCGATGTCTTTCTCAACGCGCTTGCCCACGTGGCTGAGGCTGCTGGGCGCACCGTGGGCATGCGGCCTTATCCGGTTCAGGTTCAGGCCGCGATTGGTATGCTCGATGGGTGCGCTGTGCAGATGAATGCAGGCGAAGGTAAAACATTATCGGTGGCTTTGGCCTCCAGCATGCACGGGCTGGCCGGCCGTCACTGTCATGTCGTGACCGCAAACGATTATCTGGCGGGGCGAGATGTTGAGCTCATGCGACCGCTCTACACGCTGTGCGGATTATCGGCGGCAGCCCTGGTGCCGCAGTCAGAACCTGATGTGCGCTCCGCCGCCTATGCCTGCGATCTGGTGTATGGCACCGGCAAAGAGCTTTTAGCCGACTTTCTGCGTGATCGCCTTGCGGGTGGCGGCGGTGGTGATGAGCGGCTTCGCCTGATTGCCGCACTCCGTGGTCGCGGCAAGGGTGAAGCGACGGTCATGCGTGGACTGGATGCCGCGATTGTCGACGAGGCCGACAGTGTCCTGATTGATGAAGCCACGACGCCGCTGATTATTTCGGCGGGTGAGGGCAACGAGATGTTGCTTGAGGCGGTGAGTACCGCCCGTCAGCTGGTCGACGCGCTTGAGGCGGGCTGCGACTACACCATTGACCAGCGTTTTCGCGATGTCCGCTTTACGGAGGCGGGCAAATCACGTATGGCCGAGATGACGCAACACCTTGCGGGTTTGTGGCGTTCTGAAGGACGCCGTCATGATCTCCTCAGCCAGGCGGTTGTCGCGCGTGATCTGTTTGAAGAAAACCGGCACTTCATCGTGCAGGACGGTGAGGTGGTGATCGTCGACGAGAACACGGGTCGCACCATGCCTGGACGTTCATGGAGCTATGGGCTTCATCAGGCGATTGAGGCTCGGGTGGGCGTCGAAATGACCGAGCCCGCGCGCACCATGGCCCGTATGAGTTTCCAAGACTTCTACGCGCGCTACCGGCATTTATCGGGTGCCAGCGGCACCCTGCAGGGCGTGCAGTTTGAGCTCTGGCGAACCTACGGTCTGGTCACGCTGGTGGTTCCACCCCGTCTACTCAGTCGTCTGCGGGTACCCGCGCATCGCCACTTCGCTGGCACCAAGGCCAAACGCGATGCCATCATTCAGACCGTGATCGAACTGCACGATGAACGACGTGCCGTGCTGGTAGGCACGCGACGCATCGATGACAGCGAAGACATCGCGCAGGCCCTGGCCGAGCGTGGCATTGACTGCGCGGTGCTGAACGCCCGCCAGCATGAGCACGAGGCTAAGGTGATTGCGGCTGCGGGTCAGGCGGGTCGGGTGACCGTAGCCACCAACATGGCCGGGCGTGGCACCGACATTCTGCTGAACGAAGAAGTCTTGCGACGGGGTGGTCTGCATGTGTTGATGCTTGAGCCCCACGAGTCGGCTCGGGTCGACTGGCAGCTCTTTGGGCGCGCAGGCCGTCAGGGCTCACCGGGCTGGGCGCAACCTTTTGCAAGCCTTGAAGACGACCTCATCAAGCGACATGTGCCCTGGTGGGCCCGCCCGTTGCGGCTGCTCGCCCGTACGCCTTTGGCGCGCACAGCCTTGATGGGTTTTCTGATCAAACTATCGCAGTGGCGAGCACAACGGCTGGCCTGGGCGCAGCGCCGGCTGATGCGCTCCCAGGAAAAAAAGCTGGGCGATCAGCTGTCCTTTACCCATGATCCTGGGCGACCGGGTGGCGGGCAGTCGCCGGCTTGACCGCAGAGGGGTTCCGGGCCGGTCATGGCCGCTGAGCCTGAGCGGGTGCCCATGACGGGTGGGCTACAACCAATTAAAGCAATAACTTGTTTATCGGCTTGGTGCAGTTGGCCGTTAGAACTACCGGCTGTCGCCCCACACTGCCGCGCTCCGATTAGAGCGCTGGGCTCCGGTGACATCGGGCTGCACCGTGGGCAAAAAGTAGTGCGACGCGAGGAACGGGCGCAGTACAGGCAAAGCATGCGGCGCTCCGCCGAAAAACGCTGCCTCACAGGATGAAAAGTGACCCTCGGCTGTGAAAAGCCGCGCGCCGCTGAGAAAAATGGTCAGCATTTCCGCCCTGAATCCTGCTATCCTTTTCAGGCTTATTTCAGGGTAGGGCAGCGAGAGCGTCCTTGCGTTTTTATTACAAGCGTTAAATCCGGAGTCCGAGATGTTCCAGAAAGTTGTACCCATCAACCGCGAGCGCCACGCGGGTAAAAAAATCAAGCAGGCAACTGGCTTCGAGTTCGCCTCTAGTTTCCATCTAGCCTACGTCACCATCCATGAATTCGCCCGTGCGGCGGCGATCTACCCCATCGTATTCCTTGAAGACAAAGACCAGGACGAATTCCGCCCTGTCGTGCTACTCGGCCTTGAGGCCGGACAAAATCTGTTCGTCGGCACTGACGGCAAGTGGCAGGCCTCTTATGTTCCGGCCATTATCCGCCGGTACCCGTTTGCCTTGTCGCGCACGGAAGAGCAAGACCGCTTCACCATCTGCATCGATGAAGACAGTGAGCTGGTGAATGATGCCGAAGGCGCTGCCCTCTTCGACGACAAGGGTGAGCCCACCGAGGTTATCGAAAACGTCAAGCGTTATCTCGCTGAACTGCAGCAGATGGACGTCATCACGCGCGACTTCTGCAAGTTCATGGCTGAGCACAATATGTTTACGCCGCTGAACATGCGCGTACGCGACACCGACCGCATCAAGAACATCACCGGGTGCTACGTCATCAACGAAGAGCGCCTGAACAACCTGTCTGATGAGCGCCACCTTGAGCTACGCACCAAGCGTTACCTTCCGGCCATCTACGCCCAGCTGATTTCGCTGGCCCAGATTGAGCGTCTGGTCACCCTGCGCAGCGGCGACGCCGGCGTTGAGGCCTCCAAAGCAGCCTGAGGCTGTCTAGCGCTGCGTCTGCGCGAGTGCGGCGGCCTGCGGGCCGCCGTTTTTTCTCTTACGTTCGGTTTGGACACTGCAGCGTAGCGTGGGTTGAAAAGGTGAGTGCGATGACGCGCTGGGCCAGGCGTAGAGGGGTGCCTGAGATGAACGGGCTTGGGTTTGTTAGCAAGGGCTGGCCCCCGGCCACAGGGGAGTTGCAGTCTGGGCGCCATCAGGGCGCTTCCAGTTTGTTAAACGGCGCGTTATGTCGGTTTGCTATGCACGCCTGTGCGTTTATGGCGAGCCTGGCCTTTGTCACTGGGGTGCAGGCGCAATCCGCGCCGCTACCGACGCTTGAGGCGACCGAGCCTGCTTCGCTGTCCGACTCAGATGTGCTGCGGCTCGATCCCTCAGGGCTTCTTCAGCGGGTGGTTGAGCGCAATGCGCAGGTGTTGTTGGCACGCTTGCAGTCGCAGGTTGCCGAGCGCACTGTAGAGGCTGAGCGGGCGCTGTACGACCCCGTGCTCTTTGCTGGCGCGCGCCGCGAGTTTCGCAACCAGCAGCGTAATCTCGAAGACGTTCAGAAAAACCTTCAAGACCTGCTCAACGGTGGCGGTGGTGGGCTTGCGCTGACCCTTGATCAGCAGATCAACAATGCCGAAGGTGGGGTGCGTACCCGCGCCCCCAGCGGTGCTGAGCTCAGCGTGGCGGTTCGCAACCAGCGGCGACAAAGTAATCTCCTCGAGCGCTACACTGATCAGGCTGAGCTACGCGCATCTGTGGTGGTAACACTCAAGCAACCGCTGCTGCGCGGCTTTGGTCGTGACATCGTCGAGACTGATCTACGCGTAGCCGAGCTCGAAAGCCGGGCGGCGGCCGCTGACTACGTGCAAAACCTTGAGAGGGTGAGTGCCGAGGCACTGACAGCCTATTGGCAGCTGCAGCGGGCAAGCGCTGTCGCTGAGGTACTGCGGCGCTCTCGAGATACGGCGGCCTCGCTCTTGCGTGATGTTGAATCGCGGGTCGACGCTGGGCGCTCAGCGCCACTGGGTGTGCTCGAGGCGCGCAGCGTACTTATGCTGCGCGAGGCCGAATTATCGCGCGCTGCGCAAACCCGCCAGGACGCTGAGGCACGCATCAAGGCCTTGCTTCGTGTCGGTAGTGAAGTCCATCGTGTAGCTCCTTTGCGTATTGAGGCCGATACAGATCCATCTTCGTTCGCGCACGAGCCCGACTTGTCGGCCGCCGCCATTGATCGGGCCATTGATCGCTGGCCAGCGGTACGCATAGCCGCCTTACGCCGTGATCAGGCGCTTCTGCGTCTTAAGTTTGCTGACAATCAACGCCGACCCAACCTTGAGCTGCAGGCCAGCTACGGCACCTCAGGGCAGGGCTTTGATTCAAGCCGCATCAAAGAAGAGGCGCTGACCACCCGCTACCCCGAGTGGACAGTCGGCCTTAATTACGAAATGCCGCTGAATGGCAGTCGTAAAGCCACTGGTCAGTATGAAGCGCAGTGGCTCAGGGTACGGCAGGCGTCCGAAGAGTTGCTGGCGGTGCGCAGTGGGCTGGCGGTCGATCTGCAATCGCGCCTGCAGCAGCTCAGGCCTGCTCGTGACGAAATTGCCAAGCTTCGCGAAGAGGTTGATACACGACGGCGTCTTGTCGAGCTTGAGACCATGCAGGTACGCATGGGTGTCACGCGCCTGGGTCAGCTACTGACACGCGAGCAGGAGTTTGTCGAGAGTTCGGTACGGCTGGTCGAAGGGCAAACCCGTTATGCCCTGCTGCTTACAGGCATCCTCTTAGCCAATGGTAGCCTGTTGCCGGCTCATGGCATCGAGGTACGGGAATGATGTCCGTTCTTTTAGGCGTACTGCTGAATCGGCACAAAAGGGTGGCATCCAGAGGCTTAGTGACCTGGGCTCTCGTGACGTCCGGTCTTTTGCTTGGCGCTACGTCGTCGGCGCACGCTGCCGAATTTACCGGTCTGATCGTGGCCCGTCACGATGTGCTGGTTAGCCCCGGCGTGCCAGGCACCGTCACGCGTATGGGTGTTGAGGTTGGTCAACGGGTTAAAGCCGGGCAGCTTCTGCTGCAGATCGATGACCGCATGCAGGTTCTAGAGGCTCAACGCCGCCGACAGATCTTTGAAGACGAGAGTGAAATCCGTGCCAGTCGAGATCGTATCCGCGTGTTGACGCCGCTGGTGGAAGACTCGCGTAAAGCGTTTCAGGCTGGCGGGTCTATCAGCCGAGAAGAACTGGTGCGGGTTGAGCTTGACCTGGCCTCAACCCAGGCCCGGCTCGAGCAGTTGCTCGTGCAAAAAAAGCGCGAAAAACTTGAGTATGAACTTGCTGACCAAGAGCGTATTCAGCGCAGTATCACGGCGCCCGTGGCCGGTGTGGTCACCAAGATTGAGCTTGAACTGGGCGAATGGGCAAGACCCGGTGAGCCCGCACTGCAGTTGGTCGATGCCGATGTCTGCTGGCTACGAGTTAATGTGACGCCCGGAGCTGCACGCGGACTCAAGCTTGAGCAAAACCTTGAAATCAGCTTTGAGCCCGTGCTGAAAATTGCGCCCATTCGTGGTCGCGTCAGCTATGTGTCGCCGGCCATTGATGCGGCCAGCGGTCTTGTAGAGGTACGGGTCAGCTTTCAAAATCCGGGATGGCGGGTACCACCCGGTGTGAAGGCGTCAGTGAACGTGCACGACCCTGAGGTCACGACAACGCGTTGAAGGCGTCGCTTATATGGTCTACCTGCGGCCTGGCCTTCTAGGCCGTGCTTGGCAAGTCCACCCGGGTAGCGAGCCAGCAAGCCGGTAAGCTCGTAAGCCAGAGGCTGCTTAGATTAACCCGCTCAGTGCACTGTCTGAGGTGCGGCTGGCGCGGCGGGCGGAGCGGTTTGTGCGGCAGCGGCCGCGCTGGCGGCCATTGAAGCCTCGACGGCCCAGTTGGCGGTAACACTCAGCTTGCGCAGCAACTGCTCAAAACCCACCAGCAGCGACGGATTGCAGTTCAGAGCAAACTGCTCGCCGGAAACAGTCTTGAAGGTGAAGGTGGTGATATCTTCTTGGCGAGCCCACGATAGCGCACTGATCAGCGGGATACGGTCACCGAACACCGCTTTGCGCTCGGCCTCGTAGGGTTTCTCTAAAGATACGCCTGACATCGCTTTCTGGTCGGCAAATTCGCGTGCCACCTGTGGGTCGAGCGTGGGCGCGCCCAATTGCTGTGCAAAGCGGGTTCCGGCATCGGCGCGCTGTGCACCGATCACCTTGAGCAACTCGACCGTAAGCAGCCGCGTCATGAAAAATCGAAGCTCGCGCTGCTCTGAAATGCCAATGCGCACGATCAGGCGGTCTTCAAGCCGGTTGTACTGCAGGTTGATCTGTTCAATTTGCATAATGACTGATCTTGAGTGAGCGATGAAGCCTGGGCTGAAGCCGCACCGTGCCGCTTCAGCCGCCAGCCAACTGACCGACCCAGCGCAACTGCGCCGGCAGGCAGATACTTTTGAGATCGTACCGCGAGACGGCCAGTTCTCGTGCGGCTTTGCCAAGACCAGCAGCATGCTCGGGTGAATCAAGTAAATCACAGACGCGATCGACAAGGCCCTGCTGATCAAAAAAATCGGTCAGTAGCCCTGTCTTATTGTCAGCGATGACCTCGCGGACGGGCGCCGTGTTGCTGGCGACTATTGCGGCGCCCACGCTCATCGATTCGAGCAGACTCCAGCTGAGTACAAACGGATAAGTGAGGTAGACGTGCACCCGGCTGAGCTGCAGCATCTGCACAAAATCGCGATAGACTAACTTACCGACAAAATGCACCCGCGTGGTGTCGATCTGATCGCGTACCTCATCGAGAAAAATACTACGCCAGGTTTTGCCCTTGGGTGCGGCAGCGCCGTAACTTACTCCGTCACCGCCCACCAGAATGACCCGTGCCTTGGGGCGCCTGCGCAGCAACTCAGGCAAGGCCCGCATGAAGACGTGGTAACCGCGATAGGGCTCGAGGTTTCGGTTAACAAAGGTGATGATCTCGTCCTGGCGCGTGAGCTTGAGCTGCCGGTTCAGATTCATGCTGACCGAGGGGTCAGGCCGCAAAAGTTCAGTGTCGATGCCGTCATGAATGACGCTGATGCGATCGTGCAGACGTGTAGGGTAGGTGCTGCGCTGCCACTCAGTCGGCGAGAGTCCGCAGTGCGCATCTTCAAAGGCCAACAACTGGTTGGCATTTTTGAGTCGCAGGCGGCCGGCATCGTCAAGCGCATCACCTTTGGGCGGAAACTCGGGGTCAAACCCCACGTCTGCGCCATGCGGGTTATAGAAAAACTCGCAATAAAGACCGATACGCGCCTTGGGCCAGATCTCGCGAAGCAGAAGCGACTCACCCCAGCCGGGATGAGCGATGATGAAGTCCGGATCGAAGCCCTCCTGCTTGAGGGCCCAGGCGCGGCGGGCTGCGGCTTCAGCGCGGATGAGTTTTGTGTGCAGGTCAATTAACCAGGGATGTGTCTTGACCGATGCATCCGGCTTGGGCTGATAACCCAGCACCCGTACGCCCAGCCATGACTGGTCTTCTCCTACCCGCAGGGCCAGCACGCGGTTACCCTTGTGTGCGGCCAGCGCGGGTGCAAGATGACGGTACTGCCCAGGAAAGTTCTGGTGGACGAACAGAATATTCATGCGGATAAGAGGCGTTGAAGGCCCCGCTTCAGACTGTGATGCCGTAACCGGGCATCATCTTAGCCTCTTGGACTGTGCCCCGCTTGTTCGTCGAGCGCGACCGTTGATATCGAAGCAGATGGATCGGTTTTGCTCTGCTCAAGGCGAGCCCACGTACGTTCGGTGAAGATGCGCATGGCAATGGCCATGAGGGCAAAGCTGACAAAGCTGATCCAGTCAGGAACACCCAGTCGCCAAAGCGCCAGTCCCCAGGCCGCCATAATGGTTGCCAGCCCCGCCTCGATCAGGGTCACGCCAAACGGCGATGCCCCCATCGCCTTGAGCAGGTGATGCAGGTGATCGGTGCCAGGCGTGGTCAGTCCTGTACCCCGGCTGGAACGTAACTGAATGACGGTGACGCCGTCCAGAAGCGGAAGCGCACAGGCCCAGACCGCTACGATGGGAGGAACCTTGCCGCCACTTTGCGTGGCCATGATCGCGATAACAGCCAGCAGATAGCCCAGTGCGAGCGTGCCACCGTCACCCATGAACACGCGCGCAGGTCGCCCGCCCGGCATGCGCAGATTCAGCAACAGAAATCCGGCGAGTGCGGCGCAAGGCATCAGAGCGATGGGGAAACGAATATCACCAACCAGCCACATGGCGAAGGCTAGCGCGCCAAAGCTGACCAGAAGAACGCTGCCGGCTAGGCCGTCGACCCCGTCGATCATGTTGACCGCATTCAGCACGCTTAACACACCGAACACGGCCAACGGCACAGCCAGCCAACCCAGATTGCCACTGACACCCGGAAGAATCTCACCGACTGTGTGCAAAGCGAGTCCGGTTCCCATGCACACCAGAAGCACGACAAAGGTCTCGATCAAGAACTTGGACGAAGCTGAAATCTCTCTTCGGTCATCGACGGCACCCAGAGCCAGCAGAGCCGCAAACCCAACCGCCACCCAGGCTGGGGGCCGAGCTGAGGGAACCAGCAACCAGATAAGCAGCAGAGCACCAGCCATAGCGATGCCGCCTACCAGCGGGGTGGGGGCCGCATGTTGTTTACGCCCGCCCGGTTTATCGAGCAACCCCAGACGGGCAGCCTGATCACGCAGCACCATCAGCAGCAACAGCGTGCTGAGCGCGGTGAGCAGAAGGCCTGGAACCAGCAGATCGGCCGTGGAAGATAGGGGCATCATGGGGTCAGAATCCAAATACCACGCCGGTGGTGAGCAAACCGTAGCGGGCGTCAAAACGTCGCGCAGTCAGACCGTTGTACAGGAAGGGCACTTCGGCCAAAAATTGATTGCTCATGGCCTGTCCGCGGACGAATACGTAAGCAACGCGAGAGAAACGATAAGCAGCTTCGCCGACCAGGGTATGGTTTGCGCTGTAGGTGATGTTGTCAGTATCGCGCGCGGCGATGACTGAATCGATCTCATCCCGACGAATGGTGACGTACTCATAACCACCACGAAACTGCCAGTTACCCGCCGGATAGCGCAGACCGAGACCCGTACTCAGAAAGCGAAATGAATAGTTGACGGTGGCAAGTTCATCGTCCAGCCCCAGGCTGCGGGCGAGGTTCTGACCCAGACCACCCAACGAACGCCCGTCCAGATCAAATTGACCGCCGCTCCAGTTCAGTGTGCGCTCGCCCAATCGCGCGCTAATACGCTCAACTGAAACCTGACCACGACCTGCAGAACCGAACACCGAAAATACCGCATCGCCCAACGGCCAGCTGACCACTGGGCCGAATTGCCACTGACGGTCGCGGGGGTTGATGACCGATACCGAGTCAAACGTGACACCACCCAGGCTTGTGTTGTTGCGCGAGACCGTGTTCGTGGAGTTTCCCCAGGTAGAGGCGCGCAGAGACATGTCGGCGGTGTTGAGCAGCGGATCGCCACGCCGCAGCCGCCATTGCCCCGTGATCTGCCAGCCGGATAGCTGTGGTTCTAAAGAGCCGTACTGAATGGATCGACCAAAAAGCCCAGCCTCAAGCCAGGCCCTGTCAGTAAAACCATAACCGCCACGCAAACGCCAGCCCGACAGATTGCCGAAATTGTCCAAGCCTGCAGACCAATCGGGACGCAGATTAAACAGGTCGAGCCTGTCGTTCATGCGGTCGAGAGATATCTCGACAAACCCAGACTTGGGAGCAGCGTGCGGCCCGGATTCCTGCAGTGCGTCAAGCGGAGCGGCGAGGGTGCACGTAGTCAGCAAGGTCGTCACTGACGCCAAGGCACGGGCGATAGGGCGACCCGCCCCGCATTCGGGTGGGTACGGCACTACCCGCTTACGCGCAGTCCAACTTTTGGGGACGAAAGCTGTGAGGGCTTTCGTCCCCTTCGGGACGCAGGGGTTCGCCATGACGTAAGACCGAACGGACGCGTACTAAGGCTTAGACAGGCAGTATCGGCGTGGACTTTGCCCAGAGATCGATGCCCGAGTTGGGCTGCAGAATGGCGGTCAAGTCAGCATCAAACGGCGATACGAACCCGAACTCGGCATTTGTCGGTCCCCAGGGGTTGTAGACCTTCACGGTGGTGTTGGTACTGCTGTTCGGGTCAGCGTCGTAAGCAACCAGCGCATGGCCGG
>JBDLQY010000036.1:0-5473 GCA_039800325.1 Pseudomonadota bacterium | reverse complement strand
TCGACAAACTTTACGGAGACCGTTGCCATGATTCGCAGATCTGCCTTAAGCCTGCTCGTCGCCGCCGTTTTGTGTGCCGCAACTGTTGAACGGGTTGAAGCCCAAACCGTTCTCAAGGCCGCTGATGTCCATCCCAAGGGCTATCCCACGGTGGTTGCGGTTGAGAACATGGGTAAAAAGCTCGAAGCGGCGACCCAGGGGCGGCTCAAGGTGCAGATGTTTCCGGGCAGTGTGCTGGGCGGCGAGAAAGAAATGATCGAGCAG
Organism: Pseudomonadota bacterium; assembly: GCA_039800325.1. GTDB lineage: Bacteria > Pseudomonadota > Gammaproteobacteria > Burkholderiales > Burkholderiaceae_E > SYIM01. The sequence continues at coordinate 5,209 of JBDLQY010000036.1, read as the reverse complement.
ACTCAGGTCGGCGCGATTCAGATTCTCCGAACCTCCTTGGGGCCGGTCGGGCCTGTGGTGCCCGAGGTCAACGTGTTCAATATGCCTTTTGTATTCCGCGACATACCCCACATGCGGGCGGTGATCGACGGCCCCATCGGACAAGAGCTGCTGGACAAGCTGAGTGCTTCGCCTGCCCGTTTGATTGGCCTTGCCTGGATGGATGGAGGCTCGCGAAGCCTTTACACCAAGAAGCCTGTTCGTAAGCCCGAAGATCTGAAGGGTCAGAAAATCCGCATGATGGGTAATCCGCTGTTTGTGGACACTATGAATGCGATGGGTGGCAACGGCATCAGCATGGGATACGGCGAAGTATTTTCAGCGCTGCAAACGGGGGTGATTGACGGTGCCGAAAATAACCCGCCCAGCCTCTACACGGCCAACCACTTTAAGGCTGGCGCGAAGTACTACACTCAGACCAACCATCTCATCATTCCTGAGATTTTGGTCATGTCTAAGGTCGCCTGGGACAAACTTTCCGCAGCGGATCAGGCGGCGGTCAAGAAATTGGCTCGCGAGGCCCAGCTGGAGCAGCGTGCGCTCTGGGACCAGGCGGTGGCCGACTACACCGGAAAGCTGAAGGCCGAGGGTGTCGAGTTCATTGAGCTTGATAATCGCGCATTCTTTGAAGCAACCGCACCGGTTCGCGCGAAGTACGGCGCAGCCTTTACCGAGCTCATGAAGCGTATTGAAGCGGTCCGGTGAGCCTGGTCAGTGATAACGCGGCGACACACCGTTCGCCGCCACCGACTCTGGCGCATGTACTCGACGCGCTGTATCAGGTCTGTATTTGGGCTGCTGGCATTGCCATCGCACTGATGTCGCTGGTGGTTCCGGTTGGTGTATTCATGCGCTATGTGTTGGGCGTGGGCGCACGGTGGCCGGAGCCCATCGCAATTTTGCTGATGGTGGTGTTCAGCTTCCTGGGGGCGGCTGCTGCATACCGGGCCGGTGCACATATTGCAGTCGATCTGTTCACCCAGCGACTCGCTGCTCGTTGGCGGCCGATGCTTGCACGACTGGTTGATACGCTCATGCTGCTGGTCTGCGGATTTGTGCTCTGGTTTGGTGCCCGATTGAGCTTGCAGACTATGGGGCAGTCGATCAGCGAACTGCCCTGGCTTGCCGTGGGTGTTACCTATGCGCCGATTCCAATCGGCGCTGCCTTCACCTTGGCGTTTGTTATCGAGCGCATGGTCTGGGGTCCGCAGCTTCATCGGGCCGTGGTTCGAATCGGTGATGCAGAGAAGGCCGCCTGATGGACACCTTCGTGCTGCTGGGTAGTTTTTTCGCGCTGATGATGGTGGGCATGCCGGTTGCCTTCGCGCTGGGCCTGTCTGCGCTGATCGGCGCTCTCTGGATTGATGTCCCGCTGGATGCAGTCATGATTCAGCTGGGTTCAGGCGTCAATAAGTTTTCGCTTCTGGCAATACCGTTTTTCGTGCTTGCCGGTGCATTGATGGCCGAGGGTGGTATGGCCCGAAGGTTGGTAGCCTTCGCCGGGGTTTTGGTCGGATTTATCCGCGGTGGATTGTCGCTGGTTAACATCATGGCCAGCACCTTTTTTGGCGCGATATCGGGCTCTTCGGTGGCCGACACCGCATCGATCGGCTCCGTCCTAATCCCCGAGATGGAAAAGCGCGGCTATCCGCGACCATTTGCTACAGCGGTCACCATTAGTGGGTCTGTTCAGGCAATCCTGATTCCTCCCAGCCATAACGCTGTAATTTATTCGCTCGCGGCGGGCGGGTCGGTCAGTATCGCAGCGCTTTTTATGGCGGGCGTGCTGCCCGGTTTGCTGATGGGCCTGGTGCTTGCAATTTTGTGTCTGATCATCGCCCGCCGCGAAAACTATCCGCGCGGTGAACGTATTCCGATGGCCCAGGCACTGCGCATCTGCCGCGAGGCCTTGTGGGGGCTGATGACCATGGTGATCATCCTTGGCGGGATTCTGTCAGGGGTGTTTACCGCGAATGAATCGGCGTCTATTGCGGTGCTGTGGGCGTTTTTTGTCACGATGTTTATTTATCGAGACTACCGATGGCGTGATTTGCCGAAGCTCATCCACCGCACCGTGAAGACGGTGAGTATTGTCATGATCCTCATCGGTTTCGCTGCCTGCTTTGGCTACCTGATGACACTGATGCAGATTCCGATGACGGTCACGAGCTTTCTGGCGGGCTTGTCGGATGAACCCTGGGTCATCCTGCTGTTGGTCAATCTGTTGTTGCTGGTGCTCGGTTGCCTGATGGACATGGCGCCGCTCATTCTCATTCTCACGCCGATTCTTCTGCCCCTCATGAAATCGATTGGCGTTGATCCCGTGCACTTTGGCATGATCATGATGGTTAACCTTGGCATTGGACTCATCACGCCGCCGGTGGGCTCTGTACTGTTTGTGGGCGCTGCGGTCAGCAAGCTGCCTATCGGAGTCATTACGCGGGCCATGTGGCCGTTTTTCATTGCGCTGTTCATCGTGTTGATGATGGTGACCTTCCTGCCCGGCCTGAGCTTGTGGTTGCCGCGCGTGTTAGGGCTCTAGCGGTGAGCTCCCGCTCGCTAATGTGTTTCCGCCTGTGGTGGGTTGGGTGACGGCGAGCGGTAAGCCCCCGCTCGCTCATACGGCTGCGGTCCGGCCTGTGGCCGGACTACCCTGCGCTCGGAGCAGTCCGCCGGAGCGCCCCGAACTCGGCTGCTCACGCTGCCTCAGACATGCGGGACGCTCAGGAGTGTCCGGCGGACTGGCTTCTCGCTGGGCTTGCCGAAATCGCGCGCAGCGGCTTCCCCCTCGCCGCCACCCGGTCCTCGACCGCAGGTGGCGCATGGACGATCGCGCGGTGCTTCGCGCTCGCCGTCGCTCGGCGCTCCGCCACAGGCCGCGTCTTGATGAGCGAGCGGCGCTGACCGCCCGCTGTTAGTTGGTGAAGAGGATTTAGCGGCGAGCGGTAAGCCACCGCTCGCTCATACGGCTGCGGTCCGCCGGAGCGCCCCGAACTCGGCTGCTCACGCAGCCTCAGACATGCGGGGCGCTATGGAGTGTCTGGCGGACTTGCTCCTCGCTGGGCTTGCCGAAATCGCTCGGGTGGCTTCCCCCTCGCCGCCACCGGGTCCTCGACCGCAGGTGGCGCATGGAAGAGCGCGCGGTGCTTCCCGTTCGCCGTAGCTTGGCGCTCAACCACAGGCCGAGTCTTGACGAGCGCGCGGCGCTTATCGTGCGCCATTTGATGGTGATGAAGAGTTAGCGGCGAACGGTAAGCGGCCCGCCTACTCGCCGTTTGTCCAAGTCGATCGGGGTGGTGGCGTGTGCGGCGAAGCGTGCGCCGCGGTGTTGTAGGTTGGTAGGGCGTGGGGCGGGAAGCGCTCTGCGCGATTTTGGCAAGCCGAGCGAGGGACAGCTTCGCCGGGGGCTGTAGCGCCCCGCATGTTTGAGGCCGCCGTCTCGGCGGCCGAGTTCGGGGCGCCCCGGCGAAGGGCCCGAGCGAAGGGAAGCCTGTCCGCAGGACAGGCCGCAGCCTATGAGCGCACGGGCGCTTACCGCCACGCGCCCGAACTCAGCAACCCGACGCAACGGCAGCGCACGGGCGCTTACCGCCACGCGCCCAAACCAAGTCACCGAGACCGGATACCCGAGCGCACGGGCGCTTCCCGCCACGCGCCCGAACTCAGCAACCCGACGCAACGGCAGCGCACGGGCGCCTTCCGCCACGCGCTCTTGGGAGTCCTGGTGGGCCCGAGCGTAACCGCCTACGAAGAATATCCTGGGTAGGCCATAATGTTCTATGGGTAAGGGAGAAAGGGTATGAATCTCGACGAACACCTGTACGAACTCGGCAATCTTCTGGGTATCGCCGGCCTCGAATTCGATGAGCAAGGGGGCGCTGGACTCTACCTGCCTGACGGTCTTGAGATCGGTCTGCGGCGCGAAGACGACGCGGTTTCGCTCACCGCGTTCGCGGTCATCAGAGTCCTTTCTGAGCCCGAGAAGCATGCTTTAGCTCTTTTGCGGGCGAGTCTTCTGGGCGAACACACGGCCGGTGCCTGTTTATCGTTGGGGCTTGACGCGCAGGGCCGCGATTGTCTGGTGCTGTGGCGACGCTTGACACTGACCTCGCTCGATACGACAGGGTTTACCGCTGAGTTAGGGCGTCTCGCAGAGGCTGCCCACGCCTGGCGATCCCTGCCCCTACCTGGAGACGAGCCCGACTCTTCGGATACGGCATCCGAGCCGGTGCCGCCGGTGGCGGCATTTTTCGCGCAGCGCGCTTAAGGGGCCGATATGAGTTCATCGCTTGATTCTTCATCCTGGGATGTGCTTCAGACCCATCTGCAGAGTCTTCAATTCGATACGCTCCCCGCCTTCTCCGAAGCCCTGCGGCAGTCGCTGCGCGAAGAGAGCCCCAGTCTGCACGCTTCGCTTCATCTCGAAGCGAGTCCGGGCGATTTTCCTGCGTGGGCCGATCTGTATCGTGCCGAGGAGGCTGATGCTGCGCTATGCGGGTTTTCGGGTTACGGGGTGCAGTCGGTATTCTTTTTTCTGCACTGGCGGCACGGGCCCTTGATTCTGTTGTCGCGAACCCACTTTGGCGCCTTTGGCGACGCCGCCCAAGATGCCAGCCGTGCCTCTGGTCTTATCGCACTGGCCAATGCCCTCATGCTTCGCGCTGATGAATTGCAGGCGTCCGGTCTTTGGCCTGAGGATCGATTAATGCTGATCATCGATGATGAGCTGGACGGCAGTGGCTGGTGCTGGATCAACGCGGCGGACGAGCTTGAGTCTTACACACTGGATACCAGTCTCGGCTTCGCAGGGGCTTTTGCGGCGCTGGATTTGATCAGTCCCTCTGAGCCAGAGGCTTTGTCATGACGGGGAGCCAGTCAGTCAGCGCTCGAGGTGGGTCCACAGTCGTACGCGCTCAATCTCAGTCCAATCAGGCGATTGCCGGGCAAGCGCCGCTGCAAGCAGAGCAGTCTCAAGTTGCCCAGGCTCCCGCGGCGGGCAGCGATGTGCCTCAGGCCTTGCGGGGTGCCTCGGCGGTCCGGGCGCCCGATGTTCAACTCAAGCCTTTCGCCTGGGCTGCAGACCTCAGGGCGAATGGATCTTCCGAACTTTCCGCCTTGCTTAAACGAGCTCAGGTGGGAAAATTTCGGCAGCCGACGATGGGTGCACATG
>JBDLQY010000035.1:0-3930 GCA_039800325.1 Pseudomonadota bacterium | reverse complement strand
AGCGATGCAGGCGAAGGGATTAGCGCCCGAAGAGCCCGCCAGACGAACCGTAGAGGTCGAAGCATTTTGCTCATGGTCAGCGTGCAGAATAAGGATTCGGTCAAGCGCGCGCACCAGAACTTCATTGGGATGGTATTCCTCGCAGGGCGTGCCAAACATCATCCGCATGAAATTAGCCGTATACGACAGGTTATTTCGCGGATACATAAACGGCTGGCCAATGGAATACTTATAGGCCATCGCGACTAGGGTAGGCATCTTGGCGACAAGCCGTATAGCCGAAATGAAACGATGTTCGGGGTCATTGATGTCGAGCGAGTCGTGATAAAAAGCAGACATAGCACCCACCGAACCCACCAGGACCGCCATCGGGTGAGCGTCACGGCGGAACCCCTGGAAGAAGCGGGTCATCTGCTCGTGCACCATGGTGTGGTATGTCACCCGATGCTTGAAGTCGGCCAACTGGGCTACATCTGGAAGCTCGCCATTTAAAAGCAGGTAACAGGTTTCGAGATAATCGCAGCGCTCAGCGATTTGCTCGATCGGATAGCCCCTGTACAAGAGCTCTCCCTTGTCCCCGTCGATATAGGTAATCGCGGATTCACAGGCAGCCGTCGACAAAAAGCCGGGGTCGAATGTGAACTTACCGGTCTGTCCGTAAAGCTTGCGGATATCGATGACATCAGGACCAATGCTGCCCTGGTGAATAGGCATCTCGATGGGCGGAGTGCCATCGCTAAAGGAGAGCGTTGCAGTCTTCTTGGTAGTCATCGTCAGTATTCCCTTGTCTTGATTCTTCACAGCGCCTGACCGCAACGGCACCTGGCGCGATTTTTTCTACAGATTTTATAAATTTCTCAAAAGTGTCAGTACCTGACCCGCTGGACCCGTTTCCAGCTCAGGGGCCGGTTGCGTACGACCAAGCACCAAATCAAGCAGCTGATTGTCGGGCAGATCAAGCAGCAGGTCGAGCCCTAGTACCTTCATTTCGTCCAGCTGCGAACCGTACGTCTCGAAAAACCGGGTAAGGATGAGATCATTCTCGAGCAGACCGCGGCGGGCACGCCACTGTATACGCCTCAGGCGTGCCGCCCGGTCAGAGTTGGCGGCACTCAGCCCCAGTGCATCTGGGGAACCAGCGTTGACCAAAGTCATATGCGGGCGCTGCCGATCAGACCGTGCGACGGACCATCAGCTCTTTAATTTTGCCGATGGCCCGGGTGGGGTTGAGCCCCTTGGGACACACGTCAACACAGTTCATGATGGTGTGGCAGCGGAACAAACGATAGGGATCTTCAAGATTATCCAGTCGCTGGCTAGTCGCCTGATCCCGACTGTCCGCAATGAATCGGTAGGCCTGCAGCAATCCCGCCGGCCCAACGAATTTATCAGGATTCCACCAGAACGACGGGCACGAGGTTGAGCAACAAGCGCACAAAATGCATTCATACAAGCCATCAAGCTCTTCGCGCTCTTCAGGACTTTGCAGACGCTCTTTTTCGGGGGGCGGCGTGTCGTTGATGAGGAAGGGGCTGATGGAGTGATATTGCTTGAAAAACTGCGTCATATCGACGATGAGATCACGAATGACGGGTAAGCCGGGAAGCGGCTTCAGAACAATGGGCTCTTTGAGATCGCGCAGATTGGTAATGCATGCCAGACCATTCTTGCCATTGATGTTCATGGCATCAGAACCGCACACGCCCTCGCGGCACGAGCGACGGAACGATAACGAATCATCGACATCACTCTTGATGCGCATGAGCGCGTCCAGCAACATCTTGTCGGTCGGTTGCAGCTGAACCTCAATGTTTTGCATCCGCGGCTTCTGGTCGCGGTCGGGATCAAAGCGATAAATTGAAAACTTCACCGTACGCCCAACCGTGCCAGGCTTGGCCGGAGGGGCGATCGGGGTATCGACGGTAGCGCTCATGAAAACTCCTGTGCAGCGGCAGTCGCGATGGGTTGAATACCGTGTTGGGCTGATTAGAAGGTACGGGCCTTGGGCTTGAATGTTTCGACGGTGAGGGGCTTCATGTTTACCGGCTTGTAGTCAAGACGATTGCCCTCCGAATACCAAAGCGAGTGCTTGATCCAGTTTGCATCGTCGCGATCGGGGAAATCGCGGTGCGCATGCGCTCCACGGCTCTCTTTGCGCGCGTCGGCCGACACGATGGTTGCTTTGGCGGTTTCAATCAGGTTATCGACCTCAAGCGCCTCAATACGGGCCGTGTTGAAGACCTTGGACTTATCGGCCACGTGAATGTTCTTGCAGCGCTGCTCAATCTCCATGATTTTGCTGACGCCCTGGCTCAGCAGCTCAGACGTCCGGAATACGCCGCAATGTGTCTGCATGGTTCGACGAATGTCGTTGGCTACCGCCTGCGCATTCTCTCCGGAGGACGAGCCTTCAAGCCGGGCCAGCCGCGTCAGAGTGGCATCACCCGCATCACGGGGGAGCGGTTTATGCTCGCTTGACCGCCGATTTCCGTTGACGATGTGATTGCCGGCTGCACGACCAAAGACCACCAGATCGAGCAGCGAGTTGGTACCCAGGCGATTAGCACCATGGACCGAAACGCAGGCACATTCGCCAATGGCATAAAGACCATTGACGACGCTGTTGGGGTCACCATGGCGCGGCACAACCACCTGCCCGTGATAGTTGGTCGGAATGCCGCCCATCTGATAATGAATGGTCGGAACGACCGGAATCGGATCCTTAATGGGGTCGACGTTGGCAAACTTGATGGCAATCTCGCGAATCGACGGCAGGCGCTTCATGATGGTCTCAGCGCCCAGATGATCAAGCTTGAGCAGCACATAATCGCCGTCAGGGCCGCATCCGCGCCCCTCTTTAATTTCCTGGTCCATCGAGCGAGACACGAAATCTCGAGGCGCCAGATCTTTCAAAGTGGGGGCATAGCGCTCCATGAATCGCTCGCCATGCTTGTTAAGCAATATGCCTCCTTCACCCCGAACACCCTCAGTGATCAGCACCCCCGCGCCGGCGACACCGGTGGGATGAAACTGCCAGAACTCCATGTCCTCAAGAGGGATGCCTGCTCGCGCAGCGATACCCATGCCATCGCCTGTGTTGATAAACGCGTTGGTAGACGCAGCCCAAATACGGCCTGCGCCGCCCGTGGCGAAGACGGTTACCTTTGCCTCAAGAACCATGACTTCACCGGTTTCCATCTCAAGGGCGACCACACCGACACAGTCGCCGTCCGCATCGCGAATGATGTCAAGCGCCATCCACTCGACAAAAAATTGTGTGCGCGCATGGACGTTGCGCTGATAGAGCGTGTGTAGCAGGGCATGCCCAGTCCGATCGGCGGCGGCACAGGCACGCTGAACTGGCTTCTCACCAAAATTAGCAGTGTGCCCCCCGAACGGACGCTGATAAATCGTGCCGTCTGGATTGCGGTCAAACGGCATGCCGAAATGCTCGAGTTCGTAAACGACCTTAGGCGCCTCGCGGCACATGAACTCGATGGCGTCCTGGTCACCCAGATAGTCAGACCCTTTTACAGTGTCAAACATATGCCAGTACCAATTGTCTTCGCTCATGTTGCCCAAGGACGCGCCTATGCCACCCTGCGCCGCCACCGTATGCGAGCGCGTTGGGAATACCTTGGACAACACCGCCACACTCCAGCCGGCTTGGGCCAATTGAAGTGAGCACCTCATACCGGCACCGCCAGCGCCGATAATCACGGCGTCGAATTTACGACGCGGTAAATTATTAGCAAGATGGTTCAGAACGTCAGCCATCTCAAACACTCCACAAAATGATCACGGCCCAGCAGGCATAGCCAGCCAGCAGCACGATGGTTAAGACCTGCAGCAACAAGCGAATTGCGGTCGGCTTGATGTAGTCCATGTATATGTCGCGAACACCAATCCAGGCATGCCAGCACAGGCAGG
>JBDLQY010000034.1:0-4085 GCA_039800325.1 Pseudomonadota bacterium | reverse complement strand
CCGCCAATGCCACCTGCAAGCTGTCCGATCTGACTGCCGGCGCCAGATTGCCCAAACATGCCGCCAATGCCGCGACCAATCAGCCCACCGACCGGAGCGCCAAGCATGCTGCCGAAAAATCCCTGAGGTGACAGGGCCTGCGAACCGTAAGCACCCGATTGCGAGATGCCATTCATGTCTTCTCCTGTTTGTGGAAAGAGATGACATCTTTTGGGCTAGCGGCGATAAATGCAAATCGATCGGCACGCTGATTGCGGGCTCTCAATCGAATTGCGTTAATTTGCTGTGTTTTCTAGCTTTGCAGCAAATAAAAAACCGTGCAGGCATTGCAGCACTGCATTCCGTCTATTGAAGATCGGTAGCAGTTTACGAAATCAGCTGGAAAGTAAGGGAAGTCGGACAAAAGTTCTTGAGCTTTAAAAATTGCGAAGCTCAAGTTGAAAGCAAAGAAGGCCGCACGGAATCCTCCGTGCGGCCTTGGGTTCTACCATGTACAGCTAGGTCAGTTCGGTTTAGAGGCAGCCGACACGTAGCCCAGCAGGGGGTCGCTGACGCCGACTACGTGCAGGGCAAGCATGCCAAGGGTTCCTGCCAGCGCGAGGTAGTAAATGGTGGGGATGATGGTGATGCGGAGCGTCATGCCCTCTCGTCCCAGAAGACCGACCGTCGCGGATGCAGCGACCACGTTGTGAATGGCAATCATGTTGCCGGCTGCAGCGCCGACGCTCTGGATTGCCACCATAAGCGCACCCGACAGCGAAAGCAGGCCGGCCGTCTCGAACTGGAACTGGGCCAGCATCAGGTTGCTGACGGTGTTAGACCCGGCGAGGAAGGCGCCCAGCGCACCAACAGATGGTGCTAGCAGCGGGTAGACCTGGCCCATGAGGTCGGCGACGCCGCGTGCCATGGAGATCGGCATGCTAACGAGGTCGTTCGCATTGACACCGGAATTGATCATCACACGCACCATAGGCACGGTAAAGATCAGCACGAAGCCGGCGCCGAGGATGGTGCTGCCCGAGTCACGCACGGCGCGCGCGAAGTCCGGCGCTCGCATTCGGTGCAGGAAGTAGGTGACGACGCAGACGAGGATCAGCAGGCCGCCCGGTAGGTAGAGAATCTGAAAGTTGCCGCCAATGCCCTGCTCGCCGAGGATGTTGGCGAATTTCAGGTCGACCGACTTGAGCGCATCACCGAAAGACTTCACAGTACGTGACAGTACCAGCAGCAGTGCCAGCAGCACGTAGGGGAACCATGCCATACCGCGCGATATGCGGCTCTCGGCCAGCGAGTCCATCGACATTTGCAGGTTGCCTACCCAGGTGACCGGCCACTCGGCAGGCGGCGCGAAGTCCCAGGTATCCTTCGGGACGAGGAAGCCGCGCTTGACGGCCAGCGTCACGACCGCAAGGCCCAATAGTCCACCAAGAATGGACGGGAACTCGGGGCCCAGAAACACGCCGGCTAACATGTACGGGATGGTGAAGGCGAAAGCCGAGAAGAGCGCGAAGGGTAGGATAGAGAGTCCCTCGGTCCACGACTTGTTGCGACCGAAGAACCGAGTCATCACCATGACTAGGAACAGCGGCATGAACGTACCGCATATGCCATGGATAATCGCGACCTCGGATACGATTACGTCGAACAATGCATTCCACTCGAGGCCCTTAGCGGCCAGTGCGCCACTGAGTGCTGCCTTGTCGAGGCCGCTTTGCACGCCGACCAGCATCGGCGTGCCGACCGCACCGAATGAGACCGGCGTGGATTGGATCATCATGCCGAACACCACGGCCGCCATGGCAGGGAATCCGGCAGCAACCATCAGCGGCGCCGCCACGGCCGCCGGCGTACCAAAGCCCGAGGCACCCTCGATGAAGCTACCGAACAGCCAGGCGATGAGGATCACCTGCACACGACGGTCTGGGCTGATGTTGGAGAAGCCGGCGCGGATGGTGGCGATGGCGCCCGAATACTTCAGGGTATTCAGGAGCATGATTGCACCGAAGATGATCCAAAGCAGGCCTGCGGTCATGATCAGGCCCTGCAGTGAGGAGGCGATGACTCGGTTCAGGCTCATTCCCCAGACGCCGATGGCGATGGCGCATGTAACGACGAAAACGACGGGCATTGTCGTCTTTGCCGGCATGCGGAATCCGACCAGCAGGATGCCAGATAAGAGGATTGGGGTGAATGCCAGCAATGCCAGCAGGCCGCTGTCCATGAAGTCTCCTTGTCTAAATATTATGGGTGCTGACAGTGTTTCCTGCCAGACAAAACGCGCCAATGATAGGTAACTGGCTCAGCGCTGTCCATCGGCCAAACGCTCGTCCATACATGAAATCTATACATGCATGGCGCAGCAGTAGGTTAGCGCTGATTGGTCACCACGTCACCGAATATGCGCGGCGAGCCCGACGGCATGCAGCGGTAATACTGGGGATGTCCCTCAATTTTGCCCCCAAGGGCAGCGGCTGCATGCCAAGGCCAGCGAGGGTCGGCGATGAAAGCGCGGGCTAGCGCAACCATGTCTGCCTGGCCATTCTGCAGAATGTCTTCCGCTTGCTGCGGCTCGGTGATCATGCCGACTGTGATGACGGGCATGCTGACCGCTTGTTTCACCTGTGCCGCAAACGCCACCTGGTAACCCGGGCCAATGCTGATCTTTTGCAGGGGCGAAACGCCACCGGAAGACACATCGACGAAGTCGGCGCCGACCGCCTCCAGGCGCTGACATAGCGTGACGCAATCATCGACAGTCCAGCCGCCTTCAACCCAGTCACTACCCGTGACCCTGACACCTAGCGCGATATTCGGCCCCAGTTCGGCGCGCACTACCTCGTAAATCTGCAGCAAGAAGCGCATGCGGTTTTCCATCGAGCCGCCGTATTCATCGTCGCGCTGGTTGGCTAGCGGCGACAGAAACTCATGCAGCAAATAGCCATGCGCTGCGTGCAGCTCGATCGCGTCAAAGCCAAGACGACGCGCGCGCTTTGCTGTCGCCGCAAAATCATTGATCACGCGCTGAATGTCATCGCGGCTCATAGCGCTTGGCGCTGCTTCTTCCGGCTTATGCGGCACGGCTGACGGTGCGATGGTTTCCCAGCCGCCCTCGGCGCTGGAGAGCAGGGCGCCGCCTTCCCATGGGCGAGCACTCGAGGCCTTGCGCCCGGCGTGCGCGATTTGCAGCATCAGCTTCGACTTGCTTGCCTCACGCAACATATCCACCGCGGTCTTGAGCGACCGCTCATTCTCATCGTTGTAGAGGCCAAGGCACCCTGGTGTGATTCTGCCCTCAGGGCTGACTGAGGTAGCTTCGATGGTTAATAGCCCGGCACCGGAAAGCGCTAGAGAACCAAGGTGCGCCAAGTGCCAGCCATTGGCATTGCCGTCGTGACCGGAGTACTGGCACATTGGCGACACCATGATTCGGTTGGCGAGCGTGAGCGGACCGAGTGAAATTGGGGTGAATAGCAGCGGGGAGGACATGAGCTTCCTTGCGGCGCGGGATTACCGCGCCGGGTGACTGAACTAGCAGACTACCAGTTCAGAAACTGCGTGAACTTGTAAAAGTTCACGCTTCTATTTTGTTTATTATCAGCAGCTTACTTCGCGCTCTTCAAGTAATCTATGATGGCGGCGCGCACTGCAGGGTCAGCTTGCTGGTACATCATGTAGGTACCCTTAGCGACTTTTTGTGGGTTCTCCAGCCATTTGTCCAACAGTTCGGGGCTCCAGGACTTGCCCTTCAGCCCGGTTTTGAACTCTTTCGAGTAGGCAAAGCCAGCAATGGAGCCGGCAGATCTTCCGACCAGAGCGTGCAGATTAGGCCCCATGCCGGGAGGTGCGTCTTTCTGGATGGCGTGGCAAGCGGCGCACTGCTGGTTGTACAGATCTTCACCCGAGACGTTTTGCGCAGACGCTTGGCTGCTCAGCAAGATGGCGGCTGACAGCAGGGTCATGCGAAGGATATTTTTTGCAGCTGGCATTGTGCTCTCCTAGAAATCTTGGTTTTGTTTTTGAAACCCATAATGTTTCCGGAGCGTATTTTGGCACGCGGCAAGAGATTTTTCGACCAGGTAAAAAAA